>CAZJWM010000100.1:0-7530 GCA_964549975.1 uncultured Bacteroides sp. | reverse complement strand
CTCGGCCCGGCTCGCGACGAAATGGAGAAGCTCTACAAGCACAAAATCGTCAACGTGCTCGGCTCCAACGGCAAAGCGTAATCTAATTGAAAGTTGATAATTGAAAATTGAAAGTCTTTTAGTTTTAAGTTCTTAGTTCATAGTTCTTAGTTCATAGTTCTTAGTTCATAGTTCTTAGTTCTTAGGGCTTGGTTCTTAGGGCTTGGGCTTTGGATTTTTGATTATTGAAGATAAGTTATTGGGCCAATCGGGCGGAATGTCCGGTTGGCCCGATTTTTTTTATGAATTTTTAACGCGGGGAAAAGGGGCGTGGGGTTTCGTAAACCGCGGAAAAGTCGTAACTTTGCACCGCTTAAAAGCATTTTATTGTTTTCGTTCGGGCCCGAATAAGCAGGCAGCCACGATGGAGGTCTCGCCCGACGGAGTTAACCACAAAACGTAACTAACAGAAATGTACGTAATTGTAGAAATTCAAGGCCAGCAATTCAAGGCCGAGAAAGACAAATTCCTTTATGTGCACTACCTGGGCGACAGCGCTACCGAAGGCTCCACCGTTGAGTTCGACCGCGTGCTGCTGGTAGACGCCGATGGTGCAGTGAAGGTTGGTGCCCCCACCGTGGAAGGTGCCAAGGTTGTATGCGAAGTCAAGCGTCAGCTCGTGAAGGGCGACAAAGTCATCGTGTTCAAGAAAAAGCGTCGCAAAGACTATCGCCGCAAAAACGGCCATCGTCAGTGCTTCTCGCAAATCGTGATTAAAGACATTGTTGCATAACCAATTAAACCCACTCACAACAGAACATGGCACATAAGAAAGGCGTCGGTAGTTCTAAGAACGGACGCGAATCAGAAAGCAAACGACTGGGCGTGAAGATTTTTGGTGGCCAATTTGCTAAGGCCGGCAATATCCTGAAACGTCAACGTGGCACCGTGCACCACCCCGGTTTGAACGTGGGCATCGGCAAAGATCACACCCTCTACGCCCTGATTGACGGCACTGTGGTGTTCACCGAAGGTCGCAACGGCCGTCGCTTCATCAACGTCACTCCCGTGGCCGAAGCGTAAGCGCATCCACAGCCTCTAACTCACAGAGTCTCGCAGCAGCCCGCCCGGGCGCCTGCGAGGCTTTTTTTTGCATGAAGGGGTGTTGGTTTTGTGGGGAAAAATTGCTAAATTTGCAGCAGAAACAATTAATTATCACAACAACGATTTCTCCATGAAAAGAAACTTACTCCTTTCAGCAGTGTTGGCTACCGCTCTCGGAGCCGCTGCATTGCCGTTTGAAGTGACCACAATTAATTCCGACGGCACGTTTGCCGACGGCACTAAGTGGTACACTTTGCGCCTGGCCGCCGCCGGATATTATATCCACGATGTTGGCTCCGACGCCACTTATCTTCCTTTGAATCAGGTAACCACAGAGTTTGCCGACGCCGACCTGTGGTGTTTCACCGGCAACGACACCGACGGCTATCAGATCTACAACAAGGCCGTGGGCTCTGAGAAAATGCTTGCCGGCCCCACATCGGTGACCTCCGACGGCAACACCGGCGGCAGCTCCTACGCCATCCTCAAGGCTGCGGGCGACGCCTCCTACGTGTATCAATGGCAGTTTACCACTTCGTCATCGCTGACCGACGAGTCATACTATCTCAACCTCAAAGGTATCTCCAGTGCTCGCATGAACAACCGCAGCAACAAGGTGTCGTTCTGGACCTCCGGCGCCGATGCCGGTTCGTCGGTGCGCATCGCCGAAGGCCCCCGCACCATCGCGGCTGCCACAGCCACCGGCGCATCGCCCTGGGTGTTGAGCCTCGACCCTGAAATCACTCTAAGCTGCGACGGCGGCACCATTGCCAACGGCTGCGAACTCTCGGCCGGCACGTGGGCCTTCAACACCCCCTCGGGCTATTGCATCAAATCGGCCACCTACACCGATGCCAACGGTCAAACCGTCACCATCACCGGTTCCGGCGAAGACAACACCGGCATGACCATCACCGGCCCTGCCACAGTGAAAGACCTCAAGGTGGTGTATCAGCCCACAGTGTGGGTGAACCACGGCACAATCGTCTTCCGCTATGACGGCACCACGGGCTACACCGTTTGCTATCGCATTCCCGCTATCGCCACCGTGGCCGCCGGCCCCAATGCCGGTCGCGTCATTGCTCTGAACGACTATCGCTATAGCGGCGCCGATATCGGCAACGGCCGTATCGACCTCTATCAATCCGTTTCCAACGACAACGGCCTGACCTGGAGCACCCCCGACCATATGCGCGACTCCGCAGGAGAGCCCGTGGCCCAAGGCACCGGCAACGGCACACTGGCCACCTCGCTGCAAAACCCCGACTGCGGCTTTGGCGACGCTGCCATTGTGAGCGACCGCGAGAGCGGCAAGCTGCTGGTGATGAGCGTGTGCGGTCGCACCCCCTTCTGGAGCGGCCGTCGCGACAACCCCAACCAAGTGGCCCGCTGGTATAGCGAAGATGGCGGCGACACTTGGACCCACTTCGACAACATCACCGAAGATATCTACTCGCTTTTCGACGGCACCTGCCCCAACGGCTACATCGACTCCATGTTCTTCGGCTCGGGCCGCATCTGCCAGAGCAGCAAGATTAAGGTGGGCGACTACTATCGCCTCTATGCCGTGCTCTCCGGCTACAACAACGCAGCCGGTGTGGTGAGCAACTGGTGTCTCTATTCCGACGACTTCGGCAAATCGTGGGCCATCCTCGGCGACCCGATGACTCCCCCCGTGGCAGCCAGCGGCGACGAACCCAAAGCTGAAGAGCTCCCCGACGGCAGCGTGCTCCTCTCGGCCCGTTGCAGCGGCGGCAACCGCAACTTCGACATCTTCCGCTACACCGACGCCAAGGCCAACAAGGGCGACTGGATGGGCAGCGTGAACACCAACATGGGCGCCGGCACAACCATCAACGCTTGCAACGGCGAAATCCTCATCGTTCCCGCCAAAAACGTGGCCACCGGCAAACAATGCTACATGGCCCTGCAATCGTTCCCCCGCTCCACCTCGCGCATCGACGTGACCATCGCTTGGAAGGCTCTGGAAAGCTCCACCGACTTCAATTCGCCTCAATGCTTCACCGCCTTCGACGGCTTCTATTTGGTGACCCCGTTGGCCAGCGCTTACTCCACCATGTGCTGGCAGCAAAACAACACCCTGGGCTTCCTCTACGAAGAAGAAACCTGCGGTTTGGACTACTGCGGCGTGTATCGCAACTTCACCCTCGAAGAGCTCACCGACGGCCAATATGAATATTGCGCCGACACCGACGGCGCCGTGGCCAAAGAGTTCACCCTCGAAATCATGAACACTCGCCTTGAAGCCGAAGCCCCCACAGGCATCGAACCCGGCAAATATCTCGGTCAACCCACCGGCGACGGCTGCCCCGACGCTGAAGCCGCTCTGGCCGCATTCAAGGCATCCGGCAGCGTCAACGACTACATCGCCTTCAACGCCGCTCTGGCCAACAACACCTCAGTGATTGTCCCCAAAGACAACGCCATCTATCGCATCATCTCGGCCAACAACTACGCCACCTATGAGGGCAAAACCCTCTACCTCTCGGCCAGTGCTCAGAGCTCATATCTGATTCTGCCGCAGGTCTACAACGAGCGTTGTGAATGGCAGCTGATTCCCGTGGCCGGCGAAGCCAACGCTTGGACATTCTTCAACGCCGCTTCGGGCAAATATTTCGCCGTGCTCCCCTCGGCCACCAACACCCGTTGCTCCACCACCGAAACGGCCGACGAAGCCGGCAAATTCACCATCGAATCTGCTGCCGACGGCCGCTCCGCTATCGTTAGCCTCGACGGCGCCAACGCATCCTATCCCGCCATCCACCTCGACTCCGCAGGCAAAGTGGTGATCTGGACCGCATCGGCCGACAACTCCAAGTGGTATATCGAACTCATGGACGACAACACTTCGATCGACGAAATCAGCGCCGACGACGCCCATGCAGCCACGGTGACCTACTTCGACCTCACCGGTCGCCAAGTGAAGCAGCCCATCCGCGGCAACCTCTACATCACCAACGATCGCCGCAAGATCCGCTTCTAATCCCCCGCATCCCCCACACACTGAACGTCCCGACGAGCCACGGCTCGCCGGGACGTTTTGCGCTCCGCCGCCCGGGTGGACCTGGCACACTGCGCGCCGCCGGCGCGCTCTTGTGCGGCTGAATTGGTCTAATTGGTCTAATTGGTCTAATTGGGGGACTATGGACTTTCCACTTTCCTCTTTCAATTGCGGAGAAAAGGAAGTCCCGGCGGCGAGGGCCGTCGGGACTTAGGTGGGCTATATTTACTAACTCTTAATTGGTATTAGCGGAGGAGCAGGCGGCCGTTGGAGATGCGCAGGCCGTGGCGGTTGGCGTCGAGGATGCGGCGGCCAAGCAGGTCGTAGGCGGGAGCTGTGGCGTCGGCATCGTCGGCGAGGATTTCGCTGATTTCGGTGACGGTTTCAACGCTGGTTTCGTCGGTGCCGGTGATCACCAGGGTGGAGCCGTTGGAGGTCAGTTGGGTTTGGCCCATGGCGGGGTAGGTGATGTCGGAGAAGGTGTCGGTGCCGTCGATTGAGAGGTAGACCTTCTGGATGTCGTCTGTGGCGGCTGCGCGGCGCATGGCGGGAGCGGCGGCCGGCGTGGAGGAGGTGCCGTTGTTGATTTCGTGGTAGAACTTGAAGCTTTCGCCGCCTTCGGGCTGTTCGCACATCCAGAGGTAATACTCCGACTTGCTTTCGTCGTAGTCCATGGCTTCGGCTTTGTCGGAGGCGTTGATGCCCCAATATTTGTCGTCGGCGGTTTTGAAGGTGTAGACCTTGTCGGCGACGAGGCCTACGCGTTCGCCCAGGGTGATGGCGTGCTCAATGGCGTCGGCGCCGCCGTTTTCGTTGCAGAAGTCGCGGATGGCTTGTTGCGATTCGATGGTGAAGTTGCCCACGATGTTTTCGTCGCCGTCGGTGTAGGCCACGGCTTCTTCGTAGGCTTGGTTGGCCGATTCCTCGTTGGTGGCTTTGGTTTCGATCACTGCGTCGATGTCGTCGCCGTCGGCGGCTTCGTCAACTTTGGTGAAGATCCAGCCGTTGCCGTCGGTGGCGCTTGAGGCGCCGTTGCACACCACCACGGGGTGCTGACGGTCTGTGAAGGCCGACATGCCTGGCTCTTTGCCGTCGATGGAGTTCACGCCGCCGATGATGCAGACGGCTTCAGCTTGGTCGGCGTCGGCATATTTTGTGATTTCCACGGGGGTGGGCACGTCGGTCAGATGCCATGAGAAGCTGTGGTGTTCGGCAGCGGCCTCAGACTCGTTGCCTTCGCTGTTGAGGGTGTTGCGGTCGCCATAGGCGTTGGCATAGAGTTTGGCGCCGTGGTTGTAGAGGTAGGTTTCGCCGTTGTGGTGGATGAGCGACCAGATGTGGTTGGCGTTGGTGTTGTCAGCCGTTTCGGTCACGTAGATGTAGTTGTCCTCCTTGGTGGGGTCGTAGACCAGGGCGCCGCGGGCGGTGTCGACGTTGGTGATCGTGTATCGCTCGGTGTTGTCCTGCTGCAGGGAGTTCACGAGGCTCACGTTGTCGAAAGTGGCGTAGGCATTGTCGACGTCGGCAGCAGAGCTTGTGGCCAGGTCGATGGTGTTGACGTTGTCGTAGGCGCCGAGCAGGTCGGCGTTGGCAAGGTCGTAGAGCTCGAAGATGGAGTAGTTGAAATAGACGGCTGTGCGGATGGTCGAGCCATATTTCTCGTAGGATTCAATCACGTCGAAACGCAGGGCTGCATATTGCTGACCTTTGGTGTCGAAGCTGAAGGTGCCGGCGTCTTGGCCCAGGCCATCGTCGGTGGTGAGTTCGGTCACTTCTTCCCAGTCGGAGATTTCGCCGAGGTCGGTGTCGGAGTCCTTCGAGCCATAGACTTTGATGTCGGTGGGGTTGGCGTAGTAGTCGGCTTGGCGGCGCACATATTTCACGGTGAAGGCCGTGGATGTGTTGCCTTCGTTGAGGCGGATTATGAGGTTGTGGATGGCGCTGGTGTAGTTGCCTTGATACTGTGAGTGATACCAGGTGGAGGTGTTGCCGTCGATGAGGGCTGAAAGGCCCGTGCCGTCGTAGTCGGCGGCCATGTTGGAATACATCTTGTCAACGGAGTTGTTGATCATCGTCAGCGAGCGGGTGTCGCCGAAGTGGTTCACGTAGTTGCTGACGGCGTCTTCGGTGTTGTCTTTGGGGATGATGAACCAGTAGGAGCCGTCGTCAACGGAGTATCCACCGACGCTATTGTTATCGGTCGGGCCGCCGAGCGCGTTCAGATAGAGCTTGTCGGAGGTTGATGTGGCTGTGGCGTTGCCGATGTAGTAGGCTTGGCGTGTGGCGTCGTAGGTTTTGGTGAAGATGCCCATGGTGGTGCCCAGAGTAGTGGCCGTGCTTGCCACGATGGGGTCGACAAATTTCGCGGCGCTGACGCTGTAGATGGCGCAGGTGCCGTCGGGGAGAGTGAAGATTTTGAAGAGCGTGTTGTCTGAGAGCTCAACGTCGGTGGAGCCGGCAGTTTGGACCTTCTGTTTGAGCGACGATTCGTCGGCGTAGATGAAGTCTTGCTTGGGCTCGGTTTGTTTGAGGCCGTTGTAGCTCAAGAAGCGACATTCTTCAGTGGTGACGTCGACGGTGACGGTGGCATCGGAGGTGGCGGTCACCTCGGTGGTGCCGATGGTCTCGCCCAAGAATACGGTTTGAGTTGTTGACAATAGGGTGGTCTGCGTGTTGGCATCGCGATAGTTGACGGTGATTTCGCGAGCGGCCAAGGTGAAGCTCCATTGGCTGGCCTGTGCGTCGGCGCTCCAAGCGGTAACGTTGGTGTTGGCAGTTCCTGCGTGTATGTAGTCGTTCGTGCCAACGGATCCGCCCGAGGAGTAACCGATAGCGTAATAGCCACTATTGGCAGCGTTGACCACGGTGTAGCTGCCGGCCTCCGATTCGTCGGTGGTGAGCGCCACTTGGGTACTGCCGTTTGTGGATTTCACAAATTTCGAGGTTTGCACGTGTTGGATGTGCCATGTGCCGTCGTCTTGGTGGATGAATCTGAAGGCGAGGGCCTTGGTGTCGGCAGAGGAAGTGAGCGTACGCACCAGACCTGAGCTGCCAACGTTTAGGCTGTAGGTTGTTCCGGAGGTGCTGTAGCCGGTGTAATAGTTTGTGATGACGTAGCAGTTGCCCGATTGGATATCGAGGTCTGAGCCGTCTGCGTGGACGTAGGGGGCTGTAGATGCGCAAAGTATCAGCGCAGCAGCGAGCTTACGTAATGAATTAAGTTGACGCATACTTTGGATAATGAGTGTTATATGTTTGTAATAGTGTAGAAAAGCGAGGTAAACACGTAACTGCCTGGGGGGGGTGGGAGTTACGTCGCAAAGATAGCGATTAATCAGATATGTTGTGTCACAAAATTGTGAAAATTTTGTTACACCGATGTGACAAACGCGCTGCGACACGCGCAAACGACTGCGAATCAGGCG
>CAZJWM010000099.1:0-7595 GCA_964549975.1 uncultured Bacteroides sp. | reverse complement strand
ATGGCTACCGGTGAAGGTAAAACCCTCGTGGCCACCATGCCCGTGTTCCTGCGCTCGCTCTCGGGCCGCGGCGTCCACGTGGTGACCGTGAACGACTACCTCTCCAAGCGCGACTCCGAATGGATGGGCCCGCTGTATATGTTCCACGGCCAGACCGTTGACTGCATCGACAAACACCAGCCCAACACGCCGCAGCGTCGCGCCGCCTACAACTGCGACATCACCTTCGGCACCAACAACGAATTCGGCTTCGACTATCTGCGCGACAACATGGCCATGAGCCCCGACGACATGGTGCAGCGCAAGCACTACTACGCCATCGTCGACGAGGTAGACTCCGTGTTGATCGACGATGCCCGTACCCCGCTGATCATCTCCGGCCCCGTGCCCAAAGGCGAAGACCAATATTTCGACCAGTATAAGCAAAACGTGCAAAACGTGGTGGAGGCCCAGCGCAAGCTGCAAATCGCACTGCTCTCCGAAGCTCGCGAAAAGATTGGCTCCGACAATTCCGACACCGCCAAAGAGGGCGCCCTGGCGCTCTATCGCGCATATCTGGCCGGCCCCAAATATCAGCCGCTGATCAAGCTCCTCTCACAAGAGGGCATGAAGGCGCTGCTGCTCAAGACCGAGGGCTACTTCCTGCAAGACAACGCTCGCGAAATGCCCAAGGCCGTGGAGCCGCTCTACTATAAGGTTGACGAAAAGAACCGTCAGGTGGACCTCACCGACAAGGGCATCGACGTGCTCACCGGTTCGAGCACAGACCCCACATTCTTCGTGCTGCCCGACATCGCCGCCGAGCTCTCCGAAATCGAGACCATCGCCGACCCCACCGAACGCGCCGCCCGCAAAGACGAGGCCATGCAGACCTATGCCATCAAGGCCGAACGCGTCCACACCGTGAGCCAGCTGCTCAAAGCCTACACCCTCTTCAACAAAGATGAAGAATACGTGATCGACGACGGCAAAATCAAAATCGTCGACGAGCAGACCGGCCGTATCATGGAGGGTCGCCGCTATTCCGACGGACTGCACCAAGCCATCGAAGCCAAAGAGGGCGTGAAAGTGGAAGCTGCCACGCAGACCTTCGCCACCATCACCCTGCAAAACTATTTCCGCATGTATCACAAGCTGGCCGGCATGACCGGTACCGCTGAAACCGAAGCGGGCGAATTCTGGGACATCTACAAACTCGACGTGGTGACCATCCCCACCAACCGCCCCATTGCCCGCGACGATATGAACGACCGCGTCTACAAGACCAAGAAGGCCAAGTATGCCGCCGTCATCACCGAAATCGAGCGTCTGGTCAAGGAGGGTCGCCCCGTGCTGGTGGGCACCACCTCGGTGGAAATCTCCGAAAACCTCAGCCGCCAGCTCTCCATGCGCCACATCAACCACTCCGTGCTCAACGCCAAGCTCCACCAAAAGGAAGCTGAAATCGTGGCACGCGCCGGTCAGCCCGCCACGGTGACCATCGCCACCAACATGGCCGGCCGTGGTACGGACATCAAGCTCCCCGAGAGCGTCAAAGCCGCCGGCGGTTTGGCCATCATCGGCACCGAGCGCCACGAGTCGCGTCGCGTCGACCGCCAGCTGCGCGGACGTGCCGGCCGTCAGGGCGACCCGGGTTCGTCGGTGTTCTTCGTGTCGTTTGAAGACACCCTGATGCGCCTGTTTGCCACCGACAAGGTGATGAAGATGCTCGACCGTCTGGGCTTCAAAGACGACGAGATGATTGAATCGCCCATGGTGAACAAATCCATCGAAAAGGCCCAGAAGCGCGTCGAAGAAAACAACTACGGCATCCGCAAACGCCTGCTGGAATACGACGACGTGATGAACAAGCAGCGCACCTACATCTACTCGCGTCGCCAGCACGCCCTCAAGGGCGAGCGCGTGGGCATTGACATCACCAACATGCTCTACGACGTGGTGGAAGACCTGCTGAATCAACACGACCCCGCAGTGCCCGGCGAATACGCTCTGCTGAGCAACGACCTGCTCACCATGCTCACCATCGAGGCCCCCTTCACCGAAAAGGAATTCACCTCGCTTGACAAGGAGGAGCTGGTGGAACGCATGCACGCCGCCGCCATCGAAGCTATGAACCGCAAGAGCGAGCGCATCATCGAAATCGCCGCTCCCGTCATCAAAGACTTCTACGAAAATCGCGGTTATAAAGACATCATCCAAGTGCCCATCACCGACGGCAAACGCCTGTTCCGCCTGATTGTCAACGTGGAAGAGTCATACAACCAGCAATGTCGCAACATCGTTGACGAATGGCACAAGCTGCTGATGCTCAGCACCATCGACGAGCTCTGGAAGGAACACCTCCGCGAACTCGACGACCTGCGTCAATCGGTGCAAAACGCATCCTACGAGCAGAAAGACCCGCTGGTGATCTACAAGGTGGAATCGTTCCACTTGTTTGAAAACATGCTCAACCAGCTCAACGTCAAGGCCTCGTCGGCGCTGATGCGCGGTCAAATCTACGTGCGCCAGGTGCCCCCGCAGCAGGCCCAACAAGCCGCTGAGGCCTCACAAGAGCCCGCCAAGCCGCAGCCCGAAGTGGAGCGCGCCATGCCCCAAAGTCAACACACCGACTATTCGCGCTACAATGCCTCCAAGGAAGCCTATCCCGGCGAAAACGCCCAGCGCCAAGCCGCCAATGCGCCCCAAGGCCAACGACAAGCTCCCATGCCCGTGAAAGCCGACCCGAAAATCGGCCGCAACGACCCCTGTCCCTGCGGTAGCGGTAAGAAGTATAAGGCTTGTCACGGCAAAGGTCTGTGAAGCGTAGCTACAAAATAATCCGACTGATTGTGGTATCTCTGCTGTCGCTGACAGTGGGGATACCGCTTCTTCTATATCTACTGCTCTGGCTTGGCCCCGTGCGCGAACGTCTGCGTCTGACGGCCGAGACGGAGCTCTCGTCGCTGTTAGGCGCGCAAGTGAAAATCGAAAAGCTCTGGATTGAACCCTTTGCGAGGGTGGGCCTCTCGAAGGCCGCCGTGATCGACTCCGTCTGCGGCGACACAATCTTGAGCGTGGACCACATCGGTTGCGGCGTGAGCGTCACTCAGCTGCTACTCTCGCGCCGTCTGGTGATCACCGACGCCGAACTCTTCGCCCCGGAACTTCACATCTATCGCGCCACGCCCGACTCGCCGTTGAACGTGCAGCCGATTCTCGACCGACTCAAGAGCCCCGACCAAGAGAAAAAGCCGATGACGCTGCGCCTGGCCGTGAACACCGTGGTGCTCCGCCGCGGCGCCGTGACCTACGACGTGCTCTCGGCCGACGAAGCCCCCGAAGGGCTCTTCAACCCCAACCACATCCACATCAGCGACCTCACCGCCGACATCTCCGCGCCCTCAATCAGCGCCGACGAGGTGACGCTGTCGCTCAAGCGTTTGGCCCTGCGCGAACAGTGTGGGGTGCGCATCCACGACTTCCATGCGCGCGTGGCCATGACCGACTCGCTGCTCTGCATCGACGACTTCTCCACGCGCTTCAACTCATCGAACATAGCCATTGGGCCGCTACGAGTGCCCTACCCTTCGCCCGACCAACTGATTCCCGCAATGCTCGCATCGCCCACGGAATTGGAGATATGCCGCGGCACGGAAATCTACCTCTCCGACCTGAGCCACTTCGTGGCCGGAATGCCGGCGGTGGCGCAGCCCGTCAGGGTTGACGCGCTGCTCAGCGGCGTGCCTGACAGCATCCACGTCAAGCGTCTGAAGGTCGACGTGCCGCTTGTCGACAGTCATCTCGAGGCCGAAGGCACCATCCTCAACCTCTTCAACGCCGACGAAATAGCCCTGCGCCAAGGCTCCGTCAAGGCCGAAATCTCCGCGCCGGCGCTGCTCCCCGTGGTGGGCATCCTGCGCCCGGCCATTGCGCTGAAAGTGGCCCCGCTGGCGCAATGCGGACTGATTCAGCTGCAGGTCGATGCCGACGGCTCGCCCTCGGCCTTCACCGCCGACGCCTCGCTCAGCTCCGACGCCGGCAGCGTTGACCTCTCCGGCGAAGGCGCCATCTCAGGGAGCAACGTGGCCCTCAGCGGCCAAGTCGACGCCACAGACCTGATGCTCTCGCTTGTGGCCCCGCAGAGCGGCTTGGGCAGCGCCACCTTCAGCGCCGGATTCGACGGCTCGCTCGAAGGGAAACGCCACTCATCGCTCACGGCCGACCTCGACGTGGCCTACGTGGAGTTTCGCGGATACGCCTACTCCAACATCGGCGCCACTGTGGAGATGACCGACATGCGCGGCTCCGCGTCGCTGAGCATCGACGACCCGGAAGTGGCCGTCACCGCCGACGCCTCGCTGCTCGACGTTGACTCCGACGGCACTCTGCGCCTGCTGCTCGACACAGACATCAGCCACATCAATCCCGCGGCCCTGCGCCTTTGGGACAAATACCCCGGTCGCACCTTTGCCGGACACTTGGCCGCCGACCTCACCGGCAGCTCACTCGCCACGGCCGACGGCTCCGTGCGCCTCGACCGACTGAACTTCCACAACGACTCCACCGGAGTGGACATCCACGTCGACCCCATTGCCCTGACGATGCACAACAGCTCTGCGCCGCAGAGTCTGGAGTTTTCGTCGTCGCTGCTCACGGCGTGGGTTGAAGGCGAATACACTCTGCCGCAGGTGCAACACACGGCCCTGCAACTCGCCGCCGCGGCCCTCAACCTCAAGCAACCCGCCGAGGCCGCCCCTGCAGAACGTCCGGCCACGCTCCGCGCCAAGGTGCAAATCATGGAGAATGAGGAGCTTGCCGACTTCTTGCGGCTGCCGGTTCGCCCGCTCTACCCCATCACCCTCGACGCCTCGCTCTCAAGCGCCGACACCACCGCCGCCGTGACCCTGCGCGCCCCCTACCTGCGCAAGGGCGACAAACTGATTCGCGGCACCCGCCTCGAAGCCACACTCGGCGCGCAAGGGGCCTCAATCCTGGCGCAGACGCTGCTCGAAACCAACCGCGGCGACCTGAGCGTGAACGTGGCCTCCGACGTGGACCACGGCAACGGCGACCTGCGCCTCGACTGGGGCATCGACAACCCGCGCCAACGCTCCGAAGGCGCCCTGGCGCTGAACTTCGACGTCGACCCCGAGCGCCGCACGGCCTTCGTCAACATTCGCCCCACGGAGATGCTCTTCAACGACAGCACGTGGCACATCCGCCCCGCCGCGCTCTATCTCTCGCCGGAGCTCATCACGGTCAGCAATCTGCGAGTCGACCGCCGCGGCCAGAGCCTGGTGATCGACGGCAGCGTCAGTGCCGACACCACCGCCACACTTGAGGTGGCGCTGAAAGACGTAGACCTCGACTATCTATTTGAAACGCTCAACATAGGCGACGCCGTGATGTTTGGCGGCACCGCCGGCGGCACCGTCCACGCCTCGGCGCTGCTGAGCAAATCGCCCGTCATCACCACCGACAATCTCCACGTGGCCGGCCTCAGCTACGGCCACTGCGTGATGGGCGACGGCAACATCCGCGCCGCCTGGCTTCCGGAGAGTCAGGGCATAGCCCTCGACGCCCGAATCGACCAGAAGAACGGCCTTCAATCGCGCATCTACGGCGCCATCTACCCCACCACCGAGGTGCTCGACCTGAACTTCGACGCCAACCACGCGCAGATGGGTTTCCTGATGACCTTCATGAACGCCTTCGCCTCTGAAGTTTCGGGCGAGGCCTCGGGCAAGGCCCACCTGTTTGGCACGTTCAAACTCGTGGACATGACCGGCGACTTGATGGCCCACGACTTCACGGTGCGCCTGGCCTTCACCAACGTGGCCTACCACGCCACCGACTCCGTGCACCTGCGCTCGGGCATCGTTGACATCAACAATCTAACCATCCGCGACGCCTACGGCCACACCGCCACGCTCAACGGCGCACTGCGCCACTCCCACTTCAAGCGCCCCGAATTCGACTTCCGCGTCACCGACGCCAAAGACCTGCTCGTCTACGACCAGCCGGCCAAAGAGGGCGAGCGCTGGTATGGCCGCATATTCGGCAACGGCACGGCCTACGTGAAGGGTGTCCCCGGCCACGTGGACATCGGCGCCAACGTGGCCACCACGGGCAATTCGGAGTTCACCTTCGTCTTGACCGACGCTCTGCAAGCCGGCGAATACTCCTTCCTCACGCTCCACGACGCCTCGGTCCACTCGCCCGTGGCCATCGACTCGCTCAACCCCGGCACGCCGCAACTCGACCGCGTGATGTTCGACAAGGTGCGCTCTCTTGCCCAACAGGAGGTGGCCTCATCCTACGCCATGGACATCAACGTCGACATCAATCCGCAGGCCAAAATCACTCTGGTGATGGACCCCGTGGGCGGCGATAAAATCACCGCCTACGGCAACGGCCACGCCAACCTGCTCTACTCCACGGCCAACGACGACCTGCGCATGTTTGGCAACTACAACATCACGCGCGGCGACTATCTCTTCACTCTCCAAGACATCATCATCAAGAAATTCACCATAGCCGAAGGGAGCACCATCGCCTTCCACGGCAACCCCTACGACGCACAACTCGACATCTCCGCGCTCTACGCCCTCAACGCCAACCTGCTCGACCTCGACCAATCGTTTCAAACCGACAAGGAGGTGGCCCGCACCAACGTGCCGGTCAACGCCGTGCTCAACGTGGCCGGTTCGATGCAACAGCCCGACATCTCCTTCGACCTGAAATTCCCCACGCTCACGGCCGACGTAGACCGCAAAGTGCGCTCCATCATCTCCACCGACGAGATGATGAACCGCCAAATCATCTACTTGCTGGCACTCAACAAGTTCTACACCCCCGACTATATGGCCTCGGCAGCCAAAGGCTCCGAACTGATGTCGGTGGCCTCATCCACCATCTCCTCGCAGCTGAGCAACATCCTGGGCCAACTCAGCAACAAATTCACCGTGGCCCCCTCGCTCCGCTCCGACGCCTCAAACCTCTCCGACATGGAATTCGACATAGCCCTGTCGAGCACGCTGCTCAACAACCGACTGCTGCTCAACGGCAACCTCGGCTACCGCGACTCACAGCTCAACAACAACCAATTTATCGGCGACTTCGACATCGAATACCTCCTCACCCGCGGCGGCAACTGGCGCCTGAAAGCCTACAACCACTTCAACGACCGCAACCTCTACACCCGCTCTGCCCTCACCACACAAGGCATCGGCATCATGTTCAAACACGACTTCAACAACCCCTTCCGCTCGCGCAAAAATAATTGAAATGGAGGCCTCTCCCCAACCCCTCCCCTCAAGGGAAGGTGCTGCCAAGCGGCAACACACTAACGCATTTTGTCACCACCGTAATAATTACCGTGGTGACAAAAACTATTACTAAGCAGAAATTACCTGCAGAAATCCAAACTATAGTTCAGATTTCCGCACCAGGTGCCTCAACAGAAAGCCCTTCCTTTCAGGGGAGGGTTTGGGAGAGGCTTCTTCAGGGGAGGGTTTGGGGGAGGCTTCTTCAGGAGAGGCCTTGCGAGAGGAAGTCGCGGAGGTGGATGTGGCGGATGCCCTGATACTGCGGGAGGTCGCCGCCTACGGGGT
>CAZJWM010000098.1:3403-7727 GCA_964549975.1 uncultured Bacteroides sp. | reverse complement strand
GAAGAGACCCTTCGCCACAATCAGGAAGCCATCAAAAAGCAACTCTCCCACTTCCTCGACTTCGACTCCGACGCCCCCAACGCCGCCGAACTCGTCAACAACTACGACTGGATGAAAGACTACGGTTTCCTCAACTTCATCCGCGACATCGGCAAACACATCACCGTCAACTATATGATGGCCAAAGACTCCGTGAAGAAGCGCCTGGGCGGCGACAACCAGCAGGGCATGTCGTTCACCGAGTTCTCCTATCAGCTCCTCCAAGGCTACGACTACCTCTACCTCTATCGCCACAAACACTGCCGTCTGCAGCTGGGCGGTAGCGACCAATGGGGCAACATCACCACCGGCACCGAGCTGATTCGTCGCACCGAAGGCGGCGAAGCCTTCGCCCTCACCTGCCCGCTGATCACCAAAGCCGACGGCGGCAAGTTTGGCAAAACCGAAAGCGGCAACGTGTGGTTGGACCGTCGCTACACCTCCCCCTATCGCTTCTACCAATTCTGGCTCAACGTCTCCGACGCCGACGCCGAAAAATATATCAAAATCTTCACCACCCTCTCGCGCGAAGAGATTGCCGACTTGGTGGCCCAACAGACTGCTGACCCCGGCCTGCGCCCCCTGCAGAAACGTCTGGCTCAGGAAATCACCACCATGGTTCACTCCGAAGCCGACTTCCTCGCCGCTCAAGAGGCCTCGCAGATTCTCTTCAACCCCAAAGCCGTTGAAGCCCTCCACCATCTCGACGAAGCCACCCTGCTCGACGTGATGGACGGCGTGCCCCAATTCACCGTCAGCCGTCAGTCCATCATCAGCGGCGAAACCCGTCTGGCCGACCTGCTCACCGACCCCATCTCCACGGTGTTCCCCTCCAAGGGCGAATTCCGCAAAATGGTGCAAGGCGGCGGCGTGAGCGTCAACAAGGAGAAAGTCACCGACCCCAACGCCCTCGCCTCGGCCGACATGCTCCTGCAAGACAAATATATCCTGGTGCAACGCGGCAAGAAAAACTTCTTCCTGCTCCGCGCCGAATAATCTCCCACCCACGCAATTCACTCATCGCAAGAATGAACAAATTTTTCCTCACCGGAGCGCTGCTTTTGGCAGCGCTCGGCGTTTCCGCTCAGGAGCAAACCGACGCCGACACCACCCCACTGTGGCTTCGCAACACGGCCATCTCCCCCGACGGACAACGCATTGCCTTCACCTATAAAGGCGACATCTACACCGTGGCCACCGGCGGCGGCACCGCCACCCGCCTCACCACTCAGGGCTACAACTCCGCGCCCACTTGGAGCCCCGACGGCACCCGCCTGGCCTTCAACGGCACCCGCGAAGGCTCCGTCGACATCTACGTGATGCCCTCCGAGGGCGGCACGCCTCGCCGCCTCACCACATTCTCCGGCAAGGAGAGTGTGCTCTCATGGCTGGGCAACGACGCCGTGCTCTTCTCATGCACAATGATGCCGGCGCAACAGGCCGCTCAAGGCGGTTTCCAATCGCAAGTCTACTCCGTGGCAGCCGACGGCAAAACCCGCCCCACGCTCTACATGACCGTGCCCGCCGGCGCCATCAGCGTCAGCTCCGACGGCCGTGTGCTCTATCAAGACCGCAAAGGCTATGAAGACCCCCTGCGCAAACATGAACGCTCAAGCGGCACCGCCGACATCTGGCTCAAAGAGGGCGACAAATTCACCCGCCAAACCACCTTTGCCGGCAACGACCTCAACCCCGTGTGGGCCGCCGACGGTCAGAGCTTCTACTACACCTCCGAACACTCCAACGGCACGCTGAACGTGCACCGCCGCTCGCTCGGCGCCGTGGGCGACAACGACACCGCGCTGACCTCGCTGACCACCCACCCCGTGCGCTCACTCTCGGCCTCCAACGCCGGCACTCTGGCCTTCAGCTGGAATGGTGAAATCTACACGCTGGCCCCCGGAGCCACCACCCCCTCGAAGGTCAACGTGGAAATCGTCACCGACGACTACACCCGCGAACTCATCAAGACAGTGCGCCGCGGCGGAGCCACATCCTTCTCCGTCAGCCCCGAGGGCGACGAAGTGGCCTTCGTGGTCCACGGCGACGTCTACGTCACATCCGTGAAATATGACACCACCCGTCAAATCACCAACACCCCCGAACAGGAACGCTGCGTGAGCTTCGCCCCCGACGGCCGCACACTGGTCTACGACGGCGAACGCGACGGCCAATGGCAACTCTTCACCGCCACCATCGACGACGACAAGGAGAAGCACTTCACCTACGCCACCAAAATCACCGAAAAGTCGCTCTACCGCGCCGAAGACGGCTCCCCCGCCTTCCAACCCGAAGTGAGCCCCGACGGCAAACTTGTGGCTTTCCTTGAAAATCGCACCACCCTGCGCACCGTCGAACTCAAAAACGGCAAAAACCCCGTCACCGTGCTCGACGGCAAATTCAACTATTCCTACACCGACGGCGACATCTCCTTCTCCTGGAGCCCCGACAGCCGCTGGCTCCTGATTGACTACATAGGCATCGGCGGCTGGAACAACTCCGACGTGGCCATGGTCAAAGCCGACGGCTCCGAGGTGCACGACCTCACCGAGAGCGGCTACACCGACGGCGGCGCCAAATGGGTGCTCGACGGCAAAGCGATGATCTGGTCAACCGACCGCAAAGGCTATCGCAGCCACGGCAGCTGGGGCGCCGAACGCGACGTCTACATCATGTTTTTCGACGGCGAAGCCTACGACCGCTTCCGCATGAGCGAAGAGGAACTGGCCCAACTCAAAGAGAAAGAGGGCAAGAAAGACGACGACAAAGATGATGACGACGACAAAGACAAAGACAAGGATAAGAAAAAGAAGGTGAAACCCCTGGAATTTGACTTTGAAAACGCCAAATATCGCATGATGAGACTCACCCCCGGAGCTTCTCACCTCTCCGACTATCTGCTCTCTGAAAAAGGCGACAAATTCTACTTCATCACCTCCTCGCCCGACGGCGAAAGCAACCTCTGGGTGCGCGACCTCGAAGAGGGCGACACCCGCATCCTGGCCCGCGGCTGCCGCGGTGAGCTCGTCATCTCGCCCAAAGACTCCGGCACCGCCTTCCTGCTCGATGGCGGCATCAAAACCATCGACCTCAACTCCGGTTCGAAAACCGACGTAGACTTCGAAGCCCGCGCCGAATATCGTCCCTACAGCGAACGCTCCTACATCTACGACCACGCCTGGAAGCAGGTGAAAGACAAGTTCTACGACGTGAACCTCCACAACGTCGACTGGCGTCTGTATGGCGACGCCTATCGCCGCTTCCTCCCCCACATCAACAACGGCCAAGACTTTGCCGAACTGCTCTCCGAACTGCTCGGCGAACTCAACGCCTCCCACACCGGTGCCCGCTTCTACGGCAACACGGCCTCGCTTGAAGTGCCCTCGCTCGGCGCTTTCTTCGACGACAGCTACGACGGCGCCGGACTGAAGGTCACCGAAGTGGTGCGCCGCGGCCCCCTCGCCGACAAAAAAGCCGACGTCAAGCCCGGCGACGTGATTCTCGCCATCGAAGGCCAAGAAATTGCCCCACACGCCGACTACTTCCCCATGATTGAAGGTCGCTCGGGCCGCGCCACGCGCCTCACCATCAAACGCGCCAAAGGCGGCAAAACCGAAGACATCGTCATCAAGCCCATCAGCCAAGGCCGACTCTCCGACCTGCTCTATCACCGCTGGGTGGAACACAACCAGCAGGTGGTCGACTCCGTTAGTGGTGGCCGCATTGCCTACGTCCACATCGAAGGCATGGACTCCGAAAGCTATCGCACAGTCTACTCCGAACTGCTCGGCCGCTACCGCAACCGCGAAGCCGTGATCGTCGACACCCGCTACAACGGCGGCGGCTGGCTCCACAACGACGTGGCCCAACTGCTCTCCGGCCGCGAATACGTGCGCTTCGCCCCCCGCGGTCAATACATCGGCAGCGAACCCTTCTCGCAATGGACCAAACCCTCGGCTATGCTCGTCAACGAAAGCAACTATAGCGACGCCCACGGCACCCCCTACACCTACCAGGCCCTCGGTCTCGGCCCCGTGATCGGTGCCCCCATCCCCGGCACCATGACCGCCGTGTGGTGGGAAAACCAAATCGACCCGTCGCTGCTCTTCGGCGTGCCTCAAGTCACATCGCTCGACATGAAAGGCCGTGTGCTCGAAAACCAACAGCTCAACCCCGACGTGGTAATCTACAACCAACCCGACGAAGTGAGCCGCGGCTACGACGCCCAACTCATCGGCGCCACCAAGCACATGCTCCAACAGCTCGACGCCCCCAAACAATAACC
>CAZJWM010000098.1:0-3303 GCA_964549975.1 uncultured Bacteroides sp. | reverse complement strand
CCCAATTAGGAAATCTCGATTAAAACAGCTAACTTTGTAGGTGAAATGAAGCTTGAATACGTAGTTGACGAGCAGAGCGCTCGCCTGATTTTGATATTTGCCGGATGGAGCACCGACGCCTCAGCCTACCAAGAGCTCCGCTGCGAAGGCTACGACATCGCCGTGGTCAGCGACTACACCTCGCTGTCGTTGCCAGACGTTGGCCCTCGCGAAGAGGTGGTAGTCTTGGCTTGGTCGCTCGGCGTGGCCGCCGCTGCCGCCGTCATCCCCGAGTCTTCCCTGCCTGTCACACTCACCATCGCCATCAACGGCACCGCCACGCCCGTCGACGACCTGCGCGGCATCCCCGCAGCCATCTATCGCGCCACTGCCGACACGCTCTGCGACGCCTCTCTGGCCAAATTTCGCCGCCGCATGGGTGGCGCCTCATTGCCCTCGGTGGGTCGTCCCATAGCCTCGCTGCAAGCCGAACTTCGCGCCGTGGAGTCGCGTCCCACGCCCACCGCGCCGATGCGCTGGGATCGCGCCATTGTCAGCTCCGGCGACCTGATTTTCCCTCCCGAAAACCAACTGCGCGCATGGGCCGAAAGCCCTGCCACGGTGGTGACGCGCACAGACGGCCCTCACACGCCCTCGTCGTGGCAAGCCATCGTCGACGCCATGGTGGTGGAAAAGCCGCTGGTTCAACGCCGATTCAGCCGCAGCACCGACACCTACGCCTCGGCCGCCACCGTGCAGCAACGCATCGCCGACCACCTCTGGCAACTCTGGCAAAAACATCTCAAGCCACTTCCAGCCCACGTACTCGAAATCGGTTTCGGCGCCGGCACCATCACCGAACTCTACGCACCGCGCCTGCGCTCGGCCCAAATCGAACTCTGGGACATGATTGAACTGCCGTCGCCCATAGCCGGAGTGACCCCGCAGGTGCGCGACGGCGAAACCGCCCTGCGCCACGTGGCCGACGACACCTTCGACGCCATCGTCACGGCCTCCACGGCCCAATGGTTCAACTCCCTGCCGGCATTCCTGCAAGAGGCCCGGCGCACGCTCCGCCCCGGCGGCCTGCTGGTGCTCTCCACCTTTGGCCCTGAAAATTTCAAGCAACTCACCCAAGCCGGAGCCACCCCCCTGCCCTATCTCAGCGAACAGCAAATTCGCGCCGCCATCCCCCGCGGGATGACCGTGGAAGAGCTCCACGGCGGCATCATCACCAAAGCCTTCGACTCGCCCATCGACGTGCTCGCCCACCTGCGCGCCACCGGTGTGAACGCCCGCCGCGCCACCGCCTCCGTGCAGCAGCTCCTGCGCAACTATCCGCTCGACGGCGACACCCGCCGAGCCATGCTCACCTACCAACCCCTATACCTAATTTTACGTAAACAATGAGTCAAGTCATATTCGTCAGCGGCATCCACACCGACGCCGGAAAAAGCTACGCCACGGGCTGGCTCGCCCGCCAATTCATGGCCGAAGGCCGCAGCGTAATCACCCAAAAATTCATCCAAACCGGCAACCACGACCTCTCGGAAGACATCGAAGTACACCGCAGAATCATGGGAACCGGACTCCTGCCCGAAGACCTCGACCACACCACAGCCCCCATCATCTACAGCTACCCCTGCTCGCCGCAACTGGCCGCCGAAATAGATGGCCGCCCCATCGACCTGAAGCTCATCGACCGCTCCACAGCGCGCCTGGCCGAGAAATTCGATGTGGTGCTCATCGAAGGCGCCGGCGGACTGATGGTGCCCATCACCGACGACTTCCTCACCATCGACTACGTGAGCTCACGCCGCCTGCCGCTCAGCCTCGTGACCAACGGCACCCTCGGCTCCATCAACCACACGCTGCTCTCGCTCGAAGCCATCGAACACCGCAACATCGAGCTCCACTCCGTCATCTACAACACCCACTTCGACAGCTCCGACCCGCGCATCGCCGCCGACACCGTCGGCTTCATCCGCCGCTACCTCCAACGCCGCCATCCCGGCGTGCCCCTGCTACTCTCTTCAATTGAAAATTGAAAATTGAAAATTGAAAGTTTTTCAGTTTTTCAGTCAAGAGTTAAGAGTAGACCAATTAGTCCAATTAGTCCAATTAGTCCAATTAGTCCAATTAGACCAATTAGACCAATTAGACCAATAGCGGCAGCCAAGCGCAGTGCGTCGCCGCAGGCTCTTTTGTGAAGAAAAATGTCGCATTATTTCTAACAGGTGAAAAAGTTGTGACAATGCAGTGACACATGCATCTTTTTCCAATTTTGATTGTTATCTTTGCACACATCAGAAATAAAGTGTGCCCGAACAAAGTATGACGAGCGATAATAATCATTGCGCTTACCGATTTGCACTTGTGGCGTCAGTCGACCCAAACATGGCTCGCACCATCTCCACCACTCTACGTGGCTTGCCGTTGAACGTGCAATTCGTCGCGCCGACCGAACTGGCCGAGGCGCGGCTCGATTCGTGCGCCCTTATCATCTGCGACGGCGAAATCCCCGACGACCTGCCCGACTTCCACGGAGCCCTGGTGGTGCTCTCCCCAAGCGACACCATCGAAGCCTACGACCGCGGCGCCGACCTGGTGGTGCAACGCCCCATCGTGCCCAACGTCCTGGCCGCACGCCTGCGCTCCGTCCTCCGCCGCTACTTCCCCCTCGACAATTAAAGCCTCTCCCCAACCCTCTCCTGAAGGAGAGGGAGCTAATCGCCAAGCGCCAAGACACTACTGGTGGCAGCTGATGCGCCGAAGGTGCATATTCAGTGTTAACCCGGCACAGAGGGAGCCGTAGGCGACCGTGTGCCGGGTAGCTGACCATAATCATATGTGTGCCGAAGGTACACATTGTGGTGCCTATAATGTCTACCTTCGGCAGACATGCCATGGGATGAGACCACCCCCGACATGCGCTTCGCTTTGTCGGGGGTTAACACCGAATATGCACCTCTCGGCGCATTGGTCGCCGGTATGTTATTCATTGGAATATCTTGTATTTGTGCCGGCCTTGGGTGGCAGTTGCAGACACTGCGAGTCTCCGACCCGCATATTGCAGGCATACCTTCCCGGGCCGCGGCAGGGCCGCGACCCGGGTTCAGACCGAACAGCCCTCCGGGCTGGCACACTCGGCGCCCCCGGCGCCGCCTTCCCGGGCAGGGCATCCGCTCGCCGTAGCACCTGGCCGGGTAGGTACAAAAAAATAGTGACAACCAGTTGCTCGAGGCAACTAATCATCACTATCATTTCTTGTGTCCGAGATGAGATTCGAACTCACACAGCCTAATGGCCACTACCCCCTCAAAG
>CAZJWM010000097.1:0-7862 GCA_964549975.1 uncultured Bacteroides sp. | reverse complement strand
GGCAAGCAATATGTCCACATTGGCGACATCGACATACCCATTGGCGACAGCTATCGCTCAGCGTTGATGGTGTATATCTCAGCACATTTGCCGTCAGATTAATCCCTTTGTTTTAACTTGCAGTTGCGCGAATCGCAATTGCAGCCGGCGCAGCAACCACGGTTGCTGCGCTTCTTTGTTGCGCGGCGAATGACAAGGCCCACGCAAAGGGCAAGAATGATGCCCACGACGACGTATTGCAGCGTCAGGCTCATGATTTCTTGGGATAGGCTTTCTCCACGGCCGTGCGCAAGCGAGCGGGCGTGAGTTCGGGTGAGAATTTGGCGAAGTCGAGTCGCAGGGTGCATCCTTCTCTGAAGCGAGAGCAGCCGTAGGCGGTGCGCCCTTTCAGCAGATGGCCTTGGCCGCAGAGCGGACACGCAATCTCCTCGATGCTCTTGATGCGAGGCTTTGACGGCGCTTTGGGTTTGGCGGCGGAGGCTGTTTTGCCTTTGGATTTCTTCTCATCTTCGATGACTATGCGGCGATTGGAGTTGTCGCTTAATACGGAGATGACAATAGCGCGGAGCATCTCCTTCAGTTCGTTGAGAAACTCTGCCGGAGAGTAATCGCCACGCTCAATTCTGCGCAATTTATTTTCCCAAAGTCCGGTCAGTTTTGCGCTCTTGAGCAGCTCTTCGCGGATGAGGCCAATGAGGTCGATGCCGGCTTGAGTGGCCACAATGTTTTTGCGCTCGCGGGCAATGTAGCGGCGGCGGAAAAGCGTTTCAATGATGGCGGCGCGCGTGGAGGGTCGGCCAATGCCGTTCTCCTTCATAGCCTCGCGCAGGGTCTCGTCGTCGACGGTTTTGCCGGCCGATTCCATGGCGCGCAGCAGTGTGCCCTCGGTGTAGGGCTTTGGCGGCTGCGTTTGCTTTTTGATGAGCGACGGTTCGTGAGGCCCGCTTTCGCCCTCCACGAAGTCGGGCAGGATGCCGCTGTCGTCATCGTCTGACTTCTGAGTCTCTTGGTCTTCGGGCTTGTTGAAGAGCGTGCGCCAACCGGGTTTCACAATCACCTTGCCTGTGGTTTTGAAGGGCACGGTGCCGGCTTCGGCCATCACCGTGGTGGTGGAAAATTCGCAGTCGGGGTAGAATGCGGCGATGAAGCGCAGCGCAATCAGATGATAGAGATGCTTCTCTTTGTCGACGAGCATACGCGGCGATTCGCCCGTGGGGATAATGGCATGGTGGTCGGTGACCTTGGAGTTGTCGAACACCTTTTTCGTTTTGGGAAGACGTCCGGCCGAGAGAATAGGCTCCGTGAGTGGTGCGTAGGGCGTCATGCGACGCAAGATGTCGGGCACCTTGGGGTAGACGTCGTCGGGCAGATAGGTGGTGTCGACGCGCGGATAGGTGGTCACTTTCTTTTCGTAGAGCGACTGAATCAGCGCCAACGATTCGTCGGCGGTCCAGCCCCAGCGGCGGTTGCATTCCACCTGCAGCGACGTCAAGTCAAACAGTCGCGGCGGAGCTTCGCGTCCCGCCTTTTTTGCCACGGAGGTGATGCGCAGTGGCAGCGGCTTGATCTGCTCAAGCAGCTCCTGCGCTTTGGCCTCTGCAGAGAAACGGCCTTGTGTGGCCGAGAACGTGGCTCCGCGATAGAGTGTTTTGAGTTCCCAGAAGTCTTCGGGTTGGAAATTGGCAATCTCCTGTTGGCGCTTGACAATCAGCGCCAGGGTGGGGGTTTGCACACGGCCAACCGAAAGCACACGTCCGGGCACGGAATATTTCAGTGAATATAGGCGTGTGGCATTCATGCCAAGAAGCCAGTCGCCTATGGCGCGTGAGAGGCCCGCGTGATAGAGGCGGGCGAAGTCGGTGTCGGGTTTCAATTGCTGAAAACCTTGGCGAATAGCTTCGTCGGTGAGCGATGAAATCCAGAGGCGTTTCACCGGCACATGGCAACCGGCCATCTGCAACACCCAGCGCTGAATCAGTTCACCCTCTTGGCCGGCATCACCGCAGTTGATCACCTCTGTGGCCTGTCCAACCAATTCCTTGATGACGGCAAACTGACGTTTGATGCCTGTGTCGTTTTTCAGCTTGATGCTGAAGCGCTCCGGAATCATGGGCAGTGCGCCCAGACTCCAGCGTTTCCACAGGTCGGTGTAGTCGTCGGGCTCTTTCAGCTCACAGAGGTGGCCGAAAGTCCACGTGATTTTATAGTTGCCCCCCTCGTAGTAGCCGTCGCGTTTGGTCGGCGCTCCGAGTATGGCGGCAATATCCTTTGCCACCGAAGGTTTCTCAGTGATGCAAAGAATCATGTCGGCTACGAGTTTTTACGTTCCAGAGTTTTGGCTTCGTTCCAAAGTTCGTCCATTTCGGCCAACGTCATGTCGCGCAAGGCTTTGCCCATCTCTTTGGCGCGAGCTTCCACGTGGTTGAAACGGCTGATAAATTTGCGGTTGGTGCGTTCCAACGCATTTTCGGGGTTGATGTCGTAGAGGCGCGCAGCGTTGACCAGCGAGAAGAAGAGGTCGCCCATTTCGGCTTCGGCTTCTTCGGCGCTCTTGTTGGCTGCGGCGTCGGCAAATTCGTTAATCTCCTCACGCACCTTTTCCCACACCTGATGGCGCTCTTCCCAGTCGAAGCCCACGTTTGCGGCCTTCTCCTGCACGCGGCAAGCCTTGATCAGCGCCGGCAGCGACGAGGGCACACCCGAGAGCACGGTCTTGTTGCCGCCCTTTTCGGTGAGCTTGAGGTTTTCCCAGTTTTTCAGCACGGTTTCGGCGTCGTTGGCTTCCACTGTGCCAAACACGTGGGGGTGGCGATAGATGAGTTTGGTGTTGAGGGCGTCACACACGTCCACAATGTCGAAGTCGCCCTTTTCTTCGCCAATCTTCGAATAGAAGAGCACGTGGAGCAACACGTCGCCCAGCTCCTTGCGGATGTTGGGGCTGTCGTCGGCCATGAGAGCGTCGGCAAGTTCGTAGACCTCTTCGATGGTGTTGGCGCGCAGCGAAAGGTTGGTTTGTTTGCGATCCCAGGGGCAATCCACGCGCAGACGTTCCAACACGTCGATCACGCGGCCCAGGGCTTCAATCTTCTCTTGTCGGGTATGTGTGGTCATTTGTTCAGTTGTTGAGTTTGAGTTTCAGGCAACACCAATTGTTGTCTGTTGTGTGGCCGGTTTCGGTGAGACCGAGCGGCGCGGCCACTTGCATAATCACGGGGATATCCTCCTCGTAGAATCCGCTCAGCAGCATCGTTGCGCCGGGCTTCATGGCTGCGACGTAGGCGGGCAGGTCGCCGGTGATGATGTTGCGGTTGATGTTTGCCACAAACACGTCGGCTTTGGGCAGCTGCGGCAGCAGCGAGGCGTCGCCGCAGAGCATACGGGCGTCGGCGTGGTTCAGACGGCAGTTTTCAACGGCATTTTCCCATGCTCCGGGGTCGATTTCCACTCCGGTGACGGGTTTGGCGCCGCGCATGGCGCTGAGGATCGAGAGGATGCCGGTGCCGGTGCCCATATCGGTGACGGTGAGTCCCTCCATGGGCAGTTCGAGCAGGGCTTGAATCACCTGCGAGGTGGTGGCATGGTGGCCGGTGCCGAACGCCATCTTCGGGTCGATGACGATGTCGAACTCGGCTTGCGGCACGTCGGTGTGAAACGATGAGTGAATCACGCAGCGATTGCCCACCACGATGGGCTGAAAATAGTGTTTCTCCCATTCGCTGTTCCAGTCTTGACCTTCAATCACCTTGTGGGTGTAGGTGGTTTGGCAATCGAATGGCAGAGAGGCAATAGCCGTGTCGACGGCTTCAGGGGCGAAGTCGTCGACACGAATATATGCGGTGAGACCCTCAGCGTCGGGCACGAAGCTTTCATATCCGGCGTCGGCCAACAGAGCAGCCAGCACGTCGGTTGCGTCGGCGGTGCAGGGCTGCAGGGTCAGTCGGAGTTCAACGTAGTCAATCATTATTTCACGATGGTGAAACCTGCATCAGTCAGGGCTGTGCGGATCTCTTTGATGTGGCTATGGTCGCGGGTTTCAATTTCGATGTGGAGCATGCAGCCGTTCACGGAGGTGTCGGCGGTGTTGCGTTCATGAACAACGCTCAGCACGTTGCCGCCATGTTTGGCCACCACTTGGAGCACTCCGGAGAGCTGTCCGGGCTTGTCTTCGAGGTCGAGGGTGAGCGAGCAGTCGCGGCCGCTCTTCACCAGGCCACGGCGCACGGCGCGATTGTGGGCGGTGACGTCGATGTTGCCGCCGGAAACCACGCAAACCACCTTTTTGCCCTTGATGGGCACCTTGTTGAACATGGCCGCGGCCACGCTCACTGCACCGGCACCTTCGCTCACGAGCTTCTTCTGCTCCATGAGGGTGAGGATGGCAGCGGCAATTTCGTCTTCGCTGACGGTGACCACTTCGTCGACGTATTGCGAGATGAGTTGGAAGGTGAGTTCGCCGGGTTCTTTCACGGCAATGCCGTCGGCGATGGTTTTGACGCTGTCGAGGTGAACGCGTTCGCCTTTCTTCAGCGAATTATACATTGAGGGAGCGCCTTCGCTCTGCACCCCGTAGACCTTGATGTCGGGGCGAAGCTGCTTCACGGCATAGGCCACGCCGGCAATCAGACCGCCGCCACCGATGGGCACGATCACTGCCTCGGCTTCGGGCATATCTTCGAGGATTTCCAAGCCGATGGTGCCTTGTCCGGCAATCACTTTGGGGTCGTCGAAGGGGTGAACGAATGTGTAGCCTTTCTGGTCGCGGAGTTCAACGGCCTTGGCATAGGCGTCGTCGTAGACACCGGGCACGAGGCACACTTCGGCGCCGTAGCCTTTGGTGGCTTCCACCTTGCTCAGAGGGGCGCCGGCGGGCAGACAGATGATAGACTTGATGCCGTTGCGCGAGGCACCGAGAGCCACGCCCTGGGCATGGTTGCCGGCGGAGCAGGCAATCACGCCGCGGCTTTTCTCTTCGTCGGTGAGCTGCGAAATCTTGTAGTAGGCACCGCGCAGCTTAAAGGAGCCGGTGTTTTGCAGGTTTTCGCACTTGAGGTAGACTTGTGCTTCGGGGTTGATGCGCGAGGCATACATGATGGGAGTGCGTCGAGCCACTCCTTTTAACACGCGCGATGCGTTGTAGATTTCACTTAATTCGAGCATGATTTATGTGATATATTCTTTAATCTTGTAGACAAAATTAACTAACTTTTTTCAAACCGCCAAATTTATGTCGCAAGTGCCTGACGGCAAAGCCGATGTGGCGGCAGATGGTGGAGGCGGTGCCGTAGTGTTTACACATGATGCGGAAGCGCTCTTTCAGTGAGCGGCGATGGTTGGCGGTGGTGAGTCCTTCACTGAGATAGTGGATGGTGGCGTGTGGAATCAGCACGTTGCCCAGGCTCTTGCGGAGCACCTTCACGGCCCAGTCGAAGTCGGCCGAGTAGCGATATTGCATGTCGTAGGGCTGCGCCAAGTCGCGGCGCACGGCCATGGCTTGATGACACACCAGCATCCCTTGGGCAAAGCTTTTGAACGTGAGATGCTCGGGCGCGGTGAGGTGGCGCGGGCCGATGGCCTTGCCTTCGGCGTCGACCAGCAGAGTTTGGCCATAGACCATGCCTGGGCGATTGTTCGCCTTGATGGCCTCGGCATATTCGGCCAAAGTCTCTTTCGAGGCAAAGGCGTCGCCGGCATTGAGGAAGATCAGATACTCGCCTTGGGCCAATGCCTGCGCTTTGTTCATGGCGTCATAGAGTCCGCGGTCGGGCTCGCTAATGATGCGGGCGCTCGGGATAGCGGCGGCGTGGGCCAGAGCGACGGTTTGGTCGCGCGAGGCTCCGTCCATCACTATATATTCAAAGTCGCGGCAGGTTTGCTCCGTCACGCTGCGAAGCGTGGCGGGCAGAGTGGCTGCCGCGTTGAAGGTCACTGTGATTATTGAGAATAGCATTCCTGAGGTAGGCTGATTAGCGCAGACGGTCGGCGCTGCGCAGCAGGCGCTCGTCGCGAGTCATGGCGCGTCGGGCAAGCAGGGCAAAGATGGCTGTGCCCAGGGTGAGCCATGAGCCGGGAGCGGCGGTGAGGCCGGCCTCGGGGTTGGCCATGCAGAATCCGGTGGGGTAGAGGGCGGCGGCGATTGCCACGATTATAGCCACTGTGGCCACTTGTTTTTGGCGGCTGAGATTGCGAAACATGAAGATGTCAATCAGCGGCAGCAGCAGGCTGAGCGCCACCAGAGTGAGCATCACGGGCGAAGCCGTTGCCGACAGGTTGCCGTCGGCATAGCTGAACCAAGGCATGCACAATGAGAGCGCAGCGCAAACCACGCCGCAGAGGAGCCACAGCGTCTGAATACGTTGAATTACCATAAGTGGGGGGGGGATTAGTCTTTTAATGCGTTGAAAAATTCGGCGCGAAGTGCTGCATCTTCAGCAAATACGCCAAGATAGTCGGTGGTGGTGGTCATGGAGTCTTGCTTCTCCACGCCGCGCATTTTCATGCAGAGGTGAGCGGCGGTGCATTTCACAATCACGCCTTTGGCCGGGAGAGTATCGAAGATTTCGCGACACACCTGCGCCGTCAAGTGTTCCTGCACTTGCAGACGTCGGGCATAGGCATCAATCACGCGTGCCACTTTGCTCAGCCCGAGCATCGTGCCGTCGGGCACGTAGCCCACCGACATTTTGCCGAAAAACGGGAGCACATGGTGTTCGCACAGCGAATAGAATTCCACGTCTTTCACCACCACCATCTGCGACCCATTGTAGCTGAAAATGGCTTTGCTCATCAGCTCCGTGGGGTTTTGGCGGTAGCCCGACGTGATGTAGTTGAGGGCGCGGGCAGCGCGCATGGGGGTCTTCAGCAGACCTTCGCGCTTGGGGTCTTCGCCCATCAATTCTATGATAGCCTGAATGTGTTGAGCCATCTTGGCGATGCGCTCTTCATCTTCCGGAGAATATTGCTTTTGTTCCATCAATTGTTGACTTTAACGCGGTCGCGAACCACGCGTATCTCACGCTGAAAGGCCGGGAACGCTTGTTTCATCTCTGACATGGCCGATGTGGCATCGTGGTAGGAGGGGAAGTCGCCCACGCGCAGGCGCCAGTAGGGGGCATCCCATTGCACGTAGGTGGCCCACTGCGGGAAACGTTCGGCAATTTGCGATGCGCGGGCCGAGGCTTCGGCTTTGGCGGTGCGAGCATTGTTGTTGCTATAGACCTGCAAGCGATAGCCGGCTCCGGAGGTCACTTCGCCGGAGGAGGCCGACGAGGTGGATGAGGCCGTGCGCAGCAGGCGCGCGTTGAGTTCTTCAGGCTGAACGACGCTCACGTTGGTGTGGCGTTGCATCACGCGGTCGGCAAAACTGATGCTTTGAGCAACAGAATCAGCCGCTTCGCGAGCGCTCATGCTCCCAACCGCAGCAACAGCAATAACCAAGCAGAGATATAATTTCTTCATAACGACGTTATTATTTTCTATCCGCAAAGTTACAACTTTTTCCTGACTCTATCAAATTTGATTTTCAGAGCGAGAAAAAGGCTGCACTCGTTGCGTGAGTGCAGCCTTTTGAAGGTGTCGATTAGTAGTGGCTTACTTGACGTCGGCCAGTTCGGGGTCGAGCAGTTCGAGCATCTTGATGGCGCTGACGGGGATGCGTGTGCCGGGGCCGAAGATGGCGGCCACGCCTGCGCGATAGAGGAAATCGTAGTCTTGCGCGGGGATTACACCGCCGGCGGTGACCATGATGTCTTCGCGGCCAAGCTTGCGCAGCTGCTCAATCACTTGCGGAATGAGGGTCTTATGGCCGGCAGCCAGAGAGCTGACGCCGAGGATGTGGACGTCGTTTTCCACGGCCTGACGTGCAG
>CAZJWM010000096.1:0-7934 GCA_964549975.1 uncultured Bacteroides sp. | reverse complement strand
GGAAGCTCACCAACTATGCCTTGGAAGGCTTCCGCAACATGGGTTGCGAAATCGGCAACACCTCCACGCCGATTATCCCCCTGTTTATCCGCGACAACTTCAAAACGTTTAAGGTCACCACCGAGCTCTTCGAGGAAGGCGTGTTTGTCAACCCCGTGGTGTCGCCGGCAGTGGCTCCTCACGACACTCTGATACGTTTCTCGCTGATGGCCACCCACACCAAAGAACAGGTGACCACCGCCCTGGAGAAGATTCAGAAGGTGTTCCGCGCAAACGGCATTCTCAACTAAGCGTTAATGACCCGTCGCCGCAAAGGACACCGCCGAACCTCCTCTACACAACCCACCACGAAGCGCACCATCCCCGCCGGAGTATGGGTGCGCTTCGCCATAATAGGGCTTCTGTGGCTTCTGCTCGTGGGCATGGTGGTGGCCCGCAGCCAAATGAATTTCTTTACACTCTTTGCCATCGTAGCTTCCGCCATTGTGGTGTTTGTCCCCCTTTACAAGAAGTATGTCAGCAACGATGAATCAAAACGAAACTTTTAACGCGGACACTATAGACTCCCCCGAAGCGTTGCGCCGGCTCACCCCAAGCCAGCTGCCGCAAGTTTGTGAAAGCTTGCGCCGCACGCTCATTGCCAATCTTGCTGTCAATCCCGGCCACTTTGCCTCGAGCATGGGCGCAGTGGAGCTCTGCGTGGCTCTGCACTACGTCTACTCCACCCCCTACGACCGCATCGTGTGGGACGTCGGCCACCAAGCCTACGCCCACAAACTGCTCACAGGCCGTCGCGCCAACTTCGCAACCAATCGCACCATGGGCGGCCTCTGCGGCTTCCCCAACCCCGACGAGAGCCCCTACGACACCTTTGCAGCCGGCCACGCCTCCAACTCCATCTCGGCAGCCCTGGGCATGGCCGTGGCCTCAGCTCTCCGCGGCGAAGACCCCGAGCGCAAGGTGGTGGCCGTCATCGGCGACGCCTCCATCTCCGGCGGCTTGGCCTTTGAGGGCCTGAACAACGCCGCGCAGATTCCCAACAACATGCTCATCATCCTCAACGACAACGAGATGAGCATCTGCCACAACGTGGGCGCCCTGTCGCGCTACCTCTCGCAGCTCAACACCTCGAAGCGCTACAACCGTCTGCGCTACAAAGGTTACCGCCTGATGCGCTCACTGGGCTTCGTGAGCGACAGCTCGCGCGGCCCCATCATCCGCTTTGCCAACAGCATCAAAGCGCTGGTGAGCAACCATCAGAACATATTCGAAGGCCTCAACATTCGCTACTTCGGCCCCATCGACGGCAACGACGTGGTGAAACTCGTGCGAGTGCTCTCCGACATCAAAGATATGACCGGCCCCAAGCTTCTGCATATTCGCACCCGCAAAGGCGCCGGATTCCCGGCCGCCGAGCAAGACCCCGCCACGTGGCACGCTCCCGGCAAATTCGACCCCGCCACCGGCGAGCGCTGCGTCAACCCCGGCGCTCCGCAAAAGTGGCAAGACATCTTCGGCGACAAGCTCCTGGAGATGGCGCGCCGCAACCCCGCCATTGTGGGCATCACCGCCGCCATGCCCTCGGGCACGTCGATTTCCACCATGCAAAAGGAGCTGCCGCGGCGCGTCTTCGACGTGGGCATCTCCGAGGGCCATGCCGTCACCTTTGCCGGTGGCCTGGCCAAAGAGGGCTTCCGCCCCTACGTGGCCATCTACAGCTCCTTCCTGCAACGCGGCTACGACCACATCTTCCACGACGTGGCCCTCCACCGCCTGCCCGTCACCTTCTGCATAGACCGCGCCGGGCTTGTGGGCGAAGACGGAGCCACCCACCACGGCGCCCTCGACTTGGCCTATATGCGCTCCATCGTTGGCATCGACATTGCCGCTCCATCCACTGCCTCGCAGCTTTGCGAGCTCATGGAGATGGCGCAGACCCACCCCGGGCCCATGGCCATACGCTATCCTCGCGGCGAAGCCTCCACCGAGTCCTCGCCCGCCGTGGAGCTCGGCCGCGGACGCCGCCTGCGCGACGGCTCCGACCTGAGCATCCTCACCCTGGGCCCGCTCTGCCACGACGTGGCTAAAGCCGTTGAGCGCCTCGCCGCCGACGGCATCTCCGCTGCCCACTACGACATGCTTTTCCTGCGCCCCATCGACGAGACCATTCTCCAAGAAGTGGCCCGCCGCGGCGCCCCGGTAGTCACCGTGGAAGACGGCATCACCTCCGGCGGCCTCGGCTCTGCCGTGAGCGAATGGCTCAGCGACCATGGCCACTCCCTGCGAGTGATTCGTCTGGGCCTCCCCACCGACCGATTCGTCACCCAGGGCACCCCCGCGCAGCTCTACAAGCTCTGCGGCCTTGACCCCGACTCGATATACGCCACCTGCGCCGCTGCAGTGGCCAAAGCGAAAGGAGGCTTGAAATGAAAATTCTGATTGTTGGCGCCGGAGAGGTGGGTTCCCACCTGGCCAAAATGCTCTCGCAAGAAGAGCAAGACATAGTGTTGGTGGACCGCGACCGCGAGAAACTCGACCGCCTCGAAGCCAACTACAATCTGCTCACCGTGTGCGGTTCGCCCACCTCGTTTGCCACCCTGCAAGAGGCCGGAGCCGCCGGCTGCGACCTCTGCGTGGCCGTCACCCCCTTTGAAACCGACAACATCACCGCCTGCACCATAGCCAAAGGCTTCGGCGCCAAGCGCACCGTGGCGCGCATCGACAACTTCGAATATATGAAGCCCGAGCACCACGACTTTTTCCGCTCCATCGGTGTGGACTCCGTGATCTATCCCGAATATTTTGCCGCCGCCGAAATCATCACCGCCCTGCGCCGCACGTGGGTGCGCCACTGGTTTGAGATGTGGAACGGCGAACTGATACTGGTGGGCGTGAAGGTGCGCGACAATGCCTCCATCGTGGGGATGCAGCTCAAAGAATTCGGCCGCATCAGCCACAACTTCCACGTGTCGGCCATACGCCGCCGCCACGACACCATCATCCCGCGCGGCGACGACTACATCATGGCCGACGACATCATCTACTTCATGACGCGCCCCGAGAACGTCGACGACCTGCGCAAACTCTGCGGCAAGGAGGAGGCCAACGTCCACAACGTGATGGTGATGGGCGCCTCGCGCATAGCCATTCGCTTGGCCACCATGCTCGGCGACCGCTACAACGTGAAGATCATCGACCCCAGCCCCAAAGAGTGTAAACGCGCCGTGGAGCGCTGCCCATATGCCGACGTGGTGTGTGGCGACGCCCGCGACAACGACCTGCTCCTTGAAGAGGGCATCCGCTCGATGGATGCCTTCGTGGCCGTGAGCGACAGCTCCGAGACCAACATCCTCGGCTGCCTCACCTCCAAAGAATATGGCGTCACCAAGACAATCGCCGAAGTGGAAAACATCCAATACATAGGCGAGGCCGAGGCCCTCAACATCGGCACAATCGTCAACAAAAAACTCCTGGCCGCCGGCGCAATCTTCCAATTTATGCTCGACCAAGACTCCTCCAACGCCAAATGCCTGGCACTGACCGACGCCGAAGTGGCCGAACTGGAGGTGAAACCCGGCAGCAAAATCACCCGTGCGGCCGTGCGCGACCTCCATCTCAGCCACGACATGACCATTGCCGGACTCATCCGCAACGGCCGCGGCCAACTCGTGGGCGGCGACACGCAAATTCAGGCCGGCGACCGCGTGGTGGTGTTCTGCCTCACCGGCGCCATCCACAAAGTTGAGCGCCTGTTCAACTAAAACAAGCAACTTCCAAGTTTATGCAGCGAATCAATTTTTCAATGGTGTTTCGTGTGATGGGCTGGCTCCTGCTCATCGAAGCCGTGTTTATGCTGGTGCCCACCGTTGTGGCCCTGTGCGACGGCGAGCAAGGGGCCGCCGAGGCCTTCGGCATCGGCACCGCCGCCACCGCCCTCTGCGGCCTGCTGATGGCCGTGTGCTCGCGGCCGCGCCACAGCGACATGGGACGCCGCGAAGGATTCCTGCTCACGGCCTCCGTGTGGATAGTGTTTTCGCTCTTTGGCATGATTCCATATATGCTGGCGCCGTCGACCCATCTCTGCCTGAGCGCCGCCTTCTTTGAGGCGATGAGCGGCTTCACCACCACCGGCGCCTCGCTGGTGGAGAGCACCGACCTGCTGAGCCACGCCGTGCACGTGTGGCGCTGCCTGAGTCAATGGATTGGCGGCATGGGGATTATCCTCTTCACCCTGGCTGTGCTGCCCATGCTCAACTCCGCCGGCGGCACCCAGATGTTTCACGCCGAAGTGACCGGCATCACCCACGACAAAGTGCACCCGCGCATCAGCTCCACGGCCAAGCGCCTCTGGGGCGTCTACCTGGCCCTGACCGGTTCGCTCTTTCTGCTGCTCTGGGCCGGCCCGATGAACGCCTTTGAGGCCATCTGCCACGCCATGGCCACAGTGAGCACCGGCGGATTCTCCACCTCAAGCCATGGCATCGACCATTGGAACAGCACCTACATCAAGGTGGTCATCACCATCTACATGTTTCTCTGCGGCGTGAACTTCGCCCTTATCTATCGCGCAGCCTGCCGCAACTTCAAGTCGCTCTGGGAGAATGAAACCTTCATGACCTATTGCCGCGCCATAGCCGGAGTGACGTTTCTCTACATCTGCTTCGTGTTTATCAACGACGGCTTCCGCGAGTGGGACGACCTGCTGATCAATCCGCTCTTTCAGGTGGTGAGCTTCATCACCTCCGCAGGCTATACGCTCAACAACTTCTCCAACTGGGGCGTCGGCCCCGTGGCCCTGGCCATCGGCCTGATGTTTATGGGCGGCTGTGCCGGCAGCACCAGCGGCGGCGCGAAAATCGACCGCGCCATCTGCGTCTTCAAATTCCTGCGCGGCGAACTGCGCCGAGTGTTGCGCCCCAACTCCGTCACCGCCGTGCGCATGAACGGCCGCACCGTCTCCGAAGAACTCGTGCACAAAACCGTGGCCTTCCTCTGCGTCTACTTCGCCGTGATAGCCGTGGGCGCCCTGGCCCTCTGCGCCCTCAACGTGCCGATTTTCGACAGCTTCTTCTCCGCCTTCTCCTGCGTGAACAATTGCGGCCTCGACGCCTCCATCGACGGCAACGGCGCCGAATATCTCACGCAACCCGACGCCGGATGGTGGATCCTCTCGATGTTGATGCTCATAGGCCGCTTGGAAATCTTCACCGTCTTGACCCTCTTCAGCCGCACATTCTGGCATAGATAAATTTCTGTACAACCTATGAAAACGATTTACATCTCGCTATTGCTGCTGCTCGGCGCCATCACTGAGGCCACCGCGCAAAAAGTCTACGTCACCGACAATGAATATCGCGCCGACGTGAAAGTCTACGTGGTCAACTACGAATCGCGCGCCGATCTGGTGGTCTATCGCACCACCTCGGAATATCGCGCCCGCGACAACAAAGGCCTCTGGTATTTCCTGGAGAAGCCCTATCGTGCCGACAAGAAAATCTACTTCGTTGAAAACGAATATCGTGCCGACCTGAAGGTCTACTTCACCAACAAGGAATACCGCGCCGGCTGGCGCCACCCCGACAAATCCTCCCTCCTGTCCAACTAATCCCCGGCTCCGCGCCCTCGGGGCACCGGCAGAGCGCGGTGATTATTCATCGTGTGGCACGAATCCTACGTGAGGACGAGATGATTTTCTGCCTTCAAATAGATCACGAATAGCTTCATGCTGTTTTATCTCTTGCGCAGATACAGATGGAAGTTCTCCTTGTTCTTTACTCTGTTCTATCTGAGCCTTAAGCTCAGCCATGCTAACATTCTCTTTATCCAGTTTACCAGCTAACCGAGCTGCTTTATTGACAAGAGAACTTATATCTTTTGAAACATAGCCGGTTGTCAACCTAACAAGTTCATTATAATCTATATCTGTGGCACACCTACCTTTTAGATAAAGTTTAAGAAGTTTTTCACGTTCGCTATCATCCGGCGCCGGTATATAAATTTTCATTTCCAAACGTCCGGAACGAAGTGCTGCCGAATCGATGCCTTGGGGATTATTTGTCGCTCCAATCACAAATATTTGATTATCTGCGCAATTATTCAGGTGCGTTAGGAACTCGTTTACCTCGCCATATTCAGATACATTGTTATGACGAGATCGATCTGCAAGCATTGCATCAATCTCGTCCAGAAATAATATTGTTGGCGCATTATCCTTGGCCTGTTGGAATAGATCTGCAATTTTTTCCTGACCACCATGTATGTATGGTGATGCAACATCCGAACAATGGACGTACATGTAGTTCCATCCAATCTCTTCAGCAAATTTCTCGGCGAAAAATGTTTTACCACATCCAGGCGGGCCGTATAATAAAGCGCCGTTGGGAATTGTGACACGTAATTTCTTATATTTCTCGGGATACTGAATGAGGTCAATTATCTCATTCTGAAAGCGTTCTTTAACCTTGTCCATACCGGCCACATCAGAAAATCCATTTCCCTTCTTTATGGTCGGGGTTGCAACGCTATCGGTCTTTTGAGACTCTATGTTGACCTTATTATATGTTCCTTTTTCGACTTCGTCATCGCCGGTTAACGCCCGTAAGAACTCGTCTGCGTTTTGGAAACGTTTATCTACATCTTGGTTGGTTGCTTTAACAATGGTGTTAAGCAAATTATCATCAAGTTCAAAGATGTTGATATTTGGTATTTTAATAGGCTGCTTACGCTCGTTTAATATCGCACTAGTTCTATTTTCTATTGATACTTTAGATAAATCGATATACCAAGGAGCAATTCCAAAAATCAAATGATACATCATGACTCCAACTGCGTAAAGGTCTGTTCGTGTAGAATATAGACCTTTATATAGCTCTGGTGCCATGTAGAATGGGTTAAGTCCGTCAGCAAATAGCGCTCTATTTCTGCTATCTAGAATTTGTGCATGACCATAACCTATAAGCTTGGCTTGTACTGAATTGGTAGACATGTCAAGCATGATATTATCCGGCGTTATTGCGTTGTGGATTATCGGAGAGTTTTGATGATGCAAAGATTTTATTGCATTTAAGATGCCAATAGTAATCTGCCTAACATCATATACGCTGCAAATACCTTCTCGCTTTATCTTATCTAATAGAGTCTCTCCGATTATAAAATCGCAGACAAGATAGACAAATCGTTGTCCATCGACTATACATTCACCACTATCAATGTAGCTGAGAGTATTAGGATGCTTGAGAGTCTTCACAATAGCGACCTCATTTAAATCAGTTATCGAAGTGCTATATTGTTTCTCCGACAATTTAGCCAAATTGAATAGTTTTAGAACCCGTTTGTTCCCGGATTCGTCAACCACTCGATATGTCTCTGCATAGTATCCCTTTTTTAGCAGGAATACTATCTTATATGGACCTATTTTGTCGTTGGGTTGCATAATACGATTGTTTGGTCCGGCGAATAGAACACGTCTATTCGCCGGATTGTTATACTATTTCTTTTGTCTTAATAGACCTTCGTTTTGGGGCTTCTCACTACGAGGCAGCATGTCTGATAGTTCAAACGCTATTGGACGCAATTCCTCTGTTTTAGGATTTCCCTTGTTAATCAGTTCCATACCCTGATTAACGAGACTTCTCGCTCTTGTGGGGTTGGACCATCTCTTTTGGTTAAAATTGCGATTCCATTGAGAAATCCATGCAATGTAAAACTCGACCTCAGCAAGTTTATAATCCATCTGCCAGATTTGGTCGTACAACTTTTCTGCGGCATCAATATCTTTTGCCGCGATAACACGGTCAACATCTTGCTTTAGATTGCGAACTATGGCTGTAGTTTTGTCGTTGCCATACTTCTGATTATCTTGAGATAACTCACGATACATGCCAAGCAATTTGCTCTCCATTCGTTCCCAATCTCCAAGAGAATATTCAGTGTCA
>CAZJWM010000095.1:0-8111 GCA_964549975.1 uncultured Bacteroides sp. | reverse complement strand
ACCCACTGATTAAGAGTCAGTTGCTCTACCAACTGAGCTACGGAGTCAATTGCTTTTCTTCCGAATTGCGCTGCAAAGTTACGGCTTTTTTTCGAACCGACAAAATTTTTATGAATTTTTTTTCGTAAATTTGTAGCGTAATAACACAAACAAAGTATGAAAATAGCATTGATAGGCTATGGCAAAATGGGCCATGTGATTGAACAAGTGGCCGTTAGCCGTGGCCATGAGATAGTGGCGGTGGTAGACCGCGACACGCCCGTGCAAATCGATTCCCCGGAATTTCGCAGCGCAGACGTGGCAATCGAGTTCACCGTACCCTCCGCCGCTGAAAAAAATGTGAGCTTAGCCCTGAAGCAAGGTGTGGCGGTGGTGTGTGGCACCACCGGTTGGGGCGATGCCCTCGAAAATCTTCGCCGGACAATGGCCGACGACGCCGCCCTGATGTGGAGCGGCAACTACTCGTTGGGGGTAAACCTCTTCTTTGCCGCCAACCGCTATCTGGCGCGACTGATGTCGAAATTCTCGCAATACACCCCCGACCTCACCGAGGTGCACCATATCCACAAACTCGACCACCCCAGCGGCACCGCCCTAATGGCCGCGCAGCAGATTGTCGACGCCCACCCCGGCCTCGACGGCTGGAGCGAAGAACCCGCCGGAGAGTCGAAACTTCTCATTAATCATATACGCCACGCCGAGGTGCCGGGTGTGCACCGCGTCTGCTGGGACAGCCCCGTTGACAGCATTACCCTGGAGCATAGCGCCAAGTCGCGCGCCGGTTTTGCCCTCGGGGCCGTGATGGCCGCCGAATGGCTCCCGAGCCACCGCGGCTACCACACCATCGACGACATGATGGACGAAATCATCTCTGCCCATGAATAAGTTCCTCTCCAACCTGATGGACCGACTGCGCGCCGTGAAGCCCACTCGCTGGGCACGGTTCGGCGTGGTGTCGGTGATATTCTTTGCCTGGGTGGCATGGCTGGGCAACTGGTGGGTGAGCCTCTGGTGGCTGCTGCTCATCGACATCTACCTGACGGGCTACATCCCCTTCACGTGGTGGAAAAAGTCGGAGTCGAAGACCGTGCGCTCGGTGATGAGCTGGGTCGACGCCATAGTCTACGCACTGGTGTTGGTCTACTTTGTATTCACCTTCATCGGCCAAAACTATCAGATACCCTCCTCCTCGCTGGAGAAAACGCTAATGACCGGCGACTATCTCTGGGTGAACAAAATGGCCTACGGCCCGCGAGTGCCCAACACGCCGGTCCACTTCCCGCTGGTGCAAAACACCTTCCCCGTGCTGCAAACCAAGAGCTATCTGGAGCACCCGCAGTGGACCTACCATCGCTTGAAGGGCCTCGGCTCGGTGCAGCTTGGCGACATCGTGGTGTTTAACTTCCCCGCCGGCGACACCGTGGCCATCAACCGCCAAAACCCCGACATCTACGCCATGAGTCGCTACGTGGGCGAACAGCTCGTGGCTATGGGTCAGGCGCAAATCGATGAAAACCTGCAACCGATTGAGCGCGACATTGCCGTGCGCGCCATCGGCATGGCATATATCCGCGACGACCGTCAGCAATTCGGCGAGGTGATCTGGCGCCCGGTTGACCGCCGCGAAAACTACGTGAAACGCTGCGTGGGCCTCCCCGGCCAACGTTTCGAAATTCGCAACGGCATCATCTACAACGACGGCCGCGCAATGGCCCAACCGGAGAATGCGCAGTGGCGCTACTCCATCACTGTGGAGGGCTGGGAGAGCATGACCCCGGCCCAACGCGAAGCCTTCTGGGACGACTGCGAGGTGAGCCAAGCCGACCGCCAGCTGCAACCCGGCCAGTCGATGCCCACGCCGCCGCTGACCAACGCCCAAGTGGCCAAACTGAAGAAAAATCCGCAGGTCAAGGCCGTGGAGCGCATCTCCAACATTGCAGGCTCGGAACTCCTCTTCCCGTTGGCCACCGCCGTCTACGACGGGTGGACCATCGACAACTACGGCCCGCTGACCATCCCCGCCAAAGGGATGACCGTGAAGCTCAACCGCGACACATGGCCCATCTACGGCCACGCCATCCAACACTATGAGCAACGCGACGCGCAATGGCGCGACGGCCGCGCATGGATTGACGGCAAACCCGCCGACTCCTACACCTTCACCATGGACTATTACTTCATGATGGGCGACAACCGCCACTCCTCGCTCGACAGCCGCTTCTGGGGCTTCGTGCCCGAAGACCACATCGTGGGCCGTCCGGAGATGGTGTTGGCAAGTTTCAACCCCGACGGCGGTGTGCGCTGGAGCCGCTTCTTCCGCAAAGCCAATCCCGATAAAAAGTAAAACTCATTCACAAAGTATACCAATATGAACCTCCAAATTTCGCAGCGCATCAACGCGCTTGCCCCCTCCGCCACTCTGGCCATGTCGCAAAAAAGCGCCGAACTGCGCGCTCAAGGCGTAGACGTGATTAACCTCGCTGTGGGCGAACCCGACTTTCACACTCCCGACCACATCAAAGAGGCCGGCAAAAAAGCTATCGACGACAACTTCACATACTACACCCCCGTGGCCGGCTATCTGTCGCTGCGCAAGGCCGTGTGCGAGAAGCTGCGCCGCGAAAACTCCCTGGAGTTCACTCCCGAACAGATCGTTGTGGGCAACGGCGCCAAGCAGGCCCTCTGCAACGTGATTCTCGCCACCATCAACCCCGGCGACGAGGTGATTATCCCCACCCCCGCATGGGTGAGCTATATGGAGATGGTGAAACTCGCCGACGGCGTGAACGTCACCGTCCCTGCCGGCATCGACCAAGACTTCAAAGTGACCCCCGCTCAGCTCGAAGCAGCCATCACCGAGCGCACTCGCATGGTGCTGCTCTGCTCGCCCAGCAACCCCACCGGCAGCATCTACACCCCCGAAGAGCTGCAAGGCCTGGTCAACGTGCTGGCCAAATATCCCCAAATCCTGGTGATGGCCGACGAAATCTACGAGCACATCAACTATGGCACCCCCATCCGCTCGCTGGCTTCGTTCCCCGAACTGAAAGACCGCGTGGTGGTGATCAACGGCGTGAGCAAGGCCTACGCCATGACCGGTTGGCGTATCGGCTACTGCGCCGCTCCGTTGGCCGTAGCAAAGGCCGTCAACAAGCTCCAAGGCCAATACACCTCCAACGTATCATCCGTGGCTCAAAAGGCCGCAGAAGCCGCTTATACGGGCCCGCAGGAGTGCGTCGAGCAGATGCGCCAAGCCTTTGAGCGCCGCCGCGACCTGGTGGTGGAACTCGCCTCCAAGATTCCCGGTCTGAAAATCAACCGCCCCGCCGGCGCATTCTACCTCTTCCCCGAGGTTTCAGCCTTCCTGGGCAAGAGCTTCAACGGCCGCGAAATCGCCACCTCCGGCGACCTGGCCCTCTACCTACTGGAAGAAGCCCACGTGGCCACAGTTGACGGCGCCGCATTCTGCGCCCCCGGCTACATCCGCCTGAGCTACGCCACCTCCGACGACAACATCCGCGAAGCCATCAGCCGCATCGCAGCGGCCCTGGCCAAACTCCAATAAAACTCGAACTATGCAAAGAGTGCTGTTTCACGACACGATTTTCGGCCCCATCCACAGCCGCCGGCTCGGCTCGTCGCTGGGTGTGAACCTCTCGCCGCTCGACGGCAAAGTGTGCACCTTCGATTGCCTCTACTGCGAGGCCGGTTTCAACGCCCAAGGCGTGGGCACAACCGGACTCCCGCCGCGCGCTGAGGTGGCCCGTCTGCTCGAAGAGAAACTGCGCTCACTCCAAGCCGACGGCTCCCCGCTCGATGTGATCACATTTTCGGGCAACGGGGAGCCGACGGTTCACCCTGAGTTTGCCGAGATTATCGACGACACGCTGCGCCTGCGCGACCGCTACTTTCCGCAGGTGAAGGTGTCGGTGCTCACAAACTCCACGCGCATCGACCGGCCCAATGTGGTTGCAGCCCTGCGCCGCGTGGACAACAACATCCTCAAACTCGACTCCGCCATCACCGACACCATGCGCCGCCTCGACCGCCCCGGTTCCCCCGCCTTCACAAGCGAACGGGTCATAGAGCTGCTGCGCCAATTCGCCGGCGAGGGCATCATCCAAACCATGATTGTGAAGGGCTCCGGCGTGGACAACACCACCGACGCCGAAATCGCCGCGCTGATTGAGGCCTATCGCGTCATCTCCCCACGCGAGGTGATGATCTACTCCATCGACCGCCAAACCCCCGACCACAACCTGCAACACATCTCCCGACAAGAACTCGAGCAGATTGCTCAACGCATCACCGACGCCACCGGCCTGCCGGTCCAAGTGTCGGCTTAACCATTTATTGCACAGAACATAACCAAACCTTTATACTCCCCTCACCACCAAAGAACATGAAGCGAAAAAGAATATACCAACGCACTCGCTTGAAGCTCCTGAAAAATGACCCTTGGCTCGAACCCTACACCGAAGCCATCGAAGGCCGTCACGCCGACGCCGAACGCCGCGAGGCCGAACTCACAGCCAACTGCGACTCCCTGACCGACTTTGCCAACGCCCACCACTATTACGGCCTGCACCGTCAGGACGACGGCTCGTGGGTGTTCCGCGAATGGGCCCCTAACGCCACCGAGGTGTGGCTCGTGGGCGACTTCAGTGGGTGGGAGGAACGCCCCGAATATCGCCTCCACCAGCTCCGCACGGGCACGTGGGAGGGCGTGTTCCCCGCCGACGCCATCTGTCATGGACAATACTATAAGATGCACGTGAAATGGCCCGGAGGCTGGGGCGAACGCATCCCCACCTACGCCACCCGAGTGGTGCAAGCGCCCGATTCGGCCATCTTCTCCGCCCAAGTCTGGGAGCCGGAGAAGCCCTACCAATGGCGCCGCCGACGCTTCGTGCCCAAAACCGACCCTCTGCTCATCTACGAATGCCACATAGGCATGGCCCAAGAGAAGGAGGGCATCGGCACCTACAACGAATTTCGCGAAAACATCCTGCCGCGCATCGCCGCCGATGGCTACAACTGCATCCAGATTATGGCCATCCAGGAGCACCCCTACTACGGCTCCTTCGGCTATCACGTGAGCTCATTTTTCGCCGCAAGCAGCAAATTCGGCACCCCCGAAGAGCTCAAAGAACTCATCGACGAAGCCCACCGCCTGGGCATCGCCGTGATTATGGACATCGTCCACAGCCACGCCGTGAAAAACGAAGTGGAGGGCCTCGGACGTCTCGACGGCTCCTACAACCTCTACTTCCACACCGACTCACGCCGCGAACACCCCGCTTGGGACTCGCTCTGCTTCGACTACGGCAAGACCGAAACGCTCCACATGCTGCTGAGCAACTGCAAATACTGGCTCGAGGAATATCGCTTCGACGGCTACCGCTTCGACGGCGTCACCTCCATGCTCTACTATAGCCACGGCCTGGGCGAGTCGTTTGGCGGCTACGAAGACTACTACAACGGCCACCAAGACACCAACGCCATCACCTATCTCACGCTGGCCAACAAGCTCATCCACGAGTTCCGCCCCCACGCCATCACCATCGCCGAGGAGATGAGCGGCCTGCCCGGCCTCGCAATCCCCTTCCGCGACGGCGGCATCGGGTTTGACTATCGCATGGCCATGGGCATCCCCGACTATTGGATCAAGACCCTCAAGGAGAAAAAAGATGAGGATTGGCACCCCACTTCCATCATCTGGGAACTCACCAACCGCCGCGCCGACGAAAAAACCATCAGCTACGTGGAGAGCCACGACCAAGCCCTCGTGGGCGACAAAACGGTGATCTTCCGACTGATGGACAAGGAGATGTATTGGCACATGAGCCGCGACGACCAAGACCCCACTGTGGCCCGCGGCATGGCCCTCCACAAGATGATTCGCCTGGTGACACTCACCACCATCAACGGCGGCTACCTCAACTTCATGGGCAACGAATGGGGCCACCCCGAATGGATCGACTTCCCCCGCGAAGGCAACGGCTGGAGCTACAAATATGCCCGCCGCCTGTGGGATCTGGTCAACGCCGACTACCTGAAATATCAGTTCCTCAACCGCTTCGACAACGCCATGATTGAACTGGTGCGCTCCGTCCACAATTTCCAAGCCGAAGAGATTGTGAAACTCTGGGAGAAAGACGACGACCAAGTGCTGGCCTACATGCGCGGCGACCTGGTGTTCGTGTTCAATTTCAACCCATCGCAAGCCTTTGAAGACTACGGCATCCTCGCTCCGGAAGGCACCTACACGGGCGTGCTCTCCACCGACTCCCCGGAGTTTGGCGGCTACGACAACATCAACCTCGCCACCGAACACGTCACGCAATTCGACGAGCTCTACGCCCCGGCCCAGCGCCAGTGGCTCAAGCTCTACCTCCCACCGCGCACAGCCATGGTCCTCCGCCGCAATTCTTAATTGAAAATTGATAATTGAAAATTGAAAGTCTTTGAGTTGAGAGTTTTCAGTTATGAGTTTCAGAGTTTAGAGTCCACAGATGCCCAATTAGACCAATTAGACCAATTAGTCCAATTGGCGCCAACCATAAAACCCCACCTTGCCGGCGGCAGGGTGGGGTTCATTATGCTATCCGCGGGGCGCCATCGCCCCTCATTGTGCTCGTTGCGCCACCAGCGTGGCGATGTTGACGATCACTTCGGTGGCCTTCACCATCGAGGGGAGCGGCACGAACTCATAGCGGCCGTGGAAGTTCAGGCCGCCGGCAAAGATGTTGGGGCAGGGGAGACCCATGAAGCTCAGCTGAGCGCCGTCTGTGCCGCCGCGGATGGGCACCACCTTCGGCTCCAAGTCGGCGTTGCGCATGGCCTGTTGGGCAATCTCCACGATGTGGTTCACCGGCTCCACCATTTCGCGCATGTTGAAATATTGGTCGTTGATCTCCAGCGAAGCGCAGCCGGGAAACTCCTTGTTGATCTTGCGGGTGAGATGCTCAAACTCCTTCTTGCGGCGCTCAAAGCGGTCGCGGTCGAAGTCGCGGATGATGTAGGTCATCTCCGTCTGCTCCACAGAGCCGCTCATGCCAATCAGATGGTAGAAGCCCTCGTAGCCTTCGGTGTGCTCCGGGGTCTCCCAGCGCGGAAGCATGATGGCAAATTGGTTGGCCACACGCAGCGAATTGATCATCTTATGTTTGGCATATCCGGGGTGCACGTTGCGGCCCTTGAAAGTGATTTTGGCAACGGCGGCGTTGAAGTTTTCATATTCCAACTCGGCCACCTCGCCGCCATCCATCGTGTAGGCCCATTCGCAGCCAAACTGCTTGACGTTAAACTTGTGGGCACCGCGGCCAATCTCCTCATCGGGATTGAAAGCCACGCGGATGCGGCCGTGCTCAATTTCGGGATGCTGAATCAGATGCTCCATGGCGGCCATGATTTCGGCGATGCCTGCCTTGTCGTCGGCGCCAAGGAGCGTCGTGCCGTCGGTCACCACCAAGTCTTGGCCCACATAGTGGAGCAATTCCGGAAACTCCTCAGGCGAGAGCACAATCTGCTGCTCGGCGTTCAGGGTGATATCCTTGCCGTCGTAGGCCTTGACGATGCGCGGCTTCACGTGGCGACCGCTCATGTCGGGCGACGTATCCAAGTGGGCAATGAAGCCCACGGTGGGCACATCCTTCGCGGTGTTCGACGGCAGAGTGGCCATCAGATAGCCATTGTCGTCGAGCGTGATGTCGGAGAGTCCGAGTTCATGGAGTTTAGTTTCGAGGTATTGGGCAAACTTGAACTGACCCGGAGTTGACGGGGTCATGTTTGTGAGTTCGTCACTCTGAGTGTCAAACTTCACATAGTCGAGAAACTTGTCGAGAACGTTCATATTTGTTGTTGTGATAATTTGCCCGAAAGTTACCAAAACTTCCCATCCTATCCAAATCCTTAACATTAATTTAGAGAGAAAAGAGGTGAGAAAAGAGGTAAACGGCAAAAGGCAAGAGGTAAGTGGTAAGCTCCCAACTAAAACTAAAAACTAAGAACTAAAAACTAAGAACTAAAAACTAAGAACTAAAAACTAAGAACTAAAAGACTTTCAATTATCAATTTTCAATTTTCAATTAAGATTAAGATTGCGTATC
>CAZJWM010000094.1:0-8234 GCA_964549975.1 uncultured Bacteroides sp. | reverse complement strand
GCAAAGGTAGGACAAATTCGCCGCCCGTCCTATACGCCATCGCGGACTGTTGTACGGCTAGCCTGCGGCAAGCCGGGGTTACAAATAACCAGCATCTCCGATGCATCGCCGCACTCAACCATGCTGCCCATATTGCCTGTTTGATGTGGTTGCCCGGGCCGCAGTGCCGGGGGGGTTGCAAAAGTGGCGGAAAAATCGTAATTTTGCAGATATTTTACGCGATTATCCACAAAAGAATGAAGAATATCCGAAATTTCTGCATCATTGCCCACATCGACCACGGCAAAAGCACTCTTGCCGACCGTCTGCTGGAGTATACCAAAACCGTCAGCCAAAAGGACTTGCAGGCGCAAGTGCTCGACGACATGGAGCTCGAGCGCGAGCGCGGCATCACCATCAAGAGCCATGCCATTCAGATGGACTATGAGCTCGATGGTGAGCGCTACGTGTTGAATCTCATTGACACTCCCGGACACGTTGACTTCAGCTATGAGGTGAGCCGTTCGATTGCCGCCTGCGAGGGCGCTTTGTTGATTGTGGATGCTTCGCAGGGCATTCAGGCCCAAACCATCAGCAATCTCTACATGGCCATCGACCATGACTTGGAGATTATCCCCGTGTTGAACAAAATCGACCTCGAATCGGCCATGCCCGAGGAGGTGGAAGATCAGATTGTGGAGCTGCTCGGCTGCGACCGCTCGGAGATTCTCCGCGCCAGCGGCAAAACCGGTCAAGGTGTCCCCGAACTGCTCCGCGCCATTGTGGAGCGTGTGCCGGCCCCCAAAGGCGACGCCGACGCCCCGCTGCAAGCGCTGATTTTCGACTCCGTGTTCAACCCCTTCCGCGGCATCATTGCCTACTTCAAGGTGGTGAACGGCACGATGCGCACCAACGACTTCGTGAAGTTTGTGAGCACCGGCAAGGAGTATCACGCCGATGAAATCGGTATTCTCAAACTCGACATGCAGCCTCGCAAGGAGATTTCGGCCGGCAACGTGGGCTACATCATCTCCGGCATCAAGACCAGCCGCGAGGTGAAGGTGGGCGACACCATCACCCACGTGGATCGCCCCTGCCAAAAGGCCATCGCCGGTTTTGAGGAGGTGAAGCCTATGGTGTTTGCCGGCGTTTATCCCATCGAAACCGAAGATTTTGAAAACTTGCGCGCCTCGTTGGAAAAACTGCAACTCAACGACGCCTCGCTCACCTTCCAGCCCGAGAGCTCCATGGCCCTGGGCTTCGGCTTCCGTTGCGGTTTCCTCGGCCTGCTCCACATGGAGATTATCCAGGAGCGTCTGGGTCGCGAATTCGACATGGATGTGATCACCACAGTGCCCAACGTGAGCTATCGCGTCTACGACAAAAAGGGGAACATGACCGAGGTCCACAACCCCTCCGGACTCCCCGACGCCACCCTGATTGACTACATCGAAGAACCGTATATCCGAGCCTCGATTATCACCACCGCAGAATTTATCGGCCCGATAATGACCCTCTGTCTGGGCAAACGCGGCGAACTGGTTAAGCAGGAATATATCAGCGGCAACCGCATGGAGATGATTTTCGATATGCCTCTGGGCGAAATCGTCATCGACTTCTACGACAAACTCAAGTCCATCAGCAAGGGCTACGCCTCGTTTGACTATCACCTCCACGACTTCCGCGAAAGCAAGCTCGTGAAGCTCGACATATTGCTCAACGGCGAAAGCGTCGACGCGCTCTCCACGCTCACTCACGTGGACAACTCCGTGACCTTCGGTCGCCGCATGTGTGAAAAGCTCAAGGAGCTGATTCCGCGTCAGCAATTCGACATTGCCATCCAGGCAGCCATCGGTGCCAAAATCATTGCCCGCGAAACCATCAAGGCCGTGCGCAAGGATGTGACCGCAAAATGCTACGGCGGCGATATCTCCCGTAAACGCAAACTGCTGGAAAAGCAGAAGAAGGGCAAAAAGCGCATGAAGCAAATCGGTTCGGTGGAAGTGCCGCAAAAGGCTTTCCTGGCAGTGCTGAAACTCGACTAATCAAAATACTCGACGGCGGAGATGCGTGGCTTGTGGCGGTTGATGAAATCGGCGGCGTTGGTGGCAGCCTGTGCTGCCACGCTGAGCGGCTGCCGCACCACGCGCCACGTGGCCGACGGCGAGATGCTGCTCGACCGCGTGCACATCAACGTGTTGGCCGATTCCACGGGCTATCTGCCGCGCGATGTGCAGTCGTCGGAACTGATCAACTACCTGCGCCAACAGCCCAACCACCGCGTGCTCGGGTCGCTGAAACTGCAACTGATGACCTACGACCTCTCCGGTCAAGACTCCACAAAATGGTATAACCGCTGGCTTCAGCGCTTGGGCGCCGCCCCGGTGATCTATTCCGAGGAGTCGACCGCCGCTTCGGCCTCGCAACTGAAGTTGGCCATGGTCAACAAAGGCTACCTCGGTGCCGCCGTTGACGTGCAGACCGCCCCGCGCCCCAACAAAAAGAAGATCGACGTCACATATAACGTCACCCCCGGTCGCCCTCATCGCGTAGCCTCGATTAGCTACGAATTTGAGGACACCGCCGTGGGCAGACTTGTGGCCAACGATTCCGCAAACTATCAATTTCACCCCGGCGACAACCTCAACCGCGACAAACTCGACGCCGAGCGCGTGCGCCTCACCGGAATGCTCCACAACGCCGGATATTACGGTTTTGTGAAAGATTATATCACATATACCGGCGACACCCTCCCCGGCTCCAACGACGTGGCCCTGACCATGCATCTCCACAAGATGCCCGCCGGCGACTCCGTGCGCTCTCATCCGCTGTTTGTGGTCAATCGCGTGGTGTTTGACCCCGACTATCAGTCAGACCGCTCGGCCACCGACACCCTGCGCCATCGCGACATCTACGTGGTCACAGCCGCCGGAGAGCCGCGCACCTATCTGCGCAACAAGCAGCTCTGGGAACGCAACTACATCGAGCCCGGCAAACCCTATTCGGCCGCGCAGTTCGACCGCACTTATGAGGCACTTTCGCGACTGGGAATTGTCAAGTCGGTGAGCGTGAGCGTGCAACCGCAGTCTGTGTCGGCCGACGGCACGGTGAATCTCGATGCACTGGTGCGCATGACGCCCAACCCCACGCAGAGTGTGGCCGTGGAGCTCGAAGGCACCAACTCCGAGGGCGACCTCGGCTTCGGCGTGGGCGTCACCTATCAACATCGCAACGCATTCCACGGCTCCGAACTGCTCAGCGTCAAAGCTCGCGGCAGCTATGAGAGCATCTCCGGCGACCTTGACGGACTGATCAACAATCACTACACCGAAGGTTCCGCCGAAGTGGCCATCACCCTGCCGCGCTTCTCCGCGCCGCTTCTCAACCGCTCCTTCCGTCGCCGCGTGAAGGCCTCCACCGAATTTGCCCTGAACTTCGCCTACCAAGAGCGCCCCGAATATACCCGCATCATAGCCGGCGCCGGTTGGAAATATAAGTGGGTGAGCCGTGACAACAAATGGCGCCGCACCCTCGACCTGCTCGATATCAGCTACGTCTATCTGCCGCGCTCCACCATCAACTTCCTCGACTCCGTGGCCCCGCAAAATCCGCTCCTGCGCTATAGCTACGAAGACCACTTCATCATGCGCATAGGTTTCAACTTCATGCGCACCAACAAAGCCGCCTCCACCCTGATGCCCGGCAGCGTTGCGCCGTTTCAGCCCAACATCTACACCCTGCGCGGGTCGGTTGAATCGGCCGGCAACCTCCTCTACGGCATCTCCAAACTCGTGGGGCAACATCGCCGCGAGGATGTGTATCGCGTGTTCGGCATCCAATATTCGCAATACGTGAAGGCCGAACTCGACTATATGCTCTCCCACAGTTTCGACCGCCGACAGTCGCTGGCTTTCCACGTGGGCGTCGGTGTGGCCGTGCCCTACGGCAACTCAGCCATGCTCCCGTTTGAAAAACGATTCTATGCCGGCGGCGCCAACGGCGTGCGCGGCTGGAGCGTGCGCACCCTCGGCCCCGGCAGCTACGACTCGCGCAACTCCGTGAGCAGCTTCATCAACCAGTGTGGCGACATCCGTCTGGACCTGAACGTGGAATATCGCGCCAAACTTTTCTGGGTGCTCGAAGGTGCACTCTTTGTCGACGCCGGCAACGTTTGGACCATTCGCGACTATGAGACGCAGCCAGGCGGCGTGTTCAAACTCAACTCATTCTATAAACAGATAGCCCTGGCCTACGGCATTGGTCTGCGCATGGACTTCAACTACTTCCTGCTGCGACTCGACCTGGGCATGAAGGCCCACAACCCCGCCACCAACCAAGAGCCGTGGCCGCTGATTCATCCGCGCTGGAGCCGCGACGCAGCATTCCACTTCTCGGTGGGCTATCCATTCTAACAGAGAGACTTACTTATATTTGTGTATGAAGAAATTAGTTATTTTCGACCTCGATGGCACATTGCTCAACACCATTGCCGACCTTGGCCACGGCGCCAACTACGCCCTCAAGCAGTGTGGTTTCCCCACCCACGACATTGCATCCTATCCGCTCTTTGTGGGCAACGGCGTGGGCCGACTGCTGGAGCGTGTGCTCCCGCCCGATGCCCACGACACGCAGACTGTGGCCCGCGTGCGCGCCGTCTTTGAGCAATACTACGACCGCCATCTCTACGACTACACCTGCCCCTATCCCGGCATTCCGCAACTGCTACACGACCTTGCGGCGCAGGGCGTGAAGTTTGCCGTGACGTCAAATAAATATCAGAGCGCCACGTCGCGCCTTGTGGCCCACTTCTTCCCGCATCTGCCCTGGGAAGCTGTCCACGGGATGCGCGAAGGCGTTCCCGCCAAACCCGATCCTTCGATTGTGTTCAACGTGTTGGCAGGCGTTCCTACGCCAAAAAACGATGTGATGTATGTGGGCGACAGCGGCGTGGATATGGAGACGGCGCGTCGTGCCTGTGTGGAGTCGGTTGGCGTCACTTGGGGATTCCGTCCGCTGAGCGAACTGCGCCAATTTCATGCCGAGCATATAGCCAACGATCCCTCCGACGTCTATAATTTTGTGATGAACCCTTCGATTAGCGAAATCGAGGAGTGAACGGAGCCGTGGCCAGGCAGTAAGCCTTGCGGCCAAGATAGCTCACCAAAGCGCCTACGCGATTTTTCATCCTCACGTGAGGATTGAAAAGACACTCGCGGCGAAGGCGCTTTATTTGTGCCCAGCATTCGGCGGCTTCGGGCTCGGAGTCCATGTCGTGGCGGTGGAGCAGGCGCAGCATCGAGAAGTTGCAGCTGAGCCGCAGGTCGCGAGCCGCCGGGCCCACTATGGCGTCGTCGGCAAATTGCTCTTCAATGCGGCGGCTTACATCAAGCACGCTCAGGCGGGCGCGGTCAAACGAGTGCAGGATGCTGCCGGGGCGCTGCACGTAGCGATAGAGCATCATGTTGGGCGCGTAGGCTATGGAGTTGGCGCGCATAAACAGGCGATAACACAGGTCCATATCCTCATAGAGAATGCCCGGGGTGAGCCGCAGGTCATCGCCGAAGAGGCTGCGGCGAATCAGTCGACCACAGAGCGAATGATTCAGACGGCTGCGCTGATACATCGACAGGGCGGCGGCGCGTTGCGGCGTCAACACTCTTGCGCCGGTGAGTCCCACATGGTAGTGATTCAAGGTGTGGGTGCACACGGCAATGTCGCTGTTGGAGATGTGCACCAGTGCTAACAGTCCCGCCAGATAGTCGGGGTGGATGTTGTCGTCGCCGTCAACGCAGGCAATCCATTCGCCGCAGGCTTGGTCGAGGGCGGTGTTGCGCGCGCAGGCGGGGCCCAGCGGCGTGCTGTGGCGCAGCAGGCGGAAGCGGCTGTCGGCGCGCGCAAATTCTTCAGCAACGGAGGCCGAGCGGTCGTCGGAGCAGTCGTCGACCATCAGCACCTCAAAGCGGCGAAACGATTGGCGTGAAATAGACACGAGGCATGCCCGAAGGTATGCCTCGATGTTGTGGAAAGGTACGATAAATGTGACTTTGGGAGTCATCTCAATCAAGAATCTTGGCTGAGAGAATCTTCACGTCTTCGATGGGACGGTCGTTGCGGTCGGTCTTCACCTTCTGGATTTTGTCGACCACATCCATGCCGGAGAGCACTTCGCCAAACACGGTGTATTGGCCGTCGAGGAAGGGTGTGCCGCCCTCGGTGGTGTAGGCCTTCACCTGCTCGTCGGTGAAGCTCGAAGCTGCTTCAGCCTCTTTCTGAGCTTGAGCCACGAGTTCCTGTTGCAGCGCTGCCAGGCCGGCCTGGTCGCCCTCCTTCTGCATGCGTTCGATGTCGGCGCGACGCTTGCCGGCCAGTTCGTAAAACTTGCTCTGCACGGCGCCTTGCTGCATCTGCTGTTGCAGTTGTTGGAGTTCGCTTTGGGTGTATTTTTTGCCGGTGACGATGTAGAACTGCGAGCCGGAGGATTTGCGCTCGGGGTTCACCTGGTCGCCGGTGCGGGCAGCCGACAGGGCGCCGCGTTTGTGGAAATGCTTGGGATAGATGAATTCGGCATCAATTTCGTAGCCGGGGCCACCGGAGCCGAGTTGCTTGCCGGCGGGAGCGTTTTTGCTGTCGGGGTCGCCGGTCTGAATCATGAAGTCGTTGATCACGCGGTGGAAGAGCACGCCGTCGTAGAAGCCTTCGTTGACGAGCTTCACGAAGTTGTCGCGATGTTTGGGGGTGTCGGAGTAGAGCAACAGGGTGATGTCGCCTTCCGAGGTGGTGAGCTGCACCTTCACGGCGTTGGTGTCGGTGGAAGCGGCGGCGGTGGCGCCTGAGATAGAATCAGAGTTCATTGCATCTTGGTTGTTGTTGGCTTCGGCGGCCTTGCTTGAGCAAGACAGTACGGCCAGAGCCGGGATGAGTGAAAGCAAAAATTTACGCATGGCGTTTTAGAGTATTGATGTTGGGTTCAGTCGCTTGTAGAGACGACGGAAATTGTTGTCGGCGGCGCAGAGCTCGGTGGCACGGCTTTCGTAGTCTTGGCCGTAGATACCCTCGGCGAGAGAGGGGAGATAGCGATGCTCACGGTCGCGGTTGATGGTGGCTTCAATCAGTCGGGCAATTTCCGGGGCAAACTGCTCGGCGTCAATGGCATGGAGGAAGCGGGCGGCGCTGGCCGTGAATTGGCCGGTGAGGTCCACGCGCACCATGTTGTCGGTGAGCCATTGCGAGTCCATGTCGTCGGCGCCCACGTGGTTGGCCATAAATTCGTAGGTGGCCAAGCCGTCGGGGTCGGCGGTCAACTGTTTTTTCTGATCGTCGGTCATAGGGCTTCTTGGGCGAGTTTTGCGCCGAGGGCAATTGCAGCCTCGTTCATGGGGATGAGATGATGATGGCGTTGGGGCAGGGTTTTGCGCAGGCCTTTGATCACGGTTTCGGGGGTGACCATGGGGCAGAGCTGAAGCATGGCGCCCAGCAGGATCATGTTGTAGCCCTTGGCGTTGCCCGAGGTGAGCGAAGCGTTGGTGGCGTCGATGGCCACGCAGCGGATGTCGGTGCGGGTGGGGATGTGGCGGATGCCGTAGGGGTCGTAGATGAGCAGGCCGCCGGGTTTCACTTTGTCTTGAAACTTGTCCAAGCTCTGTTGGTTGAGGATCACGGCCACGTCGTAGGTGTCGAGCACGGGCGAGGATATGGGGTCGTTGCTGAGCACCACGGTGACGTTGGCTGTGCCGCCGCGTTGTTCGGGGCCGTAGGCGGGCATCCAGCTCACCTCCAGGCCGTCGAGCAGTCCGGAATAGGCCAGGATTTTGCCCATAGAGAGCACGCCTTGGCCGCCAAATCCGGCTATGATAATTTCATGTGTCATGATTCTTTGACCGTGTTTTTGAGTTCTCCGAGAGGGTATTTCACAAACATGTTTTCTTCCATCCATTTGTTGGCGTCGACGGGGGCGAGCTTCCAGCCGCTGGAGCAGGTGCTCACGATCTCCACGAAGGAGGTGCCGCGCTTTTCGCGGGTGTTGATGAAGGCTTGGCGGATGGCGGCTTTGGCCTTGCGCACTGCTGCGGGGGTGTGGACGGCCTGACGGGTGACGTAGCAGGTGCCGTCGAGTTCCTTCACCACGTCGGTGATGCGCAGCGGGTAACCGTTCAGGTCGATGCGGCGGCCGTAGGGGGTGGTGGAGGTCTTCATTCCTTCGAGGGTGGTGGGGGCCATCTGTCCGCCCGTCATGCCGTAGATGGCGTTGTTGATGA
>CAZJWM010000093.1:0-8453 GCA_964549975.1 uncultured Bacteroides sp. | reverse complement strand
AACTCACCGGCAAGGTGGCTGAAAAAGCTCTGGTTCAGGCAGACATCACCGCCAACAAGAACATGGTGCCCTTCGACAGCCGTTCGCCCTTCCAGACCTCCGGTATCCGTCTGGGCACAGCTGCCATCACCACCCGCGGCGTCAAGGAAGACGTGATGCCCGTCATTGTGGAAATGATCGACACCGTTCTCTCCAACGTTGACAATGCCGACATCATTGCCGACGTTCGCAAGAAGGTGAACACCCTCATGGCCGGTTACCCTATCTTCGCATAACTATGGATTAGGATGGGCTTAGTCGAGATATTGTCGCTACCATGGGTGGCACGCACCCTGATGGTCACTTACGCACTGTCGATAGTGACCGTGATAGTTGTGATTCTCGGCGAAAACCGCAATCCCGTGAAATCTCTGGCATGGGTCACAGTGTTGATTCTCATGCCGCTGTTGGGGCTGGTGCTCTACTTGTTTTTCGGACGCAACTTCAAAAACAAGCGCATGATTTCGCGGCGCAACAAGCGCCGCCTGCGTCGCACCGAGCGCTATCGCAATGCCGCCGAGGCTCGCGACGGCCTCTCGGCCGAAAATCGAAAGATTGCCAATGTGGCCTACAGCATTGGCGGCGGCGAAATCTATGCCGACAACAGCGTTGAGATTTTCACATCCGGACAGACCAAATTTGAAGCGCTTCGACACGACCTGCGTCGTGCCAAGCGCTTCATTCATCTGCAATACTACATCTTCGAGGACGACACCATCGGCACCGAGGTGCGCGACGTCCTCATGGAGCGAGCCCGCGCCGGTGTGAAGGTGCGCGTGATCTACGACCACGTCGGCTCCATGTCGGTGAAAAAGCGTTTTTTCCGCGAGATGCAAGCTGCCGGAGTGGAGGTCTACCCGTTTTTCAAGGTGACGTTCACGATGTTGGGCTCACGCATCAATTGGAGAAACCACCGCAAGGTGGTGGTGATCGACGGCGAGGTGGGCTACATCGGCGGTATGAACATTGCCGACCGCTACGTTGACGGCGGGCCGAAGTTCGACATGTGGCGCGACTGCCACTTGCGAGTGATGGGCCCGGCAGTGGCCTCGCTGCAATATTCCTTTGCCGTTGATTGGAACTTTATGGGCCAACCGCTGTTGGCCGAAAAATGCTCCACCACGCCCCGCGGCAACTGCACCGTGCAGACCATCACCACCGGCCCGATGAGCCGCTGGCCCGGAGTGGCCTACGCATTCCAGCGAGCCATAGCCTCGGCCAAACGCCGAGTCTACCTTCAGACGCCATATTTCCTGCCCACCGATTCGTTGCTTCATGCGCTGCAGGTGGCGGCCCTTTCGGGCGTAGACGTCTGTCTGATGGTGCCCCGCAGGTCGGATTCACGATTGCTCGACTTGGCCTCCGGCAGCTACATCACCGAATGTCTGCAATCAGGGGTGAAGGTCTACTTTTTCGAACCGGGGATGCTGCATAGCAAGACGCTCATCGTCGACGACGAATTTGCCTCGGTCGGGTCTACCAATTTCGACTTCCGCTCGTTTGAGTGCAACTTTGAGGCAAATATGCTCATCTACTCCAAGGAGTTCAACGAGCGACTCACCGCCCTGTTTATGCTCGACTTGCAGCAATGCTCGAGAGTCTATCCTCAGCGCTGGCACGCCCGCTCAAAGGTGCGTCGCGCATTGGAATCTGTGGTTCGCCTGCTGAGCCCGATTCTATAAGTTATTTCGCACAAACCATTATCAATCCGTAAATGAACAAAACTCTAACAGCCCTAACTGTGGGCGCCGTGGTGAGCCTAAGTGCCGCCGCCGTGACGCTCAACGATTCTCAACAAATGAAACGAACCAATCCGCTGTTGAAGCCTTACAGCACCCCTTACCAAATTCCTCCGTTCGACCAAGTGATGGTGGAAGACTATATCCCCGCACTTGAGGCCGGCATCGCCGAGCAACGTGCCGAAGTGGAGGCAATAGTCAACAACAAGCAGTTGCCCACCTTCAACAACACCATCCTCGCGCTGGATCGCAGCGGCGCCACTCTGGAACGCACCATGCTGCTCTTCTCCGGACTCGACGAAGCGCTCTCCACGCCTCAGATGGTTGACGTGGCCGAGTCGCTCTATGCCAAAGCGCAGGAGTGGGACGACGAGATGTCGATGAACCCGAAACTCTTTAGCCGCATTGATTATCTCTATCGCCACGTCGACAGCCTCGGTCTGAACACAGCCCAGCGACTGATGGTGCAGAAAAAGTATAAAAACTTCGTGCGCTCCGGTGCACTGCTCAGCGCAGCTCAGCAAGACTCGCTGCGCAAAATCAATGCAGAGCTCACCGACCTCTATCTGAAGTTTAACAAAAACCTGCTGAACGCCACCAACGCCTACTATCTGGTGGTTGACGATGCATCGCGCCTCTCAGGCATCCCCGAGAGCAACATCGCCGCAGCCGCTGACGCCGCCAAAGAGCGAGGTCTTGACGGCAAATGGGTGTTCACCCTGCATGCTCCGAGCCGCCTGCCGCTGCTGCAATATGCCAACGACCGTGAACTGCGCCGCGAAATCTATCAGGCCTACACATCATTGGCCTCGTCGGGCGAATTCGACAATTCGCAGGTGATCAACGACATCGTCAAAGCCCGCGTGGCCAAGGCCCATCTGCTCGGCTTCGACTCGTTTGCCGACTATGCCACCGACAACGTGATGGCCGGTTCGGTCAAAGCCGCCGAAACGCTGCTGATGCAAATCTGGGAACCGGGCATCGCCAAGGTGAAAGAAGAGGTAAAAGAGATGCAGCAAGTGGTAGACGAAGAGGGGGGCAACTTCAAGATTGCACCCTGGGACTACTATTACTACGCCGAAAAAGTGCGTCTGAAAAAGTATGATCTCGACGAAAACGAACTGCGTCAATATTTTGCCGTTGACAGCGTGCTGAAAGGCGCCTTCACCATGGCCCACGTGCTCTACAACGTGAACGTCACTCCGCTTCCCGACGCTCCGCGCTACTATCCCGAAGTTAACGTCTACGACGTGACCGATGCCACCTCCGGCGAACACTTGGCCGTGTTTATGACCGACTATTTCCCTCGCGCTTCGAAACGCCAGGGCGCATGGATGAGCGAATTCCAAGGCTCGTGCACGCTGCCCGACGGCACGTCGCAACGTCCGATTGTCTACAACGTGGGCAACTTCTCGCTCCCCACAGCCGACACCCCCTCGCTGCTGACCATGGACGAAGTGGAAACACTCTTCCACGAGTTTGGCCACGGCCTGCACGGCATGCTCACTCGCGCCGCCTATAAGGGCCAAGCCGGCACCAACGTTGACCGCGACTTTGTGGAGCTCCCCAGCCAGATTCACGAACACTGGGCCTTTGAACCCGAAATGCTCAAGCTCTATGCCCACCACTGGAAAACCGGTGAAGTGATCCCAGACGAACTGATTGCCAAGATTCAGGCCGCCAGCACCCACAACCAGGGCTTTGCCATCTCCGAAGTGGTTGGCGCAGCTCTGCTCGACCTCGAATGGGGCAAAATCACCGACTACAACGGCACAATCGACGTGGCTCAATTCGAGGCAAACGTGGCCAAGAAACTCGGTTTGCCCGAAGAGATGCAGTTCCGCTATCGTTCGCCTTACTTCAAACATATCTTCGGCAGCGACCAATATGCTTCGGGCTACTACACCTATCTCTGGGCCCAAGTGCTCGACACCGACGGCTTTGAACTCTTCAAGGAGCGCGGCATCTTCGACCCCGCCACTGCCAAAGCCTTCAAGGAGAATGTGCTCCAGATGGGCGGCAGCGACGACCCGATGAAGCTCTACAAGCAATTCCGCGGCCACGAGCCCAACGTTGACGCTCTGCTGCGTATGCGTGGCCTGAAGAAGTAAACCACTAATTTCCCCAATAAAAAAACAGCCCCGAGCAAACCGCTCGGAGCTGTTTTTTTATTGGGGGCAAGCTTATTTCAGATTCTTGTCGATAAATGTGCGGATGTCATCGGAGGGCGACACCTTGTAGAGGTTTTCAAAGTAGGGGCGAGCCTTAGCCTTGTTGCCCTCTTTGAAATAGAAGGAGCCGACGTTGCCGTAGATTTCGCGATAGGCATCCACGTTCTTGGTCTGGTTTTCGGGATCTTGGTCGAGCAGAGCCAGAGCCTTTTCATAGTAGCTGACCACTTCGGTGTTGACTTCGCCATTGTTGCCAACGATGAGGATACGAGCCTTTCGCTGGGGAATGCGATAGTCGTTATCCACCTTTTCGAGCACGATGTCGATATATTTGTTGGCATTAGCCACAGCTTCGGCACGCTCTGTGGAGTTTTCGGGCAGTTGAGCGGCGAGACTCATGTAGCGACCGGCCAACACGTAGGTGTCGTTTGTGGAACCTGTGCCGCTGTCCACATACTTGCGATAGGATTCGGCAGCGCGAGCGTAGTCCTTCATGTTGTAGTAGCACGACGACAGACCTTTGAAGAGTTCGGGCTTATCGGGGTTGGCGATAATGGCCTTTTCATATTGCACGGCAGCCAGTGAATCAAGCTCCTGATCGCTGAGCAGGTCGGCATAGGTGGTGTAGTCGTTAGCGGTGAAGTGGTTGTTGCTCGGAGGAGTCATTTGGAAGAAAGTTTGAGCTTCCTGCATGGCGCCTTCGGTGTCCTTTTTAGCGGCCTTGTTGAGGAAGAGCATACGGTGCATGGCAAAGTTGTTTTGGTCGTTGGCAATGATGCTCGAAGCCAGATTGATGCTCTTGTCATATTCGCCACCAAAGTAAAGCAGCTGAGCGTAGCGCTCTTCATCCTTCACAAAGTGGTTGGGGTTTTGGATATATGTGCCATACTGCTGAGCGGCGCGGGTGAGCTGGTCATTCTCGTAGTATTTTTCGGCGAGTTCGCGCTGAGCCAGTGCCGAGTTGGGGGCAATGCGGTTGAGCTCGTTGAGCTTGTCGATGGCATACTGAGGATTCACGTGGATGTAGGCAGATGCATACTTCACGTAAGCCTCGGGAGTGTTGGAGTTATAGTAGATGGCCATGTCGTATTGACCTGCAGCTTCGCCGGGGTCGTTCTGGTCCATAGCCACGTCGCCGCGCATGATGTAGACGTCGGTACACTTCTTGTCTTTCTTGAAGGCATCGTCGAGATACTTGTTGTATTCTTTGGCATAGGCCACGGGGTCTTGATTATAGTAGGCGCGAGCCACAGCCACCATCACGGGAGCGGTGTTTTCAGCCTTGGTGGCAGCCTTGAATTGGTTTGCAGCACCGGCAGAATCGCCTTTTTTCAGAGCCACGGCGCCGAGGCCCACGTAGTTGAGGCCATTCTTGGAGTCGGCAGAGATGCCTTGGTTGAAATATTCGGTCGCAGCCGATGTGTTGCCGTCGCGCAGAGCGGTTTGGCCGAGATAGTAGAGGGCCGAAGCCTTGTCGGTGGCTCCGTCGTTGAGTGTGCGCGTCAAGATTTCGCGAGCGTTGTCATATTGTCCGGCCTTATAATATTCAATGCCGTCCATGTATCCCTGGCTTTGTGCGAATCCTGCCATGGATGCTGAAGCGCAGAGCGCTGCGAGCATGAGGTTTTTAAGTTTCATTGTGAAAACGGGTTTATTTGGTTTGTTATTACTTTGCTTTGGATGCTATTATGACTGAGGAAATGTCAAAAGGTTTATTCGTCGCCATAGTCGCCGTCGCGCGAGAGCTGCACCATGCGGGGCTGCACCGTGCCGGGCAACACTCCGGTGAGCTGAATCACTTTTTGACCCTGCATGCCGGTGACAAACGAATAGAATGCATTGTTGTAGGTGCCGCCCACTGTGGTGGTGATCATGTAGATGGAGCGATAGAGCGGGTAGGTGCCGTCGAAGATGTAGGCCTGATAGGGTTTCACGGGGTGGAGCGACTCGTCGCCGCTGACGGCCAGCACCTTGATGTCGGTCTTGAAACCGAGATTCGAAGGGTCGCTGGAGGTGGAGAGCTCGCGCATCTCATCTTTGGAGAGCTCCGTGCCATCCATGTTTGCTGAAATCCAGCTGACGCCGACGATGCCGAGTGCACCTTTGTTTTTGGCAACTTTCTCAAACACTTCGCGAGGCGAATTCTGCGCGTAGACGTTCGGGCCGAAAGGCTTGCCGCCGTTAATGCTGTCGCGCATAAACTCCATGAGCGATGAGCCGTTTTGGTCGAAGACCACGCTGATGCTGTCAAGCTTCGTGGGCCACATGTCGCCCCACTTTTGCACCTCGCCGGAGAGCACTTGGCGCACCTCGGCCATGGAGATGGCATCTTGAGGATTATCGGGGTTGACAATCAGGGCGATTGCATCTACGGCAATGCGCTGTTCGCGCGGACGCAGCTTGCGGTTGGTCAGGCGCACACGCTCTTCTTTGGTGAGCGGACGTCCGACTACGATGGTGCGGATGCTGTTGTCGGCGGTCATCAGCGAGTCGAAAGCGGCACGCTGCGACACGTAGTAGGGGATAACCCACGCTTGCGGACTGCGCTTGGGCGTATTAAACGTGTATTCAAACACGTCTATTTCGCGGTCCATGATATTCTGAAAGGAGGCATCGCACACAAACAATACCTTCTCCACAGACTCCTTTTTGCTGCCCGATCCGCCCGAAGAACAGGCGCCAAGCATGGCGGCAGCCAAGGGTAATGCCAGTAGTATAGTTGATTTACGCATCAATAGGGTGAGTCAATGTTATAGATTTGACGATATGCGCGCCAGAAGCCATACAAGGCCAGAAGCACACCTGCGGCTATGCGAGCCCAAGTCCAGGACTCCTTCCAGCCAAAGAAGTTGATACACAGGAGCACTCCCATGCCCACGTAGATGACCACCATGAAGATGCCAAAGATGGCGCGCATCAGGTGAGGCGTGCCTTTGGCGGATATGCGTTCGCGAGCGGTGGTGCCGGGCTCGAAGCTCTCTGTGGTTTGACGTTCGGTTTCTTCCATTTTCTGTCTAAAAAAATGCTGTTGAAGTTCAACGTTTGAAGAGCAAAATTTGTTCGCCTACAAAGTTACGAATAATTTTGGAAATTACAACGTGTAAGTATAGCAATCGTAGCAGACGCCGCGGCCTCCAAAGCCCTCTTTTTGATAAATGAGGCCGTGATTGAGCACGGTGCCGGCCTCTTCGGTGGAGATGCCGAAGTCAAACCAGGGCACCGACTGATATTCTTTTTGAATGAGTTCTGCAAAAAGCAGGTCCAGGGCACCGCAATCTCTGCCTTCGGGGGAGGCGGAGATGTATTGGGCATGGGCCACGCGGTCGGAGAGATAGATCACCGTGCCGGCCAGGCAGCTGCCGTCGAGTTCGGCCACGTGGAGCCGGATTGCGTCGGGCATTGCGGCAGCCAAGCGGCTAATCTCGTCGAGGGTGTGAACCGGGGCTGTGTTATGTCGGGCGCGAAGGTTGTCGGTGAGCAGTTGCCAAAACGGAGCAAAATCGTCGCTGCGACGGATGGTGATGCCCTGTTTCGAGGCTTTGCGCACACCGCTGCGACGTATGTCGAACATTCGCGGACGGTTTTCGCAGGAGATGGCGCTGGAGATGGCACGCGAGGCGAGCCGGGCATGGCAGACGTTGGTCAGCGCATAGAGGTCTTCATCGGCAGGAATTCGGTGATAGATATATGGCGTGGGTTTGTAGACCACTCGCTTTATTCCACGGTCGCGCAGCAGCTGATTGGCTGCTTGAAACGACTCGACAACGTCTTCGATGGTGGCACGCGGAGAGGTGATCAATCCGCCGTAGGTCAATCCGGCATGCGAGGCGAAGGTGTCGCCGCTGACGCAGCCCGGGAGTATGGCCATGAGGCGTTGGCCTTTGTATAGCATCAGTGAGCAGTCGGCAAAGCGGTCGGCATGATAGTCCATGTAGGAGCGTTGGAACAGTATCGACGAAATGCGGCTTGCAGCCGGAAATTCGTTCCAGCGCAATGTGTCAGTGATTGGTGAATAGATTTTAGCTTCAATCATAATGCAAAGTTAATGAAAAAATCGACATCCAACGGCGGTTTGGGCTGAAAAAAGTCCGCCCGACTGCATGCCGTGCAGTCGGGCAGTTGAGCTGTAAGCCGGGTTATGTCGGTTGTGCAAGTTATCCACGGGCAAGTGAGGAACTTGACTTCCGGCTCGTCATTTATCTGAGCGACGTGTTGCCACGATGCGCTTTAGCAGTCTACCCCCCGGCAACGGGCGAGCCACCCTTAACTGCCGGTGTACTTGACCTTGCAACCCATAAGGCGTGCGGCAGTTCATGTTACCATGAACTCCGGTGAGCTCTTACCTCACCTTTTCACCCTTGCTCGCTCCACAGCTGAGGTGGGGCGGGCGGTTATTTTCTGTCACGCTACTCTGCCGTTATCTGTGACGTTTCCGACAGGTTTCCGTTAAAAACTATGGTGATATATGTTGCCTGGACTTTCTTCCCGGAGAGCAAGCCTCCGA
>CAZJWM010000092.1:0-8677 GCA_964549975.1 uncultured Bacteroides sp. | reverse complement strand
GGCCGTTGGTCGAGGGTGATTGCACGTGTCAGATTTTTTGCGTACTTTTGCAATCACAATATAATATTATATATAGTTAGCAATTAATGAACGTTTTGAAATTTGGCGGCACCTCGGTAGGCTCGGCCGCACGAATTAAAGAAGTGGCACGCTTGGTCAACGAGCGTGGCAAAAACATCGTGGTGCTCTCCGCTATGTCAGGCACCACCAACACTTTAGTTGAAATTTCCGACTATCTCTATAAGAAAAACGTGGCCGGCGCGTCAGAGGTGATCAATCAACTCGAGGCCAAATATAAAGGCGTCATTCAAGAGCTGCTCACCGCCGAGGCCGCCCGCGCCGAGGCCGAAGCCGCCATCAAGGAGCGTTTTGCCCACATCCGTTCGCTGGCCAAAGAGGTGTTCACCATCTTCGAAGAAAAGGAGATTCTGGCTCAAGGCGAGCTGATGAGCACCGCGCTGATGAACATCTACATGCACCAACAGGGCGTCAACTCCGTGTTGCTCCCCGCCCTCGACTATATGCGCACCGACAAAAACTCGGAGCCCGACACTCAGTTTATCAAATCCAATCTGTCCACGCTGCTCGAGCAAAACCCCGACGCCGACCTCTACATCACTCAGGGCTACATCTGCCGCAACGCCTATGGCGAAGTTGACAACCTGCAACGCGGCGGCTCGGACTACACCGCCTCGCTCGTGGGCGCTGCCATCGGCGCCGACGAGATTGAAATCTGGACCGACATCGACGGCATGCACAACAACGACCCGCGCTTCGTGGAAAACACCAAGCCGGTGCATCAGCTCCACTTCGAGGAGGCCGCCGAATTGGCCTACTTCGGAGCCAAAATCCTGCACCCCACCTGCATCCTCCCCGCCAAGCTCAACAACATCCCCGTGCGCCTGCTCAACACCATGGAGCCCACAGCCGAAGGCACCGTGATCTACAATTGCGCATCGGGCCACTGCATCAAGGCCGTCGCCGCCCAAGACAACATCACCGCCATCAAAATCAAGAGCGGACGTATGCTCCTAGCCTACGGCTTCCTGCGCAAGGTGTTTGAAATCTTCGAAACCTATCAAACCTCCATCGACATGATCACCACCAGCGAGGTGGGGGTGTCGGTGACCATCGACAACGAGCGCAACCTGCATCTGATTCTCGACGACCTGAAGAAGTTTGGCACGGTGACCGTCGACCGCGACATGGTGATCATCTGCGTGGTGGGCGACCTGGAGTGGCACAACTGCGGCTTCGAGTCGAAGGTGCTCAACGCCATGCGCGAAATCCCCGTGCGCATGATCTCCTACGGCGGCAGCAACTACAACATCTCTCTGCTCATCAACAAAGAAGACAAAATCAAAGCGCTCCAAGCTCTGCAAACCGAACTTTTTTCCGACAAATGATTGCCGAATCCACAATACTCCAAGCTATAGAAGGGCACGCAACGCCCTTCTATTTGTATGACATGTCGCTGCTGGAGCAGACGCTGCTCGAAGTGAAACGCTGCGCCGGCGACTATTGCGTGCACTATGCCATCAAGGCCAATGCCAACGAAGAGATAGTCCGCACTGTGGCCGCCCACGGCTTCGGCGCCGACTGCGTGAGCGGCGGCGAGGTGAAGTTGGCGCTCGCCTGCGGCATCCCCGCCGAAAAGATAGCTTTTGCCGGAGTGGGCAAAACCGACGAAGAGATTCGCCTGGCCATCGAGGCCGGCATCGGCAACTTCAACGTGGAGTCGATGCCCGAACTGGAGGTGATCTCCGCCATTGCCACTGAGATGGGTCGCAAAGCCCGAGTGGCCCTGCGCGTCAACCCCAACATCGACGCCCACACCCACCACTACATCACCACCGGACTGGCCGAAAACAAGTTTGGCATCAACCTGGAGCTGCTCCCTCGCGCCGCCGAAATGGCCAAATCGCTCCCCGGCATCGACTTCGTGGGCCTGCACTTCCACATCGGTTCGCAGGTGCTCGACAATGAGCCGTTTGCACTGCTGAGCCTCAAAATCAACGAGCTTCAGGCCAAATATCCCGGACTGAAAATCATCAACGTGGGCGGCGGCCTCGGCATCGACTACGACCATCCCGACGACAATCCCATAGCCGACTTCGAGGGCTATTTCAACACCTTCCGCCGCAACCTCCACCTGCGCCCCGGCCAGCAACTCCACTTTGAGTTGGGCCGCAGCATCGTGGCTCAATGCGGTTGGCTGATTTCGCGCGTCACCTACGTCAAAGAGGGCACCGTCAAGAAATTCGTCATCGTCGACGCCGGCATGAACTCACTGCTGCGCCCCGCCCTCTACGGCGCCCACCATCTGATTCAAAACCTTAGCGCCGCGCCTGCTGCCGCCACGGAGACCTACGACGTGGTTGGCCCCATCTGCGAGTCGAGCGACGTCTTCGCCACCGAAGAGAAGCTCCCCGCCACTCGCCGCGGCGACATCATTGCCCTGCGCTCAGCCGGAGCCTACGGCGAATCCATGTCATCGAACTATAATATCCGACCTCTTCAACCCGCAGTGTTTGTGAAATGAAAGAATCATTATCGCGTTGGCTCTACATAGCCATCATCGCAGTCATCCTCATCCCCTTCAGCTACTTCATGTGCGACAGCGAGCCGCTCACCCCGGCCATCGCCCTGCTGGTGGGCCTGATTTTTGCATTTACATTCAAGAACCCCTACCCCAAGTTCAACAAAAAAGCGTCGAAATATCTGCTGCAAGCCTCCGTGGTGGGCTACGGTTTCGGCATGAACTTGCAAGAATCGCTCCGCTCCGGCGCCGAGGGCATGTCGTTCACCATCGTGTCGGTGGTGGGCGTGATGGTCTTTGGCGTGTTGCTGGGCTATTGGCTCCACGTTGAGCGCAAAACCGCCTACCTCATCTCCTCCGGCACCGCCATCTGCGGCGGCTCGGCCATCGCAGCCGTGGGCCCGGTGGTCAAGGCCAACGAAAACCAAATGGCCGTGTCGCTGGGCGTGATTTTCATACTCAACGCCCTGGCGCTCTTCATCTTCCCGCCCATCGGACATATGTTCGACATGAGCCAAACGCAGTTTGGCACCTGGGCCGCCATAGCCATCCACGACACCTCGTCGGTGGTGGGCGCCGGCGCCGCCTACGGCTCCGAAGCGCAAAACGTGGCCACCCTCATCAAGCTCACCCGCGCCCTGTGGATCATCCCGCTGGCGCTGGCCACGATGCTCATCTTCCGCGAAAAAGGCTCCAAGGTGTCAATCCCCTGGTTTATCTTTCTCTTCATTCTCGCCATGCTCATCAACACCTATGCCGGACTTCCCGAGGCCTTTGGCCAATGCATGAAGTTCTGGGCCACAAAGGGCATGGTGGTGACTCTCTTCCTCATCGGCGCATCACTCTCGCTCAGCAGCATCAAAGCTGTGGGCCTGAAGCCGCTGCTCCTGGCCGTGGCTCTCTGGATCATCATCGGAGTGAGCAGTTTCCTGGTGGTGCGCGCCACCATCGCCTAACGTCCCACAATTGCCTCACACCCCTCTCCTTTGGCCATTGTTGGCACTCATAGCCGGAATTATCGGCGCCAACCTCACCGGGCACAATGCCGCGGTGGCGTTGGTGCCGATTCTGCTTATAGCGGCGGCAATAGCCTGCGCATGGCGTAAGCGGCAAACTGCGGCAATGCTCTGCGCCTTTGCGGCTGTGGGGTTCGTGGCCGTGGACGTGGCCTATACACCGCCGCCGCAATCGCTGCCGCAAAGTCCCGTGAAAGCACGCGTCACGGCCGTGAACGAGGCCGCCGGCGGACGCATGGTCACGGCCGAAATCGGCGGCCGTCTGCGCGCCAACATCTACGTCACCTCGTTTCTGCCCACCATCGTTGAGGGCGACTCCATCCTCCTGCCCAACGCCAAATTCAAGCCTTTGGAGAGCCGCGCCACCGTGCCCGACGAAGTGGACTACGCCGACATCTACCGCCGCCGTCACATCTCGGCCACAGCCACGGTGAACCACACCGACATCACCGTCATCGGCCACTCCCGCAGCCTGATGCAACGCATCCGCGACCTGCGTCCGCGTGCCCTCAACCTGCTGCTGAGCGCCAACATCAGCGACGACACCGGCTCACTGCTCGCCGCCATGCTCCTGGCCGACACGTCGATGCTCACCGACGACCTCCGCGCCAACTACTCCTCGGCCGGCATGGCCCACCTGCTGGCGCTGAGCGGCCTGCACGTGGGCATCATCGCCGCAATCATCGCCGCCATGCTCTGGCCGCTCTACGTGGGCCGCCACAACCGCTCGCGCTACGCCGTGACCATCCTTGCGCTCTGGATTTTCGCCATCGCCACGGGGCTGACGCCATCAGTGACGCGCGCCGTGATTATGACCATGGTGTTTATGGGGGGCCGCATCCTGCAACGGCGTTCCACCCCCATCAATTCGCTCTGCTTCGCCGCAATTCTGATATTGATATTCTCGCCCGAATCGCTCACCGACATAAGTTTCCAACTGAGTTTCGCCGCAGTGGCGGGCATCATCGTGTTCTATCCGGCCATCAATTGCGTGGATCATCGCCGCCGGCCATGGCTCTATCGCGCCGTGGGGATGGTGGCGCTGCCGCTGTCGGCCATGTCGCTCAGCGGCGTGATTTCGGCCTACTATTTCCACTCGCTGCCGTTGCTGTTCATCCCGGCCAACGTGGTCACCACATGGCTTGCCGCGCCACTGATTGCCGGCGGCGCGCTGCTGATTCTGCTGCAAGCCATGGGCCTCCCCTGCGGCGCGCTGTGCCACCTGCTCGACGCCATCACCGCCGTCTGCAACACCGTGGCCGAGCAGACGGCCTCGATGCCCCACGCCGTGGTGCGCGACGTCTACTTCTCACCATGGTGGTTCACGGCCTTCGGTGCCGTGGCTGTGCTGCTGGCCGTGGCCCGCTATCGCCGGCGCCTCGCCCCGCTGATGGCCGCGCTGATGGTGGCGGCGGCAACGGCCGGGGCAATGTGGCTCTTAGCACCGCAATATCCGCCGACGGAACACTTCTTTGCCCTTCACAAAGACTCCACCGACATATTGATTCGCAGCGGCGACCGCGCCTACCTCTACACCTCGGCCGCCACCTCGGCGCAACGCAGCGAGGCGCTGGAGCGCGCCCGACAGCTCTATCCCCACTATCTGGCCAAACGCTCGCTGCCCGAATTGACCCTCCTACCCGACTCCATCGACGCCCCCGGAGTGAGTCTCCACGGCCGGCGACTGGTGCTCGCGGGCGTGAGCTACTGCGTGGTCAACGACAACGCGCCCGACGTTTCCGCCGAGCGCGTGGACTATCTTCTGGTGTGTCGCGGTTTCACCGCCGACGTGGTCAGCCTCGTGCAAGCCATGCAGCCGAAGCGGGCCACGGTGATATGCACATCGCTGAATGTGCGCCGACGCCGCCGCTACCTGCGCGAGCTGCAAGAGGCCGGCATCACGGCGGTGCTGACGCAGCCGTTTAGCGTCGACTCAGTAGCGACGCCAGCGAACTAAACAGCGCCGTCACCGACTCCTTGTCGGGCACGGGAATCTTCACCGACGTGCGCCCTTGGGCATCTGTTTCGGTGATGGAATCCACAAAGCCGCGCGTCTTCTCCGGCGAGGAGAGCACCTCGCTCAGCCCTTGCAGGAAGGCCACGCCGTGGCTCAGCAGCTGTTGGGCCGAATCGCCGCCGGCGGCCGTCGTCGCAGCGGCCGCTTTTGTCGTCGAAGGCTCATCATCATCGTCGTCATCGTCTACGCCAACCGAAGGCGCCACGTCTGCGGCGTCGGTGGGCTCCGCTTTCGGCTCCGGCCGGTTGGTGGGGTCGTCTTCCACCGTCGCGGGCTCTTCCTGCCGCTGCGGGGCCTCATCCTTTTCAGGCTCCACCATATCGGAGATGGAGTCGATGATTTTGTTGAGCTTGCCCTCTTCGAGAAGCACGGTGTCGTCGCCATTGTCGAGCACTCCGGCAAACATCGACGACTTGAAATTGAGCGTCGAGAGCATACGTTCCTCAATCGTGTCACGCGCAACCATGTTGATGATCTGCACATTTCGCTCCTGGCCCAAGCGGAAAATTCGCGCCACGCGCTGCTCCAACACGGCCGGATTCCACGGCAAATCCAGATTAATCAACACCGAAGCCGACTGCAGGTTCAAGCCCGTGGCACCCGCGTCGGTCGACACAAACACCCTCGAGGCCGGATTGTCCGTGAAATTGTCAATCAAATCACGGCGCTTCACCGACGGCACTCCGCCGTGGAGATACTCATAGCCGATGCCGGCGCGCTTCAGCTCCTGAGTGAGAATGCGCGTCATGCGCTCCCACTGGCTGAACACCACCACCTTGTCGTCGCCGCTCTCAATCACATTGTTGATGATGGCCACGGCCTCGTCGATTTTAGTGTCGTAGCGGCTCTGTTGGTCCAGAATGAACGTGCTGTCACACACCATGCGCATCTGGCTCAGCAGACGCAACATGCGGTTTTGGTCGCTTTCCGACAAGAAATGATAACGGCGCCATTTGAAAATCAGTTGCGCCAACATCTGCTTGGCATCATCGTGGATTTCGCGCTGCTGCGGAGTCATGTCCACGAAGAGAATCTTGTCGGTGCGCGCGGGCATCTGCAGGCGCACCTGCTGCTTGGTGCGGCGCAAGAGCCGGCCGCTGATGCGGGTGCCTATTTCGTTGAGGTTCTTATAGCCGGTGATTTTGCCGCTTTCGTCGGTGAGCACGTGGCTGTGGGTGAATTCATAATATGGGCCCAGGCAGAATTGGTCAACAAACTGCATCACCGAATAGAGCTCACGCAGACGATTCTCCAACGGCGTGCCGGAGAGCAACACCGTGTAGTTCGACTCCACGCGGCGTGCCGCACGCGAAATCTGTGTGTTCCAATTTTTCAGACGCTGCACCTCGTCCATCACCAGCAAGTCTGTGTGCATCCGCCGCAGGGTTTTCACGTCGTTGGCCATGGCGTTATACGACACAATCTTATAGAATTGCGGCGCGTCGTAGAGGCGATGGCGTGCCGTGGCCGCGCCCTCCACCACCACGCAATCCGAGTGGGTGAAACGCTCGATTTCGCGCTTCCACTGATATTTCAGCGACGTGGGACACACAATCAACGCCGAGGCCACGAGTCCCTCGCGGCGAAGCAGTTCCGCCGTGGCTATGGCCTGCAAAGTCTTGCCCAAGCCCATCTCATCGGCTATCACCGACTTGCCTGCCTTGAAGGCAAAACGCACGCCCTCTTGCTGATAGGGAAAGAGTTTCACCGTGAGCAGTTCGCTGAAGTCGGAATTGGCATAGCGGTCGTGCAATATGTTGCGCCGCTGCGAGGCCTCGCGCTGCTCAATGATATAGTTCATGGCGTCGCCATAGACGCGAAATTGCGGATCCACGTCGTGGGCCTTTGCGAAAAATTCGCCGATGGCGGTTTCGCTACCCGGGAGCATCACGCCGTCGGAGTCGAAAATATCCCCGGCCAATCGGCGCATTTCAGCCTCATGGGTGGCGCCATAGCGAATCTTCACGCAGCGATAGCCGCGATACGACAAATAGACCGACGTATAGTCGGGCTCAAACGGCGCTACTCGCTTGCCGCTCTCCTCAATCCATAGGCGCGTGGCCTCGAGGTGTTTGCACGTGCCCAACAGCCCGGTCTTGAAGTCCATACACGAACAATAGTTCCAGTCGCTGCGCTCGCCGCGATACACCACCTTATAGGCCGTGTCGCTTCCGGCGCTGCGCACCGAGAACACTCCAGGCTCCAACTGAGCTATGGCAAAATGGCCGCGCTCAGCCGCCTGAGTGCGCAGCTTCGTTTGCCACTGCACCAGCGTCATATCCTGCGGACACACCACGTTGCTCAACATCGGCTCCTTGGCCCTCTGCTTCGGCTTGGCCGAAGCGCTCTTCTTCGCTTTAACTGTCTTTGCCATTGGTTCACACTGTTTTCGGTTCAAACAGAGGCTCAGCCTCATTCTTCTTGAAATAGGCAGCCAAGGTGGCTATGAAGCGCGAAATCTGCGCCAACGCATCCGCCGTCTGCCGGGAAATCTCCTTGCCGCTCAAACGCAGCATCAAAATGCCGTAGAGCGCGTTGAAACACGTCTCAATCTCATCCTTCATCTCGGCGCCCGAGCGAGCTCGCAGCTCCACCACAAAGGGCAACGTGCGATAAAATTCCGCCTTATAGTCGTCGAATCGCGGATCATTCAGCAGGGCCACGTGCAGCTCCGTAATCGAAGCCAACACATTCTTGTTGATTTGCAGATGGCCGCCCGAGGTCACATCCTCGCGACGCATCATGTCGATGAGCGAGTCATACCACTGAATCATCTCGCGGCGCTGCTCCTCGCTCAAGTCGGGGAATCGCCCCACCACACTCTCCACTATGCGGTCGAGATTGCAGTCGTTGGCGCGAATCATATCCTCAACTTGCCACATATACAGAAGGTATTCCGCTATATTTTCGCGGCGTTTTTGCGATGCTATAATCATTGATTTATGCTGTTTTGGGAGTATTTTGAGCACAAAAATACTCAAATTTCCGAGAAAAACGAGTTTTTTTTGCGCAAAAATGCATTTTTTTTAATTTTTTGCTTGCAATTCTTAAAAATAGCTGTAATTTTGCAGTCAAAGAATAAACCATTTTTTTTCAAACCAAATC
>CAZJWM010000091.1:0-8682 GCA_964549975.1 uncultured Bacteroides sp. | reverse complement strand
TTCCACCTCGACGGCATCGCTCCCGCACCCCGTGGCATCCCGCAAATCGAAGTTACCTTTGAAATCGACGCCAACGGCATCCTCAACGTCAGCGCCAAAGATAAAGCCACCGGCAAGGAACAGAGCATCCGCATCGAAGCTTCGAGCGGCCTGAGCGACGCCGAAATCAAGCGTATGAAAGACGAAGCCCAAGCCAACGCTGCCGCCGACGCCAAAGAAAAGGAGCGCGTAGACACCATCAACAAGGCCGACTCTATCATCTTCCAAACCGAGAAACAGCTCCAGGAACTCGGCGACAAGATTCCCGCCGACAAGAAATCGACCATCGAAGCTGCCCTTGGCAAGCTCAAAGAAGCCCACAAGGCTCAAGACATTGCTGCCATCGAAGCCGCTATCAAGGAGATTGAAACTGCCTTCGGCGCTGCCCAGCAAGAGATTCTCAACGCTCAAGCTCAGGCTCAGCAGGCTGCCGGCCAGCAGCAACAGGCCCCCGGCAACGCCGGTCAGGGCGGCTCGGCCGACGACCACGTCACCGACGTTGACTTCGAAGAAGTGAAGTAATCACTCCTCCACCCACAGAATCATCCACACACCCCGACGAGCCCCGCGCTCGCCGGGGTGCTTTCGCTTTTAGGGCGGGCGCCGCGAGGCGGGTATTGTAGATTGCGAAAAATGTTGTATCTTTGTGAGCGAAATGGCGCAGAAATTCAAGACTCGCAAGAAGTATCGGCTGACGCTGGTCAATGAAAACGCATTCAATGCGGTGTGGACCATCAAGCTTTCGCGCCTGAAGGTGTGGCTGCTCAGCATTTTGGCTGTGGCTTCGGTGGCGGCGTTGACCTGGTTGCTCATGGCCGTGACGCCCCTATCGACGTTGCTGCCGGGATATCTGCGCCCCGAGCAACGCCGCGACCACATTGTCAACACCCTGCGCGTCGACTCTCTGGCCGAGCGCTCAGCCCAAGTGGACCTCTATCTCACCAACCTGCGCAACATCATTGAAGGCACCGTGGAGGCCGACAGCGCCGCCACGGCCGAAGCCGTCGAAACCAACGACACTCTGATGGTGGCCTCCGCCACCGAGCGCCAATTCGTGGAGCAATGGTCGGAACGCGAACGCTTCAACCTCTCCACGCTCACGCCCCTGGCCACCGACGCCATGGCCTTCCACGCACCCTCGGCCGGCGCCCGGCCCGCCCCGGAGCAAGACGCCGCCGACCCGCTGACGCTGGCGCTGCTTGTGCCCCGCCAAGCCCCCGTCACGGCCATGAGCCGCGGCACGGTGGTCGACGTGCACAGCACCGACCGCATGGGCTTCACCGTGATGGTGCAACACCCCGACAATTTCCTCTCCCACTATGGCGGACTGACAAACGTGAGCGTCACGGTGGGGCAAAAACTGCTTAGCGGCGACGTGCTCGGTCGCAGCGACGGCCGCCTTTACATTCGCATGTGGCACAACGGCTCGCCACTTAACCCCACCGACGTCTTGGCCCTCTGACATGAACACCGTCTCCACCACAACCGCTTCCGCCCCTGCCGACTTGGAGCTCGTCGACGTTGACGACGTGTTGCGCCGGCGCGCCCCCAAGCTGCGCCGCAGGCTGCCCCGCATGGCCGTGCGCTGGCTCGAACGCTGGATTTGCCAAGACGAAATCAACCGCGTGATTGAGGCCACACGCGGCCTCGAAGGCGCCGACTTCTGCGCCGCCGCCCTGAGCCTCGAAGAGGTGACCTACGAAGTGGTCAACCCGGAGCGCCTGCAAAGCTCCGAACCCGTCACCATTGTGAGCAACCATCCGCTGGGCGCCCTCGACGGCATCTGCCTGATCGACGCCATGACTCGCGCCTACGGCTGCCCGGTGAAATTTCCCGTCAACGACCTGCTGATGGCCATCACCCCGCTGCGAAGCGTCTTCATCCCCATCAACAAACATGGCCGCCAAAGCCGCGAGGCCGCCGCCGCCATCGACCAAGCCTTCGCCTCCAAGGAGCCCGTGTTGATGTTTCCCGCCGGACTCTGCTCGCGCAAAGGCAAAGACGGCGTCATTGCCGACCTGACGTGGCACAAAATGTTCCTTCTCAAGAGCTTGCCTGCGAATCGCCGAATCATCCCGGTGTACTTCGACGGCCAAAATTCCAAATTCTTTTACAACCTTGCTCGCCTGAGGCAACGCCTGGGCATCAGCTTCAACCTGGAGATGCTCTGCCTGCCGCGCGAAATCTTTCGCTGCCGCGGCCGCCACTATCGCATCTCCGTGGGCCAAGCCGTCAACCCCGCAGAGCTCCTCGAGCTCTGCGGCGGCGACGCCACCGAAGCCGCCTCTCGCCTCAAAAGCATCGTATATTCACTGAAGACATGAGCATACCCATCATAGACGAAACGCCCGTAGAGCTCGTAGAAGCTGACCTCAAACACCATGCGCAATTCCTGCGCCGCACCTGCCGCGGCGGCAACGAGCTATATCTGCTCACAGCCGCCGAAGCCCCCAACGCCATGCGCGAAATTGGCCGCCTGCGCGAAATCACATTCCGTTTTGCCGGAGGCGGCACCGGCAAGGAATGCGACATAGACGAGTTTGACACGATGACCCCACCCTGCGGCCAACTCGTGGTGTGGGACCCCGAAGACCGTCAAATCCTCGGCGGCTATCGCTACATCTTCGGTGCCGACGTGACGGTGCTCCCCGATGGCTCCCCGCGCATTGCCACCGGCCACATGTTTCACTTCTCCGAACGATTTCTCCGCGACTATCTCCCCTACACCATCGAACTGGGCCGCTCATTCGTGCGCATCGAAAGCCAAGCCACCGGCTCGGCCTCGCTCGGCCGCAAATCCATCTACGTGCTCGACAACCTCTGGGACGGCCTCGGCGCACTGACCGTGGAGATTCCGCAAGCACGCTATTTCTTCGGCAAAATGACCATGTATGGCAACTACCTCTCCAACTGCCGCAACATGATTCTCCACTTCATCAACAAACACTTCCCCGACCCCGACTCGCTGGTGCGCCCCTTTGAGCCGCTGGCCACCGACGCCGACCCCGTGGCCCTCCAGCAGATGTATGCCGAAAGCGACGGCTCCTTCCGCGAAGACTATCGCATACTCAACGCCGCCGTGCGCCAACACGGCCTGAACATCCCCCCGCTCATCAACGCCTACATGAGCCTTTCGCCCACAATGCGCTGCCTGGGCACGGCCATCAACCACGAGTTTGGCCAAGTGGAAGAAACAGGAATTCTGCTCACCATCGACGACATATTCGAAGAGAAAAAACAACGCCACATAGCCTCCTACGTGGCCTCACACACCGACCCCATTCCGCCATGTCTGCAGCAACTCTGATTGGCGAAAGCCTCGTATCGCTGGCCAAGGTGATGCTCCATCCGCGCCGCGCCACGGTCAAAGCCGCCGCGCGCCGACGCCCGCTGATGGTGTTGGGCAACGGCCCGTCGCTGACGCAAACTCTCGCCGACCACGCCGAGGCTCTGCGCGCCTGCGACCTGCTGGCCGTCAACTTCGCCGCCAACACCCCCATATTCGCCCAACTGCGCCCAAGCCACTACGTGCTTGCCGACCCCCACTTCTTCCTCCACGCCTCCGACCCCAACGTGGCCGCACTGATCGCCGCCCTCAACGCCGCCACTTGGCCCATGACGCTCTACGTGCCCTTCGGCGCTCAGCCCGCCATCACCAACCCCAACATCACCATAGCCCGATTTCCCACCACAGGCGCCGAAGGCCTCCCTGCCATCGAACGCCTGCTCTACAGCGCCCGGCTGGCCATGCCGCGCCCACGCAACGTGCTCATCCCCTCAATCATGATAGGCGCCTGGGCCGGTTACACCCAAATCTACATTGCCGGCGCCGACCACTCTTGGATGAAAACCATCTCCGTGAACGAGCGCAACGAAGTGGTGAGCATCCAGCCCCACTTCTACAGCGAAGACTCCGAGGAACTCAGCCGCATACGCGTGGACTACCTCCACCGCCCGCTCCACTCCGTGGTGCAAAGCTGGTATGTGGCCTTCCGCGCCTACCACCAAATCCAACGCTGGGCCACAGCCCGCGGCATAGCCATCTACAACTCCACCCCCGAAAGCTTCATCGACGCCTTCCCCCGCTGCACTCCCCCCACCCCACAACAATGACAGACACCGAAATCCTCAACGAAATCCAACGTCTCACCGACCACATCAGCCTCAACCCCTCAGACGCCGATGCCCTCATGCAACGCGGCTCGCTGCTGTGGAAACTCGACCGCCGCGGCCAAGCCATCAGCGACTTCAACTCCGCCGCCGCCATCGACCCCGACGGCCCCGGCGCTGCTGCCGCCGCCCACGCCATGCAAATCATGAACTTCTTCAACCCCGACCTTCTCAACCCCTGACGCGCAGCTGCGCGTCAGGGGTTGAGAATTGAAAGTTCAAAATTGAAAATTGAAAGTTGGGGAGTTCTCAGTTGAGAGTTGAGAGTTGGAGAGTTACAGTTTTCAGTTGCAAGTTGAGGAGTTTTCAGTTGGAAGCCTAAAGTTGGGCCGTAGCCCAATTAGTCCAATTAGTCCAATTAGACTAATTAGTCCAATTGGTTAGCTTGCGCGACTCGGAACTTAAAACTTTTAACTTTTTGGACTATCAATTTTCCACTTTCAATTTTCCACTATCCACTATCGACTTTCTACTTTCAATTTTCAATTTTCAATTATCAATTTTCAATTATTTGCGCTATGGGGCATCAGGGAGAAGCGGTAGGTGAGGGTGAGCATGGCGTAGCGGCGCAGGGAGTTGGTCCACGTTTCGGTGCGGCCCAGGGAGTTGATCGAGGCGCTGATGTTGCTGAGTTGGCCGAGGATGTCGAAGGCGGTGACCGAGGCGAGGAAGCGGCCGGAGAGGAAGGAGCGGGTGAGGTTGGCGTTCCACACCCAAGAGGCGTCGTTGAGCGATGCGTCGCCGTAGCCGCAGCGTTTGTAGAGGGTCATGTCGGTGCCGAGTTGGAGTTTCCAGGGAAGCTGGATTTGCGCAGCGAGTTTTGCGGCGATGTCGGCGGCGTTGATGGTGGTGAAGGAGGCCATGGGCGACGTGGCGTTGCGCCATGTTGCGTTCACGCCGAAGGTGAGCGAATAGCCCGAGCGGATAGTCCAGTTGAGTCGGATATTTTCCGACAGTAGAGTGTTGCGCACGGTGCTGAGGACGTCGTCGCCACCGTTTTCTTGCATCCAGTCGGGGATGTGTTCGTAGGTGGCCGAGGTTGAGGAGGTGAGCCACAGGCGGTTGTCGTGGTCGAGTTTGGCGGTGATGTCCAGAGCGCCACGCAGGTCGTAGGCACCGCTCACGTTCACGGGCTTGTAGGTGCTCACGCCGGTGGTGGAGTTGTAGGAGCGATGCGTTGAGCGGCGGTTCCAATAGTAGTCGTGTCCCAGCGAGAGTTTGGTGATGAAGCGCGAGGATGCGGGGGTGCGCTCATAGGAGACGCCCACGTTGAGTGTCGAGGCGGTTTTCAAATCCGGGTTGCCAAGGTAGATGGCCAGCGGGTTGGTGTTGTCGGTGGTGGCCAACAGCGTGGTGAGCGACGGCAGGGTGCGGAGCAGCGCGGCGTTGAGCGCGAACTTGTTGCGGGCGGTGGCACTGTTGCGAACGACTTGCGCCGTGAGGCTCGGCTCGAATTTCCAGCGTAGGCGGCTGACGTCGGCGTCGATGTCGCCGCGAGTGTAGAGCAAATGGGAGTTGATGGCCTCGCCGCGGAGCTGCAGATTGGCCCAGTTAAAGCCCTTGGAAATGCGGAATGCGCCAACGAGTGTCCCTTTGTTGTTGGTCTCGTCGGAATAGTATGTGTTGGCGGCATCGATGGCTGCCTCTTGCATTGACGCGAAGGGGTTGTCGGTTTGGTGCATATCTTGGCGACCGCGATAGTGGGAGTAGTCATACCGCTCGGTGAGGAATATGGTCATGTAGGCCGCACCGAGCTTAAGACTGCGAATCTCCTGCTGGGCTTGTGCTCCTATGGCCCAATGGCCGGAGAAGTTTTTGGCGAATTGACGCGAGAGGATGGTATCGGGGGTGTTGTAATAAATCAAACGCTGATTGTGAGAATTCGTGTGGGAGTTGCCAAAGTTCCAGTCGATGGTGAATTTGGGGCGGAAACGTTTGTAGGGATAACCCTCGTCGTTCACAATGTTAGGTACCATCAGCAGCGAGGCCGACGCATTGTAGTCGCGTGTGAGGCCAAACGGGTCGTAGCTTGAGTGGTAGATGGCGTTGTGGGCCGTGCCGGTGGCGCCGTTGACGGCTGTGAATGTGGAGTCTAACACGGCTGAGATGCTCCCCGTGGGTTCATAGTCAAACTCGGCGGCTTGTTGCGCCGTGGTGTTGTCCACTTTTGTGAAGGAGAAGTTTGCGCGTGGGAATAAATCCAACACCGTTTTACCACCGGTTGGCACCATGTTAAACATGCCGCTCATGTTGAAGTTGGCGCGGTCGCGGCGCGAGAGCTCGTTTGACGACGAGCGCGAATAGATGTCGCCGTCAGGCATGAAAGATGTTGAGGCCGTGCGAGTCACAAGCCGCGTGCGCGAGTGCTGATAGGTGAGCGTGCCGCCGAGTTGGGCAAACGTGCTGTAAGGCTTATTCTCGTGTTTATATTCCGTAGACCAAGCCAAGTCCACGCCGGTTTTGACGGTTTGTCGGCGTCCGGTGTTGCTGAATGCTTCCTCCCAACTTTGCGCACCGTTGACGGGCGGTGCCGATGCGTCGCTGTTGATATTATTTGCTTGAGCATAAGCCACTAAGCTGAAGTTGCGCACATATTCCATGCCGAAAGCGCGCGCCAAGTAACGGCCGGAGGTGCCGTAGCCCACGCCAACGTTGCCAAAGGCGCCCTTCTGATATTGCGGCTTGAGTTTGACGTCCATCACCAGCGGCAATTCGCTGCGTTCGGCTTCGTCGGGGTTCTTATATTGGCGATATTCGTCGTGGCGGTAGACTTTCACTTTTTTCACGGTATAGGCGGGCAGATTGTTCAGGGCCACGGATGGGTCGCCTTGGAAAAACTTCTTGCCGTCGATGAGCAATGAGCTGACATACTCGCCGTTAACGCGGATTTGTCCTTGACTGTTGAGCGTCACGCCGGGCAACTGGCTCACCAGCGCGTCGAGCAGCGAGCCTTCGGGCAGGTTGAAGGCGTCGGCGTTGTAGACAATGGTGTCGCCGTTCATCACCATCTTCACCTTGGTGGCCGTGACGGTGACTTCGCGCAGGCGGATAAGGGTTTGCGCATCAAGCTCGCAGTCGTTTTTTACGAGCCAGATGGTGTCTTGCACTTGGTAGCCGTTGAAGTCGCGCGGAAATTGAAACGACACGGAGTCGGTCTTATACTCGGGGTGAGTCACTCGATAGCGCACGTCGAAGGTGTCGCCATCCACGGCCCAAAATTGCACAAGATATTTTCGGTCGCCATCGGTGATAATATTGTCGGGCGCGGCATCAACTTGTTTGGATAGGATTTTGCCTGTTGAGGCATTAATTACGGTGATTGTGCTGCCCCAAATTCGTTGGTTTGTCTCAGCATCGAAAATCAGGCCACCGGCATAGAAATCCTTGGCCCAAACCGAAATTGCAGTCATAGCCACCACAACAGCAATTGCAATCTGCAAAATCCTTCTCATGCTTCCTAAAATTTGTTAAGGGTTGATAATATTAAACCAAAGAAGAAGTGGCGGTTCGTACACCTAAGAGGTGCGCGAACTGCCGAAATGTGTTAGAAGAGCGCCACGAGAGCGGTCGCAGCTTTAGCCGTTGTAGTGGTGACGGTGGGAGTGCCGTCGCAGTTGCAGTTGTTAGAGACGGGCGTATAGTCGCCATCAATCTGCGAACAGTCGCAGTTGTTGTTGGGGTGCGTCGCGGGAGAGAGTAAGCAGTCGCAGTTGTTGCGATTGCACATGCAGTTGTTCGCAAGGCGAGCTACCGCAGGCGACACGAAAATCGTGCCAAATCCACCGCGGAGGTTACCCTCGGAATCGCGGGTCAGAGGAGTGAAGTCTGTGTTCACTTCGTCTAAGATAGAGTTGATTCTCATATCAATAATTTATTTAAGTTGTGGGTTGCCACTATTGGAACTCGCGCCAAAGTTATAGACTATTTTGTTAATATACAAATAAATTTGTGACAAATTCTTTCACGTCTGAAAATCTCCAACAGCAGTAACGAAGCTGACACACAGCCACTTCCTCACTCTGGCCTCTTGGAGCTCCCCGTCCCTTTCAATTTTCCACTATTGACTTTCAATTATCAATTTTCAATTATTTGCGCTATGGGGCATCAGGGAGAAGCGGTAGGTGAGGGTGAGCATGGCGTAGCGGCGCAGGGAGTTGGTCCAGGTTTCGGTGCGGCCCAGGGAGTTGATCGAGACGCTGACGTTGCTGAGCTGTCCGAGGATGTCGAAGGCGGTGACCGAGGCGAGGAAGCGGCCGGAGATGAAGGAGCGCGTGAGGTTGGCATTCCACACCCAAGAGGCGTCGTTGAGCGAGGCGTCGCCGTAGCCGCAGCGCTTGTAGAGGGTCATGTCGGTGCCGAGTTGGAGCTTCCAGGGGAGTTGGATTTGGGCTGCAAGTTTCGTGGCGATGTCGGCGGCATTGATGGTGGTGAAGGAGGCCATGGGCGACGTGGCGTTGCGCCATGTTGCGTTCA
>CAZJWM010000090.1:0-8829 GCA_964549975.1 uncultured Bacteroides sp. | reverse complement strand
CGGAGAGGCTGGTTATCCTAAAACCCCATCTTGGCCGCATGCGGCCTAGGTGGGGCTTATGACGTTGATACACAGCTGCTTGGTCGGAGACCATGTCACCAGCGCCGCTCTGGTGACAACCTCTTCGAGGTAGCTCGTGAGGGCTCAGCCCGACCCCGGCTAGCCTACGGCAAGCCGGGGTTACAAATAACCTGCATCTCCGATGCATCGCCGCACTTAACCATGCATGCATACTGCCGAGTGGGGGAAGAGTTGGGGGAAGAATTAGCGGTCAAAAGTGGTTTAACGTTTTGATGTTCTACGTTTTACCAACTCAACCCAACTTAGAAATACCAGGGGTGGGTGTTCAGTGGCGTGCCTTTGAGGCGGCGTGCGCCCACGATGTTGTAGTTGAGATAGAGCGGCGAGGCGGGGTCGAGGCTGTTGCGGCGCACCAGTTGCGAGGAGTGGACAAATTGGCCGCCCCCTTCGTAGATGGCCACGTGGGTGATGCGTCCGGTTTTGCGGTCGCCCACGTAGAGCAGGTCGCCGGGCTCGAGTGAGTCCATCGACACCGGCGTGCCCACTTTGATTTGGTCGCAGGCATCGCGCACGGTCAGTTGCCCTTGCGCCAGATAGGCCATGCGCACCAGTCCCGAGCAGTCCATCCCTTTTGACGAGAGTCCGCCCCAGAGATATGGTAGGCCGAGATAGCGTGCGGCGATGACCGGCACGGAGTCGTAGCTAAATGTGGGCTGGTCTTCCAATCGACGTGTAGGCACGCTTGCGGTGCGGGCAAATGCGCGGCCGTCGGGGAGCACCAGCGAGTCGCCGCGTTCCACGAGGATATTTCCATTAACCAGGTCGGTGACGCCTTCGACGTTCACCTCGTAGGTGGAGGTGACGATCACGCGTGGCGCGCTGCGCCACTGCTTCATCTGCTCCTCGGTCATGGCCACCAGCGAATGGTTGATGATGTAGCCGTGATAGCCGTCGGAACTCTCCACCTCGCTCCAATCGGAGCCGCGGTGGAGCACCTTCACGGGGTGGCCCATCAGCGCTTGCGAGGTTTGCTGAGCCGTGTGCGACGGCGTTTGGCGCATGGGGGCGACGCTCAGACGCACCAGCGCCCAGTCGGCCGAAAAAGCAGTGGCGGCACTGAGTGCCAGCGCCGCCACTAAAGTTGAAAAACGTTGAAACATTATTTTTTCACGATTTCTGCAATCACCGCCTTGATCTGGTCGGCCAGCGAGTCGGCCTTCTCCATGGTTGAAGCCTCGGAGTAGATGCGGATGATAGGTTCGGTGTTGGATTTGCGCAGGTGAACCCAGCAGTCGGCGAAGTCGATCTTCACGCCGTCGATGTCGGTGATCTTCTCGGAAGCGAATTTCTGCTTCACGGCTTCGAGGATGGCGTCGACATTGAGTTCGGGGGTGAGCTGAATCTTGTTTTTGGCGATGGCGTAGGGGGGATAGCCGGCCTTGAGCTCGGTGACCTTCTTTCCCGACTTGGCCATCAGGGTGAGGAACAGAGCCACGCCCACCAGTGCGTCGCGGCCGTAGTGGAGTTCGGGGTAGATTACGCCGCCGTTGCCTTCGCCGCCAATCACGGCGCCGGTGCGCTTCATTTCGGTGACCACGTTGACCTCGCCCACGGCAGCTGCGGAGTAGGTGCAGCCATGGCGCTCGGTGACGTCGCGCAGGGCGCGGCTGGAGCTCAGGTTGCTCACTGTGGCGCCGGGGGTGTGTGAGAGCACGTAGTCGGCCACGGCCACCAGAGTGTATTCTTCAACAAACATTTCGCCGTTTTCCATCACGATGGCCAGACGGTCTACGTCGGGGTCAACCACGAAGCCCACGTCGGCGCGGCCCTCCTTCATCAGGTCGGCGATTTGGGTGAGGTTTTCGGGGATGGGTTCGGGGGTGTGGGCAAAGTGGCCGTTGGCTTCGCAGTTGAGCTCAATCACGTTTTTCACGCCCAGAGCGCGGAGCAGTTGTGGGATGACCACGCCGCCCACGGAGTTGACGGCGTCGATGGCCACGGTGAAGTTGGCCTTGCGGATAGCTTCCACGTCGACCAGCGGCAGAGCCAGCACGGAGTCGATGTGGCGGCGGTTGTAGGTGTTGTTGGTGTATTCGTGACCCAGGTCGTCGACTTCGGCAAAAGTGTAGTCGTCGGCGGCAGCGATGGCGAGCACTTCGGCGCCTTCGGCGGCGTTAAGGAACTCGCCGTTGTGGTTGAGGAGCTTCAGAGCGTTCCATTGCTTGGGGTTGTGGGAGGCAGTGAGGATGATACCACCGCAAGCGCCTTCGGAGGTGACGGCGATTTCGGTGGTGGGGGTTGAGGCGAGGCCGATGTTGACCACGTCGAAGCCCATGCCCATGAGGGTGGCAACGACCAACTTGTCGACCATCACGCCGGAGAGGCGTGCGTCGCGACCAACCACGATGGTGCGGCTCTTCACGGGCGATGATTTAGCAATAAACTTAGCGTAGGCAGCGGTGAATTTCACCACATCCAGGGGGCTGAGACCCTCGCCGGGAGCACCACCGATGGTGCCGCGGATGCCTGAAATGGATTTAATGAGTGACATATATTGATAGTGATTTTTGTAGAGTTTCGGTTAGATTAGACTTTAGAGGGGAAGTAGCGCATCTGATAGACATAGCCATAGACCGAGGCCACCTCTTCGGTGGGGCCGATGGCCGATTTGATGATCACGTTCACCTCGGAGTCGATGGGCAGATAGTTCAGCGGCTCTTGCACGCCGGTGCCCCACTGCGTGGTGGAGGTAAGCGTGGTGTTGCCGAAGCGGAAGCTTGTGGGGGCGGAGCCAAGGTCGGCTGAGTTGCCGTCTGCTTCCCAGAGGTCATATTTGTAATAGAAGTTGAGATTGTAGCGCGTGAAGCGGAAATAGATCAGCTGACCGTCGGCCACCATGTTGCCTTCGGTGCCGGGGTTGACCACCTGCATGTAGATTTGGCCGTCTTCGTCGAGACGATAGAACGGAGCCAGGCGCAGGGCCTCCTCGCGGGTATAGCCCTCGTTGATATAGTCTTGCACGGTGACGAACGCCGTGTCGGCGGGAATGCTGTTTTTGACGGGAAAGTTGCTTAGGTAGTAGTTGACCGCTTTCGATTCGTCGGCCAGCAGCGAGGAGTAGCTGTCGTCGTCGCTGCAGGCGGTGATGGCAATGGCCGGGAGCAGAAGGGTCAGTATGTTGCGAAGTAACTTTTTCATTGAACGTGGGGTTGGGTATGGGTTATTTATTTGTGGGTAGATATTTGTCGTAGTCGGGCATCACGCGTTGGAGCAGCGCCACGCACTCTTGCATTGAGCCGTAGAATTCGCCGCCTGAGGCGTTGACGTGGCCGCCGCCGCCAAAGTGGTCGGCGCAGACCTTGTTGACGGGGAAGTCGCCTTTGCTGCGCATCGACACCTTCACCTTGTCGGGGTCTTGGCGCAGATAGACGCTCCATGTCACCGTGGGGATGGCCAGCGGCTTGTTCACCAAGCCTTCGCTGTCGCCCTTTTCGTAGCTAAACTGCGTGAGTTCCTCCGATGTGAGGCAAATCAGAGCGGCCTGATGTTGCTCGAAAATCTCCATCTTCTCGTTGATGGCGTAGCCGTTCAGACGCAGGGCGTTTTCGCTGGTGGTGTTGCACGCCAACGTGTAGAGGCGGTCTTTGTTGATGCCTTTGCGGAGCAGCTCTGCCACCACCGTATAGAGGTCGGGGTCGTTGGAGTTGTAGCTGAAATTGCCCGTGTCGGTCATCATGCCCGTGTAGATACACTCGGCGGCGTTGCGGTCAATCACGTCGAAGAGCTCCAATCGGCAGAGCACACGGAAGAGCAGAATCGACGTGCTCGACTGCTCGGGATGGCTGATCACCACGTTGGCGAAATCGCCGGGCTGCGTGTGGTGGTCGATCATCACCTTTGCCGCCGGTGAGGCGGTGACGGCCGGCTCCAGACGGTCGAGTCGGGCGGCCACGTTGAAGTCGAGACAGAACACCAATTGCGCCTCGCGCAGCAGCCGGTTGGCATACTCCGTGTGGCGATTATACGGCAAAATCTCCTTGGCGCCGGGGAGGAACATCAAGGAGCGGGGTGGGGCGTCGGGGGTGATCACCGTGGCATGTTTGCCGATGGAATTGAGCACGTGCCACAAGCCAAGCGACGAGCCGATGGCGTCGCCGTCGGGACTTACGTGGCAAGTAATCACGATTTTATCGCTGGTTTCCAGCAGATGCCGCACTTGGCGGATCAGATCTTCATTAATAATACGCGCTAACATTTCAACCGCAAATGTACGGAATTTTTCGCAAGTGCACAACATAAATATATTAAACGCGGCGGGGAATTTGACGCTTGTCGAGAAATTTGCGAAAAATCGCAGAAAAAAGTGTCGAAACGTTGTGTATCACGAAAAAAAGTGCTAACTTTGCGGCGCCATTACGAAGACTGTCGCCCTACCAGCGACCCGATTCACAAACAAAGAATAACAACGTAACTCTCTGAATAGAAATGAAGAAAGATCTCCATCCCTCCAACTATCGCGAGGTGGCCTTCAAGGACATGTCCAACGACGAAGTGTTCATCACCCGCTCAACTGTAGCCGCTAAGGAAACCATCACCATCGACGGTGTGGAATATCCTCTGGTAAAGCTGGAAATCACCAGCTCGTCGCACCCCTTCTTCACCGGCAAGCAGAAGCTGGTTGACACCGCAGGTCGCGTCGACAAGTTCATGAGCCGTTACGGCAACCGTGGCAAAAAGTAATTAGCCGCGCGTTAGCAATAACCCCATCAAAAGAGGTGGCGAGACAAGCTTCGGCAAGTGTCGCCACCCCTTTCTGTTTTAGAATCAATCGGTTAACTGAAGAATGAGAGAAAGGCTCTTTCGCTTCAAGCAATTTTCCGTGAGCCATCGGCGCAGCGCCATGAAGGTGGGTACCGACGGCGTGACCCTCGGCGCCTGGGCGTCGGTGACGTCGGGCGACAGCGTGCTCGACGTGGGCTGTGGCTGTGGCCTGATTGGCCTGATGCTGGCGCAACGCGGCGCCGCCAAAGTGTGTATGCTCGACGTCGACACCAAGGCCGCTGCCGAAGCTGCCGACAATGCCGCCGCATCGCCTTGGGCCGACCGTGTCGGCGTCTGCTGCGCCGACTTTGCGGAGTTTAAAGCCGAGACGAAGTTTCAGCGCATAGTGTCAAACCCGCCATTCTTCGTCACCGGCGCCATCGCTCCCGATGCCGCCCGCGCCGCCGCTCGCCATGAGTCGTCGCTCACCGTTGAAAATCTTCTCCGCAAAGCCCTCACCCTTCTCGCCCCCGGTGGCACCATCTCGCTGATTCTCCCTGCCGAGCGCGAGCCCGAAATGCTCTTCACCGCCTCCGTGCTCGGTCTGCACCCGGCGCGTCTCTCGCGCATGGCCGCCGGAGAGTGCGCCCCCATCAAGCGAGTGTTGGTTGAGCTGCAAACCGCCGAGCCCACTGAGCCCACCGAGCCCCGACTCCTGCTGATTGATTCCGACGAATATCGAACCCTCACAAGCCCATTCTACCTATGAAACTGACCATGACCTTCGGCAAACGCATGCTGCTCTTTGCCCTGCTCACTGTGTTTGGCCTTTTTGTTACCGCCCTGCTCTCGTCGCTCATTTCAGCTATGACCGACAAGCAGACGCTGATGTTGCGCCTGGTGGCGGTGTGTCAAAACCTTTTCCTCTTCATCCTTCCGGCTGTGGCCGTGGCCGTGTTGACCACCCGACTGCCGGCCCGGCTCCTTGCCCTTGACCGTCGCCCCTCGTTGCTCCAAATAGCCCTGGCCCTTGGCGCACTGGTTGCGTCTGTTCCGGCCATGAACGTGGTGGTGGATTGGAATGCCTCATTGCCTCTGCCCGGGGCTCTGACCGAAATGGAAGACACCGCCGACATGACCACCACGCTGCTCCTCGGCGGCCGTGGCGTGGCCGATTTGGTGCTCTCGCTGCTGATTGTGGGCGTGTTGACCGGACTGGGCGAAGAACTCTTTTTTCGCGGTGCGCTGATGCGATTGATTCAGACTCGCCCGATGAGCGCCCACGCCGCGGTGTGGATCACCGCCGTGGTGTTTAGCGCCATCCATATGCAATTCGGCGGCTTCATTCCGCGCATGCTCCTTGGCGCCTACTTGGGCTATCTGCTTCTGTGGAGCGGCTCAGTGTGGCTCCCCGTGCTCGTCCACATGGTCAACAACTCCATCTCCGTGTGGGTTCGCTGGAGCGGAAATGAAACGCTCGAAACCGTTGGCACGGCCTCGAGCGACTATTGGATTGTGGTTGTTTCGGTGGTGATTGCCGGAGTGTTGATACAGCAGCTCTATCGTCGCCGCGTCAATCAAACTTCTTCCGACGGAAAATGAAGTTGCGGCCCAGGTAGCGCTCGCGCACCATCTCGTTGGCCGCCAACTCTTCCGATGTGCCCTGAAATAGGATTTTACCCTCGAAAAGCAGGTAGGCGCGGTCGGTGATCGACAGCGTCTCCGGGGCGTTGTGGTCGGTGATGAGGATGCCTATATTCTTCTCCTTCAGGTGATAAACCACCTGCTGAATATCCTCCACCGCTATAGGGTCAACGCCCGCAAACGGTTCGTCGAGCATGATGAACTTGGGGCTGATGGCCAGACAGCGGGCTATCTCAGTGCGTCGACGTTCGCCGCCGCTGAGGCGGTCGCCGAGGTTTTTGCGCACCTTCTGCAGATTGAATTCGCGGATGAGGCTCTCCAACTTCTCGTGTTGCTCCTCGCGCGACATCGACGTCATTTGCAACACCGACAGAATGTTGTCTTCCACCGACATTTTGCGAAACACCGACGCCTCCTGAGCCAGGTAGCCGATGCCCGCTTTGGCGCGCTTGTACACCGGATATTTCGTGATGTTTTCATCGTCGAGGAAGATTTCACCCTCGTTGGGTGTGACCAGTCCGGCCGTCATATAAAACGTGGTGGTCTTTCCGGCGCCGTTGGGGCCGAGCAAACCCACGATTTCGCCCTGCGTCACGTTGATGCTCACGTGGTTGGCCACAGTGCGATGGCCGTAGATTTTCACCAGATTGTCAGTGCGCAGTATCATTCTTTACCAAGTCGGCTTTCGATGTAGTCGGTGAGCAGGCGCATGGCCACGATGTTGTGGCCGCCCTGCGGGATAATCAAATCGGCGTAGCCCTTGCTCGGCTCGATGTATTGGCGATGCATCGGTTTGAGCACCTCCTCATAGCGCTGGAGCACCATCTGCGGGGTGCGTCCGCGCTCCACGCAGTCGCGAGCAATCAAGCGAATCAGACGGTCGTCGGCATCGGCGTCGACAAACACCTTCACGTCCATCATCTTGCGCAAATCGGGGTCGGTCAACACCAGGATACCCTCCACGATGACCACGTCGCGCGGCTCCACGTGCACCGTTTCCGGTTGGCGTGTGCAGGTGAGATAGCTATATGTGGGCATTTCGATGGACTTTCCATCCTTCAGATCTTGGAGTTGCTGCATCAGCAGGGGCCAATCGAAGGCGTTGGGTTCATCGAAATTGATTTTGCTACGCAGCTCCACGGGCACGTGGCTCGAGTCTTTGTAGTAGGAATCTTGGGGAATCACGGCCACCTCGCCTTGCGGGAATGACTCGATGATTTTGCGCACCACGGTGGTTTTGCCGCTGCCGGTGCCCCCGGCTATACCGATAATGATCATGACAGGATAGTTAGAAAATTTGTCACAAAGTTACACTTTTAATTTCACAATCCAAAAAATCCGCGGCCGGGCGGAAGTTAATTGCTGAAAAATTGCTAACTTTGCAGCGATTTTACATATTAAAAAATACAAAAAACGTGAATTTATCCGGTACTATTTCGTTTAGGCCTAAGCTTTGGTCGGCGCTGCGAGGCTATTCCGCAGCCACACTGAAGACAGACCTCACGGCAGGCGTGGTGGTGGGCATTGTGGCCCTACCGTTGGCCATCGCTTTTGCCATCGCCTCGGGCGTGAGTCCGACAGTTGGTCTTATCACCGCCATCGTTGGCGGCTTTATTGTGAGCGCATTCGGCGGCAACTCCGTGCAAATCGGTGGCCCCACCGGCGCATTTATCGTTATTGTCTACGGCATTATCTCAAAATTCGGCATCGAAGGCTTGGCAGTGGCCACCTTCATGGCCGGCTTGATACTCGTGTTGATGGGCCTATTCCGCTTGGGCACCGTCATCAAGTTTATCCCATATCCCATTGTGGTGGGCTTCACGGCAGGTATCGCCCTGACCATCTTCTCCACCCAGATGAACGACTTTTTCGGCTTGGGCCTGAAAGGTGTGCCCAGCGAATTCCTCCCCAAGTGGGGCGTCTATCTCAGCAACCTCGACAAAATCAACTTCACCACCTTGGGCGTAGCCCTCGTGTCGCTGCTGATCATCCTCTTTGTGCCCAAAATTTCCAAGAAATTGCCCGGCGCACTCATTGCCATCATCCTCGTTTCGCTGGCCGTGTGGGCCTTCAACATCCCCGTTGAGACCATCGGCGACCGTTTCCAAGGCATGAAAACCGACCTGCCCGAAGTCCACGGCTTCAAGCTCGACATGGCCACCATCAACATGCTGCTCCCCTCGGCCTTCACCATCGCCATCTTGGGCGCCATTGAGTCGCTGCTCTCAGCCACAGTGGCCGACGGTGTGACCGGCAGCACCACCGACAGCAACACCGAACTCATGGGCCAAGGTCTGGCCAACATCGTGGTGCCCTTCGTTGGCGGTATCCCTGTGACCGGCGCCATTGCCCGCACCATGACCAACATCACCAACGGCGGCCGCACCCCCGTGGCCGGCATCA
>CAZJWM010000089.1:0-8831 GCA_964549975.1 uncultured Bacteroides sp. | reverse complement strand
CGACCAGCGGGGTGACAAACACCGAGGCAAACGAGGTCATGCGCTTGCCCTGGGCGTTGTAGGGGCTCACGCGCACCAGGCGGTGCACGCCGTTTTCGCTCTTGAGGTAGCCGTAGGCATAGTCGCCTTCAATGTTGATGGTCACGGATTTGATGCCGGCTTCTTCGCCTTCGAGCAGCGAGGAGATTGTGGCCTTGTAGCCATGCTTTTCGGCATAGCGCAGATAGAGGCGCATCAACATCGAGGCCCAGTCTTGGCTCTCGGTGCCGCCGGCTCCGGAGTTGATTTTCAACACCACGCCGAGTTTGTCTTCCTCGCGGCGCAGCATGTTGCGCAGCTCCAGGTTTTCGATTTTCTCGGTGGTGTCGGCATAGAGCTTGTCGAGCTCTTCTTCGGTGACGAGTTCTTCTTTGACGAAGTCCCAGGCAATTTGGAGCTCGTCGCAGAGTTTTTCCACCTCCTCGTAGCCGTTGATCCAGGCTTGGAGGTCTTTGATTTTTTTCATTTGAACTTGCGCCTCTTTGGGGTGTTCCCAGAAGTCGGGCACGTGGGTGCGCAGTTCCTCTTCTTCTACTTGGATTTTCTTGTTGTCGATGTCAAAGATACCTCCTCAGCGCAAGCTTGCGCTCAAAGGTCTCTTTTAGCTGCTCTTGAGTGATCATTTTCTGAAGAGTTTATGTGGGTTGAGAATGTGATTATAGTCAGTTGAGGGAAACGCATAAACCGGGCGTGCCTGTGGTGTTTTGATTCATCTGGCACGCCCGGTGTGATGGGGTCGAGAATGTGTTGGTTCGGTGTTTACTCGTTGGCGGCTTCGGCAGCAGGAGCGGCAGCTTCGGCAGCAGCGGCTTCAGTTGAGGCGGCGGCAGCGGGAGCTTGGCTGGTGATGGGAGCCTGAGTGGTGGGCACTTCTGCTTCGGGAGCAGCTACGGTGCGCACGGCTTGAGTGGTCTTGGAAGAAGAAACGAAGACGCTGAGGATGGACAAAACCACCAGAGCGGCCACGAGATACCAGGTGGCTTTTTCCACCACGTCGTTGGTGCGACGCACGCCCATGATTTGGTTTGAACCGGCGAACGACGATGACAGGCCGCCGCCTTTGCTCTTCTGAATCAGTACAATGCCAATGAGCAGGATTGCCACAATGACTGTCAATACTATTACGAGAGATGCTAACATGTAGGGTTGTTTTTGTATGGTTATTTTTTATTGTTTCGTTTGTTCCGAACGACGCTTTTCTATGGCTATCAGCTTGGAAAGAAAGCGTAATTGGTGTGCAAAGTAAACACTTTTTTTCGGAAAATTCAAATTTAACTGGCTAATAATTTCATAAGCCTTGGTGTAGTTGCCTCGTCGGATGTAGATTTGAGCGAGACTTTCGGAGAGCAGAGAGCCGTCGGTGACCTCGGTTTTTTGTATGGGTGCGGGGGCGGGTTTGGGCTCTTGCGGGGCCTCTTCGGCGGGGGCTGTGGCCGAGGGGAATTGGCCGCCTTGGGCGCGACTTTTGATGATGAAGCGGTTGATGCGGTCGTCGGGCGAGCCGGTGGGCGCATCGTCGGCTTCGGGCACGCTTTGTTGCTCTTGGCGAGCGAGGATTTGGGCGTAGTCGGGCGTGGGGTTGAAAATCAGTCGGGTGAGCAGGGCCTCTTGGTCGGGGTCGTCGGTGCCGTAGGTGTCGAGAAATGTGTCGATGGTTTGCGACGTTGTTGGGGTGGCGTTTTCCTCCGGGGGGTAGAATGAGGCATATTCGCTGTGGAGGTCGGCATTGGCGGCCAGGGTCATGGCGTCGAGGCGCGGAGCGGCCAGGGCCAGGCGTGAGCACAAGCGCTGCTGTTGCTCCTCGGAGAGGGTCTCCGGGGCAAGGCGCATGATTGTGGCGGCCGGGAGCATGAAGCAGGGATAGGCCTGCGCGAGCTCTTCCACGCGCTCTGCGGTGGGGGCGGTGCCTTCTATCCAGTGGGTGATTTCGTCGGTGGTGATGGGTTGCATAGGTGAGGAGGGGGGATTACCAGTTGCCGAGGGTGGCGTTGAATATCAGTTCCACAAGTTCTTCGGAGATCTCTTCGCAGAGCTGGTCTTGCACGTCGGTGAGCAGTTCGGAGCTGTCGAAGTCGCGATAGGCCGAGAAGTTTTGGTCCACGTTGTTGCGCTCGTTGGTGGCGTCGGTGTAGCGCACGCGCACGCTGATGGTCAGGCGCGTTTTGGTGGCGTAGGCGTCGGAGCCCACGGCTTGCGGTGAGAGGGAGTAGCCGGTGATTTCGCCTTCGAGGGCGAGGTCGGTGTTGCCGGAGTCGCCTGTGGTGGTTTGCAGGCGGGTGTTGCGTTGGATATAGTCTGTGAGGTTGTTCTCAAAGGTTTGCTGCAGCGGGGGGTAGACCAGAGCGGCACGGATGGGGAATTGTCCGATGGCAATGGAGTGGTAGACGGTGTAGTCCAGGGCGGAGCCGTTGAGCTTGTAGCTGATGCGGCAGCCTTGGAGGCTCAGCGCCAGGATGATGCAGGCCAGCAGTGCAGAGAGTTTATTCCAGACCATATTCTTTGATTTTGCGATAGAGGGTGCGTTCGGAGATTTGGAGTTCGTCGGCGGTGGCTTTGCGACGGCCGCCGTTGCGCATCAGCGAGCGGCGAATGGTTTCGCGTTCGGTTTGCTCGAGGGTGGCCGAGGAATCGGTAGTGGTGGGAGCGGTGGGGGCCACTTCGGTGGCGGCCACGTCGAGGGGCAGCGTGTGGTGGGTGGCTTCGGCCGAGGTGAGGCGCGGGGCGCTGTGGATGATGTCGACGGGCGCGGGGGTGACGATGGTGGCCGTCGTGGTGGCAGCGCCGGCGCGGGAGTCGAGTTCGGCGCGCATGGCGTCGACCTGATTGCGCAGGCTCAGAATCATGTTGAAGAGCATTTCGCGTTCGCGCTGGTAGCTGCGGTCGGAGTCAGCTGACTCGGCGCCGTGGTGGGCCACCACAGTGGGGGTGTAGACCGTGTCGGGCAGATAGTGTTTGAGGGTGTCGCGGTCGATGGTTTCGCCGGTTTCAAACAGGGCCAGCTGTTCCACCACGTTTTTCAGTTGGCGCACGTTGCCGGGCCAGCGGTAGGCCATCAGCAGCGAGGCGGCCTCCGAGCTGAAGGAGATTTGCGGGGTGGAATAGCGTTCGGCAAAGTCGGCGGCAAATTTGCGGGCCAGCAGGGTGATGTCGGCGCCGCGGTCGCGCAGCGGGGGCACGTTGATTTGCACCGTTGAGAGCCTATAGTAGAGGTCTTCGCGGAAGCGTCCGTCGGCCACGGCCTTGGCCATGTCGACGTTGGTGGCGGCCACCACGCGGATGTTGGTGCGCTGCACCGTGGACGAGCCCACTTTGAGAAATTCGCCGGTCTCGAGCACGCGGAGCAGTCGGGCCTGGGTGGTCAGCGGCAGTTCGGCCACTTCGTCGAGGAAGATGGTGCCGCCGTCGGCCTCTTCGAAGTAGCCCTTACGCGAGGCGATGGCGCCGGTGAACGAGCCTTTTTCGTGGCCGAAGAGTTCGCTGTCGATGGTGCCTTCGGGGATTGCGCCGCAGTTCACGGCTATGAATTTGGCGTGTTTGCGGGCGCCGCTTTGGTGGATAATCTTTGGGAAAAACTCTTTGCCGGTGCCGCTCTCGCCAATGATGAGCACCGACAAATCAATCGAAGCCACACGCAGAGCACGCCCCACTGCTTCGAGCAGGGCGGCGCTTGACCCGACGATGCCGAGTCGCTGCTTGATGGCTGAAATTTCAGCAGGACTTACTGTGTTCAATTCTGATGAGTTCAAGTTTGTTGGCGGCCGATTTCAGCACCCTGAACGTGTAGGGTTCGATTTCGAGCGTGGTGCCTTCGGCGGGGATGGTGCCGGTGGCACGCAGCAGGTAGCCGGCCAGAGTTTGATATTCGTCGCTTTCGGGGATGTCGATGCCATACTGCTCGCGGAGCAGCTCCACTTCGGCACGTCCCGAAAATTCGTATGCTCCGTCGGCAAGCTTGCGGGCCACCAGCGTGGAGCGGTCGTGTTCGTCTTGAATGTCGCCGAGAATCTCTTCGACGAGGTCTTCGAGGGTCACCATTCCGGAGGTGCCGCCAAACTCGTCGACCACCAGGGCCACTGAGCGCTTTTCAGCCAGCAGGCGGCGCATCATTTTGTTGGCCATGAGGGTTTCGGGAGCGAAGATCACGGGCTTGAGACATTGGCGCCAGTCGGCATCGACGTGGAGCAGTTCGCTCACGTGGATGTAGCCCAACACGGAGTCGATGTCGGTGCGATAGACTATGATTTTGGAGCGGCCGCTCTGGGTGAACAGCCGCGAGAGTTCGGCGCGCGAGGTCGTGTCGATGTCCACGGCCACGATTTCGTTGCGCGGAATCATGCAGTCTCTCACGTGGGTTTGTGAGAAGTCGATGGCGTTGTGAAAGATTTTCACTTCGTTCTCGATTTGCTGTTGGGGTTCGTCGGCCGAGGCGGGGGTTTGCTCCATGGAGCGCTCAATGTAGTCGTTGAGCTCCACGACGCTGAGGGTGCCGCTCACGGCGTCGGGCCGACGTATGCCCACGAGCTTCATCAGCAGGCGCGAAAGCCCCGAGGTGAAGTAAGACACGGGGTAGAGCAGCAGATAAAACAGGTAGATGGGCAGGGCTGCCAGGCGCAGCGAGGTGTTGGGGTTGATGCGGAAGAGGCTCTTGGGGAGAAATTCGCCCATGAAGATGATCACCAGGGTGGAAATCAGCGTTTGGCAGAGCAGGGTCATGGCCTCGCTCTGCGGAAACCATCCTTCGATGGTGGGCTCCAGCAGTTTGGCCACGGCCATACCGTAGATGACCAGCACGATGTTGTTGCCAACTAACAGCGACGATAGGAAGAAGTCGCTGCGGCCGTAGAATTGCCCCAGGATAGAGCCAATCACGCCGCCTTTTTGCTGGTCGAGCTCCACGCGCACCTTGTCGGCCGACACGTAGGCAATCTCCACTCCGGAGAAGAGAGCGGAGAGCAGCAGAGAGGCCACGGCGATGATTATCCAGGTTGTCATTTTGATTGAGAGAGGGGTGGGTTAGAGGTTTGAGAGGTTTTGCGGCATGGGCATGATGCCGGTGGGATGTCGGAGGGTGTAGTCGGTGAGCTGCTGGTTGGAGGTGAATCCGTAGCCTTCGAGTATGCGCTCGGGCAGCTCAATGTGGATGAACGTGTCGTTGTAGATCTTGCCGGAGAGTTGGTCCCAAAACACTTGCTCGGTGAGGAAACGGTCGCCGCGAATGTTGCGCACCCTGACGTTTCCGTCGAAGCGCCAGAGCCGCCGCGAGGTGAAGTAGCGGGCGGTGTCGGCGGTCATCGTGGCGTCGATTTGGCGGTTGTTGTCGAAGCGATACATTTGCAGGCCCTTGGGGAAGATCCAGTAGGGGTCGTCGGCTTCGTCATACATGAGCCACAGCGGCGAGATGATGTGATAGCGCATCACTCCGGAGTCGCTGATGAAGGAGTTCACCGAGTCGGTCACCATGGTGGGCACGACGTTGCCGTCGAGCGGCTCCGGGGCCGGGGTGTCGCCCCCCGAGGAGCAAGCTATTGCTGCCACTGAGGCCACAAGTGCATAGGCTGTGGAGCGTAGCGGGGTCACGTCGGCTTAGAAGATCTTGCTGGGCATAAACCAGGCTTCGTTGAGGCTGATGCCCAGGGTTACGAGGAAATAGTTTTCGGTGACCATCTTCACGGGCGAGGTGGTGCGATGCTTGTATTCAAAGCCGAGGTTCACTGTGGTGCGCACGGGAGTGGGCAGGCCCAGGCCGACGGTCACGCCGTATTCTTTCACTTTGTTGCCTTCGCCGTAGGTCATGTAGTCGCGGCAGAGGAATGCGCCGGCGCGATAGGTGATGCGCTTGAAGTAGTTGCCGCGGGCGCGAGGGGTGAATTGCACACCCAGGGCGCCGCGATAGCGGTCGACGAAGGTTTGCGAGGGGGCAAAGTCGCTGATTCCGGCATATTTGGCTTTGCTCCAGGGCTGATAGGTGAAGTCGGCTTCGAGGCTCAGGCGGTTGTCGAATTCGTAGCTAAGGCCGGCGCCCCACGTTTCGGGCATGGAGAATCCGGGGTTGAGTTTGGAGTAGCCGATGGTGTCGTTTTGTTGCGACGAGGTGGTTGAGCTGATTTGGTTGTAGGTCACGCCGTAGCAGTGGCCGTGCATGTCTTTGCCCAGTCCGTAGGTCAGGCCGGCGGTCAGACGGTTGCGCTTGTTGAGTTGGAGGCTGTATTGAGCGCCGAAGGTGAGGCTGTAGTCGCGCACCACGATTTCGCCCTCATAGAGCGAGGTGCCGTCGGTGGCCTCGGCGTAGGTGTCGTGCAGCAGGGTGCCGAACACGTAGCCCACGTTGGCGCCGATGCTGAAGCCCTTGAAGGGGCGACCGGCCACACCGAGATAGAGCTCGTTGAGGCCGCCGGAGCCTTGATATTGGTTTTCGCCGTTGCTCACTTCGGAGCCAAACGAATAGTTGACGGAGCTGATGGGCACCAGGCCGAGCGATGCGCCCATGTAGCGGCCCAGGGGCACTTGCATGGTGATGTAGTCCAAGCCGCCTATGGTGCGATTGTCGGAGTTGCCGTTCTCGCTCAGGCGCACGGAGCCGACGTCGAGGCCGATGTCGAAGAGGAATGTCATCGTGTCGATGGCGGCATAGCTGGCGGGGTTCATTGCGTTGATTTGCTTGGAGGAACGCATGGCGTAGCCCACGCCGCCCATGGCGCGTTGGGTGGAGGTGGCGCGGTCGCCCAGCAGGCCATAGCCGCGCATTGAGTAGGGGCTCGGTGCGGGGCCTTCGGCAAGGGCGGTGTTGCCGAAACTGAGGGTCATGGCGGCTGTGGCCACGAGAGTGAGTATGGTTTTCTTCATCATTTCGAGTTGTAGTGGAGTATGCTAAGTAGGCCTTGGTTCACAAGGTGGGGGTGAAGAGTATATTCAACGTTGGCGGGGAGCAGGGCGGCGATTTCGGGGGCCCAGCCTCCGGTGAGGAAAAGGCGGCGTGAGGCGTTGCCCAGCCGCGAGTAGTAGCAAATTTCGGCCACCACGCCGCGGAGCGAACCGGCGCGCAGGGCTTCGGCCGTGGAGCCGCCAAAGCAGGGCAGCGGCTCGGTGGCGTGGGAGTTGACCAGCGGCAGGCGCGCCGTGAAGTGGTGGAGCGCTCGCAGACGCATGCCCACGCCGGGGGCTATGTTGCCGCCCAGGTAGGTGCCGTCGGCGCTGACCACGTCGAAGGTGCAGGCCGTGCCTATGTCGGCCACCAGGAGCTCTTCGCCGGGGGCCAGCGAGGCGGCTCCCACGGCGGCGCCGAGGCGGTCGGGGCCCAGGGTGGCGGGGGTGGCGTAGCCGTTGCTGATGGGCAGACGGGTGGCGCTGTCGAGGTTGAGCTTCAGCGGGGCCGTGAGCCCTTGGAGCAGGTCGCTGACGTCGCCCACCACGGAGGCCGTGGCCACTCCGGCGAGTTTGCGGCCGTCGAGCCAGCGGCTGATTTCTTTGGCCGTGGCGCGTCCGCGCATGATTTCGTGGTCGAGCTCGGCGGAGCTCTCCGCGTCGTAGACCACGAGCTTGGTGGCTGTGTTGCCACAGTCGATTGTTAAGTATAGACTCATTCTCTGTCCTGGGGCTTTCTATTTCTTTTGACGCAATGTGATCATCACCGAGGCGATGATTTGCACCACGGCGCCGGCAAGGGTGAATGCCAGCCAGTCGCGATACGTATTGTGGTTATAAAAGCTGAAGAAAGAGGCTACAATGTAGAACACGGCGCTCCACGCTTCCATGCGCAGCAACCGGCGCAGACGCATGTCCGTGCCGATATACGGAGGGGCCGAAAGCCGCGCCACGAGTGTCAACACTGCGCCGGCGGCATAGATATATTTGAACAAGGGGTTCTGGAAGCCGCCGGTCAACACCGGTATGGCCATACCCACCGCCACGGCCAGAAGCCCCAGGGTGAGCACCCACGTTGTCCATCGTCTTGATTTCATACGCGTTAGTTTTCTGTGTTACTCAAACACGTAGACGTCCTCGTCGGGGCGCTGCATGTGGTAGTGTTCGCGCACTATCTTCTCCATCTCGCCGGCCGACACGTCGAGTCGGTGGTTGAGCTCGCGATAGAGCGTGAGGGTGTCTTCGTATTGAGCGATTTTGACTTTCAGGTCACGTATCTCTGAGGTATAGGTCATGCGTTTCATCACGGAGTTGTCGTTGAAAAACAAGACAAACGCGACGAATGCAGTCACCACAAGGAGCGACAGCGACACGTATTGACGTAACCATTTTATCATGAGTGCAAACTTACGGAAAAAATCCGAGAAAACAGCCGTTTATCCGCTAAATTTCCTCAATCGGTGTTGAAATTTCAAAAGGAGCGCACCCGTGGCACGCTCCTTTTGTGTTGAATCTTAGAGGATTGGCGCGGGTCAGAGCGACCATTCAACGCCGTCTTTGGTGTCTTTGACTTTGAAGCCTATTTCGGCCATGCGATTGCGAATGAGGTCGGAGGTGGCCCAATCTTTTTTGGCTTTCGACTCGGCGCGAATTTGCAGCAGCAGGTCAACGGCTTGCTCGTAGGGGGCGAGGTTGGCGCCGCCGCCGGCGGTTTCGTCGGTGATGCCCATGATGTCGAAGAGGAAGGTGGAGAATAGGCGGCGCAGCAGCTCCAGGTCTTGTGCTGTGGCCGTGGCGTTGCCATCTTTCACTTGGTTGATCATGCGGCAGGCGTCGAAGAGGTGGGCGATGACTATGGGGGTGTTGAGGTCGTCGTCCATGGCTGCGTAGAGCTTCTCCTCGAGGTCGCTCAGGTCCAGAGTGGACTTCTC
>CAZJWM010000088.1:0-8953 GCA_964549975.1 uncultured Bacteroides sp. | reverse complement strand
CGTATGCAGTACATTCTGCTATCAGAGTCTTTATGTCCATTGGTATAATGATTGTATATATGGGTACTATGTTACCATCCCACAAAGATAAACATTTTTATTGAGAAGTTGTCATAATGGAAACGAATTATTTGCTCGGCGCCGGGGCGCCGAGTGTGTCAGGTCGGAGACTCGCAGTGTGTCTGCAAGTGCGCATTTTGTGCTTGGCTGAAGCCAGTATTCTGCGTAAATTAGAATTTTCATAAAATATTTGGTAGATTATAACTAATTAGTTATATTTGCATCATGAAAACTGACAACCATGCGGCGCAATATGTGCGAACCATAAGCAGAACGCCTGAATTTGATGCGTTCTTTGCGGCTTTGCCTACAAAGGTAAAGATCAAGTTCGACTACGTGATGAATGTTATAGCATCTATATATAACGTTTCAACTAAGTTCGTAAAGCATCTGGAGAATACCAATCTTTACGAAATGAGAATTTCTGTAGGCACTAATGAATATCGCACTGTGCTCTTTGCTATAGATGCTGGCAATTTTATTGAGGCAAAGAACATTCTGTTGCTGAATGGTTTCCTTAAAAAGGACAATAGGGATTATCGAAAACAAATAGACATTGCAACAGCAATACTTAATAAATTAGAATTATGAAAAAGTTAGACCCTCAAAAGTTGGCAAAGCTTCCAACCTACAATCAGCAGTTGGACGAGAAATATGGTGCGCCCGGCAGCGAAGAGCGCAACCGCTTTGACGAAGAATCGCTTGCCTGGTTCTATGGAAATATGCTGCGCGAACGCCGTCAAGAGCTGAAAATGACGCAAAAGCAGGTGGCCGAAAAGCTTGGTAAGGAGCAGAGCTATATTGCTCGTGTGGAAAGTGGTAAAACCGACATTCAACTATCGAGCTTTGTCAGGATAGCTGCGATACTCGGCATCCAATTTGTGCCGACGTTTGCTCAGCTTTGAAGCGCTGGCTCGTTGATTTTGAAATGTTCGGAATTTTCATTAACTTTGCGACATGGAACACTTACGACGTCTGATTCTATCATTGTCGCTGGCCGTCACCGGCATCTTTGCGGCCGGCGCCACCGATGAGTGGCCCCGGAGCCATTTTGCCTGGGGCGCCGACATCAGCAGCGCCATCGACATGAGCGCTCAAGACCTCTCCACCATCAACCTTTCGGCCGCCTTTGGCTACAAATCGCGCGTGGTGCAGATGGCCGGTGTGGGCGGCGCCATGGAGATTGGCGTGGGCAAGAGCGCCCGCATGTTTCCCGTGTTTGCCATCTGCCGCACCTCGTTTTCGCCCACGGCCCAACGCTGCTTTCTGGAGGTGAAAGCCGGATGGAGCTTCAACAACCTCCCCGACGAAGAGAAAACCACCACCGGCTTCTACGGCTCCGTGGGCTGGGGCATCAACCTGGCCATGAAGAGCAACTATCGCTCCTACTTCCTGGTGGCCTACACCTATCGCCAGATGAGCAGCTCAACCTACAACGACGTGCACGCCGTCACCGCCGGCATAGGCATGAACTTCTGAGCAGGCATATATCTACACACAAAAATATAATCCAACCCTTTTTCACAATCAGCTTTCCCGAATGAAACAAATTTTACTCTCTTGCCTCATGGCCGCAGCCATCGGCTTCGGCAGCGCAACCGCCGCCACCACCACTCGCGACTTCGGCTATGTCGACCCCTCTGAAACGGTCTACGAAGCCACCGGCTGGTCGTACACCGTGGCCAACGAACAGGCCTACGTCATCAAAATCCCCGCTGCAACCCTCGCCACCTATGGCGGCGGCACCGTCAAAGCCTTGAAATTCGGCTGGTGTAGCCACACCGCAGGTAAGGTTACCGCCATTGTGCGTTCCGGCGCAATCGACAGCGAAACCGTGGCCTCGCAAGATGCCACAGTGAAATTCGGATGGAACACCATCACCTTCAGTGAACCCTACACCCTGCCCAATCCTCCGGAAGACCTCTACGTGGGTGTGCGCCTGACCATGCCCGTCAACGAATATTGCGTGGCCACCGGCACCTACTCCGCCATCCTCAAGGGCGTGAACTACACCACCGACTATGCCGTCAACGACTACTATGGCGGCGCCGAAATCTGGGAAGACCTCTACCCCTACGACACCAACGCCGGCAACCTGATGATGCTCGCCGTGGTGGAATATGACGCCGACGCCCACCTCAACGAGCTCGCCATCACCGACATCCGCTACTCCAACGTGGCCCTCGCCGGCGAATATGGCACCGCCAAGATGACCTTTGCCAACGAAGGCTCCAACAACGTCAACTCCCTGACCGTCTCCTACAGCATCGACGGCGAAACCAAATACAAAAACCTCTCGCTCACCGACCCCATCACCCCCGGCAGCACCAAAGACGTGGCCATGCCGCTGCTGGCCCTCGGCACCGGCACTATGACCGTGGGCGTGAGTCATGTCAACGCCAAGCCCAACAACATCACCTCGAGCCTTGACATCAACATGCTCGCCATCCCCGACTATGTGGCCGAGAAATATGTCAAGCGCCCCGTGGCCGAATACTACGGCTCCGAATCCGAGCACTACACCCCCGGCTCAATGTATTTCCCCGCATTCATCGAAGGCCTCGACTCCTATAGCGACGCCATCTCCATGGTGGCTCACCACCTCGACGACAAGTTCTCCGTTGGCGATGACGAAGACACTCAGCTGATGCTCGACATGGTGGACAACGACTCCTCGCTGGTCTACCTGCCCATGATGACCATCGACCGCTGCAACCAGGTGAACAACCTCTCGCCCATGAGCGGCACCCCCGCCTTCTTCGTGCTCCAGCCCGGTTTTGTCAACTATGCCTACGACGAAGCCCTGGCCGTGCCCACCCTCGCCTCCGTGAACATCGACGGCACCTATGACGCCGCCACCCACACCGGCTCACTCACCATCTCCGGCACCATCGAACCCGACGTGCTCCCCGCCGACGAAAAGCTTTGGCTCACCACCTACATTGTGGAAGACAGCGTGGCCACCGACTCCCAGGAATTCCCCTCCAGCGATAAGATTCTGGAAATGTATCCCGACGGCATCTTCTACCATAGCGGCGTGATTCGCGTGCAGCCCTGCGACATCCACGGCGAAGAGATGGCCGAAGGCGACTACTCCGTGACCTATCCCTTCGAACTCGACGAAGACTGGAACTGGCTGAACATGCGCGTGGTGGCCTTCCTGCAACGTCCGCAGACCAACGATAAGTTTGACCGCAACATCATCAACTCCGGCGAACGTCGCCTCTCGGCCGTGGCCTCCATCAGTGAAATCACTGCCGACGAAGCCCTCGACAACGCCCAAGAAATCTACAACATCGGCGGCCAGCGCTTGAGCCGTCGCCCCACCACCCCCGGCATCTATCTGGTGCGCTCGGGCAATCAGGCTCAAAAAGTTGTGATTCGATGAAACATACCTCCCAAATCCTGACATCCCTCTGCCTGCTGTCGGCCGCCACGGCGCTGCCGACGCAGGCAGCCGACTATTGGGGCTATGCGCCCCACAACCCCGACTCCACGGTCATCTCCTGGCAAGGCTCCGGCGCCAACAACCTCATTGAAGTGGCCATCAAGCTCACTCCGGAGACCACACCCTCGCTGCGCGGAGCGCGCGTCACCGGCGTGCGCTGCTATCTGCGCACCGACTATAAGCAGAAGTCGCAGAAGCGCACCGCAGTGAAGCTCTATCGCGGCTCGCTCGACTCCGATGCCGTGGCCTCCACCATCGACAATTTCTATGCCGGATGGAACGAACTCACCTTCAGCGAACCCGTCACCCTGGGCGACGAAGACGTGTGGGTGGGCTACAGCGTCCAGGAATCGCAAGGCGCCACCGGCGTCTATCCCATCGGTGCCTACAATGCCGCTTCGCTCTCCGACGTCTACTATCTCCGCCCCGGCCGCTATGCCGACTGGACCGCCATCTCCGACATGGGCATGCCGCTGATTGAGGCCATCATCGAACCCGCCGCCGAAGCTCCCGCTCAGGGCGCCATAGCCACGCTCACCGACGTCCCCTTGGTAGTGGCCCCCTCCACCGAATTTGAGTGTCAAGCCTACGTGCGCAACCTCACCGCCACCCCCATCTCCCAAGTCACCATCACCGGCACCAATGCCGACGGCTCCGTGGCCGGCACCACCACCATCGACGTCAACATCCCCGCCTATGGCTACGCCCTGGTGCCCACCACCATGACCGCCGGCGCGGAATGCTCCTCCGACGTGGTGATGAACCTCGCCGCCACCGCCATCAACGGCCAAGCCGTCACCCCGGCCTACACCACGCCCATCCACCTCTTCGTCACCGCCGACGCCTTCACCCGCATCCCCCTGATTGAAGAATTCACCGGCATGACCTGCGTGAACTGCCCCTTCATGGCCTACTATCTCGACTCCGCCCTCGAAGAATTCGGCCACCCCTACACCTACGTGGCCCATCACGACGGCTTCCAGAAAGACGCCCTCACCCAGGGCGTGGACACCGACCTGCTCTACCTCTTTGGCGGGTCGACCTACAACCCCGCCGTGATGTACGACCGCCGAGTCTTTGCCGGACAGAGCGTCCCCGTCTTTGCCGCCCAGGGTGTGCTTGGCAACGAGCAATATCTCATCCGCATCAAAGAGGCCCGTCTGCAGCCCGCACTCGCCGGCGTTGACGTGGCCATCAACCCCGACAGCACCGTCACCGTGAGCGGTCGCGTGGCCCTCGGCTCCCAAACCGCCGACGGCAAGGTCTACATCTCCGCCTACTACGTGGAAGATGACCTCACCCTCAGCGACTACTTCCAGAAAGGCGCCTCCACCGACGTCGACGCCGACTCCCCCGCCGACCTCGTGGAGAAATTCCGCCACAACGGCGTGATTCGCACAAACCTCTGCACCAACTCCACCGGCGACCTCCTCACCTGGGACGAAGAGGGCAACTTCTCCGTGACCTATCCCAAAATCAACCCCGGCAAGACCAAACGCCCGGCCAACGCCCACGTGGTGGCCTTTGTGCACCGCCTCAACACCGCCGACCTCACCGACAACTACGTGCTCAACTCGGGCGACTCGCGCCCGGAGAGCAACGCCGCCATCTCCTCTGCCACGGCCGATGCCGCCCATGCCTCGCTGCGCGTCAGCGTCAGCGCCGACGGCCGCATCCAAGTGATTGAGCCCGTCACCTCATGCCGCATCTACAACGCCGCAGGTGCTGCATGCAACCCCTCGGCCCCCCAACTCCCCGGAGTCTATCTGGTGGTGGCCACCCTGCCCAACGGCGCCACAGCCACCGCCAAGGCCGCTGTGCGCTAACCCTTAGACAATGAGAAAACTACTCCGTAGAATCATAAGTGCAACCCTTACCACGTTTATCGTGTTAACGACTTCGTGTGCCGACGACCCCTCGTCGACACTCGAAGTCGATTCTTTGTCGCGCAGCAGCTACGTCGCAATGGCCGTCTCCAGCTTCTACCTTCAACACCGCTTTGAGACGATTTCCGGGCTGCCCGTCGACTCCACATCCATCGTTTTCGTTGGCAATTCCATCACCCACGGCAACGAATGGTGGGAATGTTTCGGCGACGACCCTCGCGTCGTGAATCGCGGTGTGTGGGGCACCACCTCCGCCGCCACCCTCTATTACATCGAAAATATCCTGACCGGACGCCCCGACAAGCTCGTGCTCCTCATCGGCACCAACGATATCCAAGGCGGCACTCCGGCCGACACCATAGCCGCCAACGTGGGCCTCATCCTGCAACGCGCGGCCCTCGAATCGCCGCGCACCGAGCTCTTCGTGGTGAGCATCTTTCCCTCCGAACAGGGCATACGCACCCTCGACGAGATTCGCCGCGTCAACGCCCTGTTGCGCGAAGAGTGCCTGCGCCGCGGCGCCACCTACGTAGACCTTTTCGACGATATGCTGGGAATCGTGGACCACACCCTCTCGGTCGACGGCCTCCACCTGAGTGCCGACGGCTACGCCCGCTGGTGCGCCGCCATGGCCCCGCTTTTAGGCCTGAACGTCTCGCTCGCGTCCCCCGTGCAGCTCGACGCCTCCATCGGCAACGTTGCCGCGATGCGCTCGCAGCTCTGCGCCTCCCTGACCAATTCCCGCTCCGACGCCCTGCTCATTGGCGGCGAATTCTTCACCGGCACGCAGTGGCACGAGCTCATGGGCACCACCCGGGTGCGCTGCCGCGCATACGGCTACGGCTATGCCTCCACCCCCTTCAAGCTAATCCACAGCCAGACGCGCCAACTCCTGAGCGGCGGCCGGGCCACGGAGCCGCGTGCCGTGATGTTCTACGGCTGCGACAACGAGATTGTCAACCTCACCGCCTCTCCAGAGCAGATGGTCGATTCATGCCTCGCGCTCTTCGACGAAATCGCCGCCCAATGGCCGCGCACGGCCCTGATGGGGCTGTCGTTGCTCCCCGTGCGCAACTATCAACTCAACCAGCGCATCAATCGCTTCAACAGCCTCTTGAGCGACTCGCTCACCGCTCGCGGATATTGGTTCGTCGACATCAATTCGCAGATGCTCCGCGCCGACGGCGTCACCCCGCTCTATCCCGAGATGAACAACGACTTTGCCGGGTCAGGCGCCTATGCGCTGGTGGCTCAGACGCTTGCGCCCTACGTGGCCGGTGCCAACCCCATCCCTGCCTCGCGCTCCAAGGCATACGCCGCCAAGGCCACGGCGCGCAATCGCTGCGGCCTTATCCTCAACGAGCTGCTTCCGCGACTGGAGCAACTGCCCACGGCTCAGAGCTACGACTTTTTCCACACTGCCACGCTCACGGCCATCGCGCCGCTGCAACTCGGCGAAGCCGTCAGCGCCGCCCAATTGGAGGAGATGGAGACTCAGCTGCGCCGCATCATTGCCGACGTTGACCAATGTTTGGCCGACGGCTCCGGCTCCGTTGAACAGTTTATCTCTCCGGTGGAACATCCTCAGGAATTGCCCCATCCGCAGCGACCGCCGGGCGACAAGGACACCAATCCGCCACTGCAATAACCGAACTCAACGCCATGGAGGAGCTGATGCAATACGTTTGGCAACATCGACTGTGGATTCAAAAAGATTTGACCACGGTAGACGGCACACCCGTGCAGGTCATTGACCCCGGGCTGCTCAATCGCGACGCCGGCCCCGACTTCTTCAACGCCAAGGTGAAAATCGGCTCCGAACTCTGGAGCGGAAACGTGGAGCTCCACATCCGCGCCAGCGACTGGCATCGCCACGGCCACGACTCCAATCCGGCCTATCAGACCGTGATTCTCCACGTGGTGCAACACGACGACTGCGCCATCTCGCGCCCCGACGGGCAGACCATCCCGCAGATGGTGCTCCCCTGCGCCCCCGACCTGCCGCAGCGCGTGGCCGCCTTTGTGGAAAACCGCAGCGTCGACTTGGCTTGCGCCGCCGAAATTGCCACCGTGCCGCCCCTGCTGATGCGCGACTGGCTCGATGCCATGGGCTTTGAGCGCGTGCAGGCCAAGGTGGACCGCATCATGCAATATCTCCAACGCTTCAACGGCAACTGGGAAGACGCCGCCTACGTCACTCTGGCGCGCGCCCTCGGTGCCGGAGTGAACAGCGAACCATTTGAACGTCTGGCCATGGCCTCGCCGCTGCGATTCATGCGCAAACACAGCGACTCGCCGCTCACCCTCGAGGCGATGCTCTTCGGCCAAGCCGGACTCATCGACCCGCACTCCTGCCCCTACGCCGAGGCGCTCAGTCGCGAATATCAATTCGTGGCCAACAAATTCTCGCTGCAGCAGCCGCAATCGCTCGGCTGGAAGATGAGCCGAATGCGTCCGCAGTCGTTCCCCCATCGCCGCATAGCCCTGTTGGCGCGGATGATGGAGGGCGGTTTCAACTTCCTCACCCAAGTGCTCGACTGCCGCGACGAGCAGCAGGCCCGCGCCCTCTTCAGCGGCATCACCCTCAGCGGCCATTGGGCCACTCACAGCACCTTCACTGCCCTTCTCCCCGGCAAAAACCTCGACGCCGACTCCGCCAAGGCCATGGGCGCAACCACCGTGGATATGCTGGTGATCAACGTGGTGGCGCCGCTGATGATGGCCTACGGCGAATTTACCGACAACCCCGAGTTGCGCGACCGCGCCATAGACATCCTCGAACACCTGCCCGCGGAGCAAAACCGCGTGGTCGACGTCTATCGTCGCGCCGGCATAGGCTGCAACAACGCCTTCCTCTCACAGGCCCTCATTGAGCTGCGTCGCCAATATTGCGACGTGCGCAAATGCCTCTACTGCCGCATTGGCCACCGACTCTTAGCATCCAAAGTTAAACCATGATAGAAACAACAAAAGCCATCGGCAACGTGGGCGAACGCGTTGCCACCGAACTGCTCACATCCTTGGGCTACGCCATTGTGGAGCGCAACGCCCGCATCGGCAACGTGGAAGTCGACATTGTGGCCCGCCACGCCAACCGCCTCGTCATCGTGGAGGTGAAAACCCGCCGCGACGACCATCTCGACGACCGCTTCGGCCTCGACGCCGCCAAGTTGCGCCGTCTGGCCCGCGCCGGCTCCACCTACGTGCGCATGCACAACCTGCCCCTCGAAGTGCAAATCGACGCCGTGCTCATCACCAACCACTTCAACGCCCCGCCCACCGTGGAGCACATCCCCGACATCCTCCTTCCCCCCTTCCGCCGCCGCTGATCCCCGCCCCACTCAATGTGTGGCGATGCATCGGAGATGCTGGTTATTTGTAACCCCGGCTTCCCGCAGGCTAGCCGGGGCCGCGCAGAGTCCTCAAGAGCTACCTCGAAGAGGTTGTCACCAGTGCATCTCTGGTGACATGCTCTCCGAGCAAGCCGCTGACTATCAGCCGTGTACCCCACCTAGGCCGCATGCGGCCAAGATGGGGTTTTAGGATAACCAGCCTCTCC
>CAZJWM010000087.1:0-9017 GCA_964549975.1 uncultured Bacteroides sp. | reverse complement strand
CGCCGAACAGACCAATCTTACCACCCTTGGAATAGGGCTCCAGCAAGTCGATCACCTTGATGCCGGTGGTGAGAATCTCCGTGGAGATGGTCAAATCCTCAAATTGAGGAGCGGGTTGGTGGATGGGGCGCAGGTTCTCGCGATTGAGAGGCGCCAAATTGTCGATTGAATCGCCAATGACGTTGAGCAGACGACCTTTCACCTGGTCGCCGGTGGGCACGGCAATCGGACGCTCCAGGCTGTCAACGCGCATGCCGCGCTGAAGTCCGTCGGTGCTCTCCATGGCCACGCAGCGCACTGTCTCTTCGCCGATGTGCTGCTCCACCTCAAGGATGAGCTGGGAGCCATCTGCGCGATCCACTTTCAGCGCGGTGTAGATGGGGGGCAGGGAATTGGCGTCGCCTTCGAAGGCTACGTCAACAACCGGGCCGATTACTTGGGCAATTTTACCGAATTTTTCACTCATGGGGAAAAAGGGGGTTGATTTGTTTTAGAAATGGAGGCCAAAGGTGACTATGAGCACCATCAGCACGAGGTTAACGAGATTCAGAGGGAGCAGATATTTCCACTCAAACGACAGGAGTTGGTCGATGCGCAGACGGGGGAAGGTCCACTTAAACCAAATCATGATGAAGGTCAGAGCAATGGCCTTGATCAGGAACCAGATCACCGAAGGAATCAGGTCCATGATGCCGTTGAAGGCGTCGAAACCGGGAATGTGGAAGGGCATCCAGCCGCCAAAGAAGAGCAGCGAAGCCACACCACCGATGACGAACATGTTGAGATACTCAGCCAGATAGAAGAAACCGAAGTGGATACCGGAATACTCGGTGTGGTAGCCGGCGGTGAGCTCACTTTCGGCTTCGGGCAAGTCAAACGGGCCACGGTTGGTTTCGGCAGTGCCTGCCACAATATAAATAAGGAAGGCGATGATGGCGGGAATGTGGCCGGAGAAGATAAACCAGCAACGCTCCTGCTGCGCCACGATTTCGCTCACGCTCATCGTGCCGGCAAACACCACCATGGTGATCACGGCCAGAGAGATTGAGAGTTCGTAGCTCACCATCTGCGCGCCGCTACGCAGCGCGCCAATCAGGGTGTACTTGTTGTTGGAGCTCCAACCTGCCAGCAGGATGCCGAGCACACCAATGGAGCTGACGGCCAGCAGGAAGAAGATGCCAATATTGAAGTCGATGACTTGCAGACCGTTACCCCAGGGCAACACGGCAAACGACATCATCGAAGCGACGATCACCAAGAAGGGAGCCAGGCCGAAGAGAAACTTGTCGGTGTTGTTCAGCGTGATGAGCTCCTTGATGAGGATTTTGAACATATCGGCGAACGACTGCAGCAAGCCGAAGGGGCCCACGCGGTTGGGGCCGAGGCGGCATTGGAATGCAGCACAAACTTTGCGCTCGAAGTAGATGTAGAACAGCGCCAGCAGTGAGTAGGCTGTGAGGAGCACTACGCCCACGAGCACACATTCAATGAGTACGGTGAGCCAGGGGGCCAGACCGAGCGTTTGGCTCAGCAGGCTGTCAATCCAGCTCGTTATGATAGACAAATCTTGCATAAGTGATTGAATGTAGATTTTTAACGGTCAATATCGGGCACCACATAGTCCAGTGAGCCACCAATGGTGATAAGGTCGGCAATCTTGGCGCCGCGGGTCAGATGGTCAACGGAGCTGGCCAGGCAGAATCCGGGCGAATTGAGCTTGATGCGCAGGGGTTGGTTGGTGCCGTTGCTCTCAATGTAGACGCCGAATGCGCCGCGCGAGGCCTCGATTTGCTGGAACCAGTGGCCTTCGGGGAGCTTGATGATTTTGGGCACCTTGGCGCAATAGTCGCCTTCGGGGATTTGGTCGATGAGTTGCTCGATGATGCGGCAGCTCTGCTCCATTTCGCTGACGCGCACTTTGAAGCGGGCCATGGAGTCGCCCTCTTGGCGGAGCACTTCGTCGAATTGGAGTTCGGAGTAGATGCCGTAGGGGTGAGTCTTGCGCACGTCGCAGTGCCAGCCGGAAGCGCGGCCTGTGGGGCCGGTGGTGTTGAAGCTGATGGCATCGTCGTGGGCCATGATGCCTTCGCCGTCCATGCGGTTGTGGGCGATGACGTTGCCTGTAAACACCTTATTATATTCTTTAATGGCCTTGGGCATGATCTCCAGAAGCTTCTTCACGTCGGCGACGAAGTTGGGGTGCAGGTCGGCCATCACGCCGCCGATGCAGTTGTAGTTGAAGGTCATGCGCGCACCGGTGGTGCGTTCCAGGATGTCGAGGATGGTTTCGCGCTCGCGCATGGTGTAGAAGAGCATTGTGGTGGCGCCCAAGTCCATGCAGAAGGTGCCCATGAAGAGCAGGTGGGAGCTGATGCGCATCAGCTCGTCCATGATCACGCGAATCACTTGAGCTCGGCGGGGCACTTCCAGGTTCATGGCCTTTTCGATGCACATGCACAGGCAGTGGCGGTTCATCATTGCCGAGAGGTAGTCCAGACGGTCGGTGAAGTGGAGGGTCTGCGGATAGGTGAGTCCTTCGCAGAGCTTCTCAATGCCGCGGTGGATATAGCCGAGATAGAGGTCGATTTTCTTGATGGTTTCGCCGTCGAGCGAGGTGCGCAGGCGCAGCACGCCGTGGGTGGCGGGGTGTTGAGGGCCCACGTTCACCACAAAGTCTTCGGGGGCGAAGATGGTCACCTCTTTTTTCTGAATGTTGCCCTGCTCATCTTCCACGTAGGTCACTGTGGTGTCTTCCACAGCTTCGTGGTCGAGGCGCACGGGGTTGACCTCAGCGTCGGCGTTGTAGTCCTTGCGCAGGGGGTAGCCCACCCAGTCGTTGCGCAGGAACAGGCGACGCATGTCGGGGTTACCGATAAATTTGATGCCGTAGAAGTCAAACACTTCGCGCTCGTAGTTGCAAGCTATGGCATAGAGGTCGGAAATGGAGTGGATGAAGGGGTTTTCGCGGTCGGCGGTGGTCACCGTCACGCGCACCATCTCTTGCGTTGTGGTGTTGGTGAAGTAGTAAACCACGCCAAGGAGTTCGCCCCAGTCCATGCCGATGAGGGCGGTGAGGTTGTCGAACCCGAGTTTTTCTTTGAGCGTGACAGCCAGGGGATGCCACTTGGCGTCGGGAACGTTGAGCTCAAGCGTTTCGCCCTGGGCAAAAGTCACCTCGGGAAAGAGCTGAGCCACGGTGTCCTGAATATTGGCCATTGTGATTGTATCTTTGGTTTGTTTTGATAGTCTGTTTTCTATTTACTCACTCTCTTAGTTGGCCTCCTCGATGGGGTGGTTGGCAAGAAATTCTGCCTGCTTCTCCTGGCGATTCACGCCGCCAAAGAAGCGCTCCACTCTCACCTTGCGACTCAGCTGCATGATGGCATAAATCATCGCTTCGGGGCGCGGCGGGCAGCCGGGGCAATACACGTCGACGGGAATCACCTCGCCCACGCCTTTCAACACGTGATAGCTCTTGCGGAAGGGGCCGCCGGAGATGGCGCAACCGCCGCAAGCAATCACATATTTAGGCTCGGCAAGCTGGTCGTAGAGTCGACGCACCACCGGGGCCATGCGGTGAACAATCGTGCCGGCCACCATCATGAAGTCGGCCTGACGGGGCGACGAACGTGCCACTTCCCAGCCAAAGCGGGCCATATCATAGCGAGCGGCACCGAGCGCTATAAACTCAATGCCGCAGCAAGAGGTGGCAAACGTCAGAGGCCACAGCGAATTGGCGCGACCCCAGTTGATAAGTTTGTCGAAAGAGCCCACCACCACGTTCGTGCCGTTGGCAGCAAGTTCCTTCTGCAAGTTTTCAATATATGCGTTGTCTTTCCACGCCTCGTAGGGCATGGATTTGGTGGTTATTTCCATTGCAATGCTCCTTTCCGCCAGGCATACACAAGACCCAGCACAAGAATTGAGAAAAAGACTGCGATGCAGATCAGCCCCTGGCCGCCGAGCTCACGCACGCGCACGGCCCAAGGAAACAAGAACACACATTCCACATCGAACATCAAGAATAGAATCGCATAGAGGTAGTAGCCCACCTTAAACTGAGCCATTGACTCACCGCGTGTGGGAATACCACACTCGTAGGCTTCACCCTTTTGAGAATTAAACGACCGGGGTGAAATCAGCCCCGCCAGCCACAGCGCCAACGCCACCAGAGCAAAGCCCGTCAGGGCCGCCGTGAGAGCGAGAACACCGCTGGAAATGGATAATGCTATCATATAATTTATTGAGATTTCGATTAAATAGGGACACAATCCCTTTGGAGTGCAAATTTACGAATTTTTTTCGAAAACTCCTCTAAGTTTCGCCCATAAATATAAGAGGGCACGTTGCCGCGCCCTCTTATCCGTATGCTAATTAGCGAGTTAAGTCAGATCAGATGGAGGTGATGGTGGAGGAGGTGGCGGAATACATGTCTTTGGCGCGGAGCACTGTGGTGACGTAGCCGCGATCCTTCACGTAGTAGGTGAATTTTTTCTCGCCGTTGGGGAGCAGCGACACTTCGGCGTGGAATTTGGTGATGGTGAATGCGGGATAGGCCACGCCCTTCACTGTGGGCACAAATTCATCCACGTCGATGGTGTAGCCGGTGGAGTTGAATTTGACGGGCAGATTGGGATAGGTCATCTCCAGCGAGGGCATTCCGTCGGCAAATTTGGGGCCCACGGCCACGATGTCGACGGTCGACTCCGTCGGGTTGAAGTTCATGTGATAGGGCACGTTGAGCGACTCATCCACCCAGTCTTGGCCGGTGGTGAGGTTGCGCACCGTGGTGGTGCGCGACAGCAGGGTGTAGTACGTGGGGATCACGTTGACGCTGTAGCGACCGTCCACCTTGAAGGTGAGGCATGTGTTGCCGGGATAATAGTAGTAGGCCAGCGAGGTGACTTCCATATCGCCTTCGCAGGGGTTGATGGTGCTTTGGGCAATGTAGAGATAGAAGTCGTCGTCGGTCATCTCGCCGTTCTGGGAGTGAACCATGCCGGAGACGCGGGCGCTCTTGAGGGTGCCGCCTTCGGTGAGGGCAAGGTTTTTGATGGCCATCTGGAAGGTGGTGTTGTAGTCGTAGGTTTCGAGCTGATAGGTGGCGGTGGTGTCGATGTAGCTCTCACCGGTTTGGTCGTCGCGCACATAGCTGAAACAATCTTCATATTTATCGAGCACGGGGTCGCCGCTCAAGTCTTGACAGGCCACGAGTGTGGCGAGTGAGCAGGCGGCAAGGAGCAGATTTTTGATGTTCATTAGTCAGTTGGGAGTCTATTGTGAATTTAGATGTTGATTCTGAGGGTGACGCCTAATTGGCGGGGTTTGCCCTGCTGGGCAAAGGCGTGAGAGATCGACACAAAATAAAACGTGTCGAAGCGCGCGTTTAGTATATTTTGGCCCCAAAATTCGAGGCTATAGCGTTGGTCGTAGTCCAGGCGAATGGAGCCGCCGAGCAGGCCGTAGAGGTTTTGGCGGTGGGTGTTGCTCTCGTCCCAGTAGATGGGGCCCACGGCGCGGGAGTCCACAGTGAAGGAGAGCCACAGGTCGCGCGGCAGCGGCTGGCGGTAGGTGAGCGAGCAGAATAGGGTGTGGCGCGGAGCGTAGGGGAGATATTTTCCGGAATAGTCGCCGCGGCTGTCGCTGAAACGCACGAAGCGGGCGTCGGTGAAGCCGTAGCTGAGGTTGAAGTTTACGCGCTCATAGGGGCGCACGGCAATGGCGGCTTCCACGCCCCAGGAGCGGGTGCGCCCGGCGTTGGTCATGATGCGTCCGGTGGTGAGGTCGGGCGGAAACACTGTGAGCTGCTGGTCGCGGCAGTCGATGTAAAACACGTCGAGGTCGGTGTTGATTCTGCCGTCGGCACAGGCCACGTGGGCGCCCACTTCGTAGTTCCAGCTATATTCGGGTTTGTAGCCGATGATGTCGTCGATGTCATATTTCATCACCATGCCCATCTCCTGCATCAGGCGTTGCTGGAGCACGTCGGAAAACATCTGGGTGTTGTAGCCGCCGGATTTGTAGCCTTTGCCCACGGAGGCGTAGACCGACGAGGCCGAGGGCATTGGCAGACGGTAGCACACGGTGAGTTTGGGCAGCAGTTGCCAGAGCGATTTGCTCAGGTGGCCGCGGTCGTTGATGTCGATGGGCAGTGAGTTGATCACGGAGCCGTCGGCGGCATTGACCACGTCGTAGGCCGTGGAGGTGGTGTTGCAATAGGTGATGGCGGTGTGCTCATAGTCCAAACGCAGGGCCTGGGTGAGGGTCCAGCGGCCGAGCTTGAGTTCGCTCTGATGATAGATGGCGGCGCCCCACACGGGCAGGGTGAAGTTGCTGCCCAACAGGAAGTTGTCGGTTTGCCAGCGGATGGGCATGGAGGGGATGGCGGTGTTGCGCGGCTTCTCCACCAGCTCGGCAATGCCGTCGGCGAGGAAAGTGACGGGCGCTTCCACGCGGTCGTGTTTATAGAAACCGAAGAGGCCGCCGAGCCATGAGTATTTGGCGCCGACGGAACCGCGGGCCACGAGGTCTTGTGTCACAGACCACTCGCGAGTGGCCTGCCCCAGGGTGAAGTAGCTCTTGGGGGTGAAGTCTTGGTCGAGCTGCATCAGGTCGTCGAGATAGCGCAGGCCGGTGATTGAGGAGAATTGCACTCCGCCGCTGTGCCACTGCACGGTCAGGCCGTCGGAGAGCGAGGTGCGCCGATAGGAGCAGGTGTCGTTATAGCTCACTTGCTGCGTCTCGAGATATTTGTAGGGGTAGCCGGTTTGGCGTGAATAGTTGAAAGCAGCCACGTTTTCGATGCTCAAGTCGGTGGATGGCTGGTAGATGGTTTTCCAGCGGGCGGCGGCCTCCTTTTGGGCGTCGGCGCTCAGGCCGTTGTAGGCGTTGGTGAAGAAGCCGTCGGTGCCGGAGCCGTTAAGGCTGAAACTCATGGCCAAGTCGTCGCGCAGCTTGTGATAGTAGCCCGCACCCACGCGCCAGCTATTGCCGGTGCTATATTGGGTCATTAGGCGCAAACCCTGATATTTCATGGGCGAGAGGGTGTAGACGTTGACCACGCCGGCCATGGTGTTGCGGCCGTAGAGGGTGCTCTGCGGCCCGCGCATCACCTCGATGCGTTCAATGTCGAAGAGGTCGAAGTCGAAATCATTTTTGTTGAGCACGGCCACGTTGTCAACGTTCAGGCCCACGGAGGGCTGGTCGATGCGTGTGCCGAAACCGCGCACGTAGATGGTGGAGGTCATGCGCGAGCCATAGTCGGGGATGAAGAAATTGGGCACCAACACTGAGGCCGAACGCATCGTCACTACGTGGTTGCGCTCGGCGTCGGAGGCGTCGATCACGGTGGCCGCCACGGGCTGCACCGCCAGGGTTGGAGCTTGCTTGATAGCCGTAATTGTAAATGCCGGCAGTTGCAACGTGTCGGCCGGCTGCATTGCCGCAGCCGCCATAGTCCCGCAAATCACTGCCAAGGATAACACCTTTATCTTCATGCCCACAAAGTTACGAATTTTCTCCGACATACCGAAATCCCCCACCCCACTCACAAATTCCGGCGGGAACAGCGCGGCGGAGCGGCGCCGCCGAATGCACCAATTTTGCGGCCAATTTTCGGGCTCAACATTTTGCGCTGAGTAACGATTTCGCCCCAAAACATTTTGCGCTGAGTAACGTTTTCTGCCCAAAACATTTTGCGCTGAGTAATATTTTTCGTATCTTTGCAGCGCTAAACCATTAGTTTTCATTATGTCAGACTCTCCAAAGATTTTCAAGCGAAAATTATACCAAAAAATGCTCTCATGGAAGGAGTCCTCACAGGGCAAAACAGCCCTACTGATTGAGGGTGCTCGCCGTGTGGGCAAATCGACTATTGCATGCCAATTTGCCGAAAAGGAATACAAATCGCACATCTTGATTGACTTCTCGAAAGCATCCGACGCCGTTAAAGGCCTATTCAACTACATCTCCAACCTCGACACACTGTTCATGCAGTTGCAATTCGAATACGGCGTAACACTCCACCCCCGAAAGTCTGCGATCATATTCGACGAAGTGCAGTTCACCCCACGCGCACGACAAGCAATAAAGCATCTTGTGGCCGACGGCAGATATGACTACATCGAAACCGGCTCACTTATCTCAATACGCAAAAACGTGAAAGACATCCTCATCCCCAGCGAAGAGGAACGCGTGGAGATGCACCCGCTCGACTTCGAGGAGTTTCAAAATGCCTTAGGCCAAAACACCGGCCAACTCCTTCGCCAAGCCGCTGCATCAGGACGCGAAATCGGGCAGGTGGCCCATCGCGCCTTGATGAAAGCTTTTAGGCTATATATGCTCGTGGGAGGCATGCCCCAAGCCGTCAACTGCTACCTGCGCACACAAAATCTTCAAGAGGTAGACAAAGTGAAACGCAACATTATTGAGCTATACGAGTCAGACTTACGCAAAATTGACAGCAGCGGACGGCTTGGCAGACTCTTCGACGACATACCCGCCCAATTGGCGCGAAACGTGTCGCGCTACATGCCACAAACTGCAATCGGCCGAACATCAGCCGAGCGCACCGACAGCCTAATTTCCGAACTCGCCGACTCAAAGATTGTGAACCTCTGTTACCACACGTCAGATCCATCAAACGGCCTGGCAATGGACTACAACAAAGACTACTTCAAAATGTATGTGGCCGACACAGGCCTATTTGTGACACTGGCATTCCGCGACCGCGATTTCACCGACAACGAGATTTACACCAAGTTGCTCAACGACAAATTGGATGCCAATCTCGGATATATCTACGAAAACGTCGTGGCCCAAATGTTGGTGGCCACCGGACGACGCCTGTTTTACTATACCTTTGCATCCGATTCACGCCACACCTACGAGGTGGACTTTCTCATCAGCATCAAAGGAAAGATCAACCCCATCGAAGTGAAATCATCAAGCTACAAGGCTCACGCATCGCTTGACGCATTTTGCAAAAAGTTCTCTCAAAAGGTGCTCACGCCATTGGT
>CAZJWM010000086.1:0-9041 GCA_964549975.1 uncultured Bacteroides sp. | reverse complement strand
GTCGGTGGAGCCGATTTCCGGCATATAGCGGGTGAAGGCCAGGGCGTGGGCGGGGAAGTCGATTTCGGGGATGATTTCCACGCCTTTAGCAGCGGCATATTTCACCAGGGCGCGAAATTCGTCTTTGGTGTAGGAGCCGTCGCGAGCGGTCAAGCCGGGGAATTTTTCGCTTTCGAGGCGGAAAGCGGCCTGGGTTTTGTCCCATTGGTCGTCGAAATAATATTTGAAGCCGTTGTCGTTGAGGTGGACGTGGAGCACGTTCATCTTATAATAGGCCATCACGTCGACCAGACGATAGAGGTAGTCCATGGGGATGAACTTGCGGCCGGCGTCGAGCATGAATCCGCGGATGGCATAGTCGGGGTAGTCTTGAGCCACGCCGATGGGCAGGGCCGGGCTCTGCTCGGTGAGTTGCAGCAGAGTCATTGCGCCGTGGCGCACGCCGGCAGCCGTGGGGCCTTCGATGGTGACGCCGTCGGCGGTGATGGTGAGGGTGTAGCCCTCGGCATTAGCTTTCTTGTTGCCTTTGATGCGCAGGGTGATGTCGCCGGAGTGAGCGCGACCGGAGGCCACGGTGGGGGTGATGCCCGTCAGGGTGGTGTAGTCTTGGCTCAGTTGGGCCGCAATGGCTTGGAGTTCGGAGTTGCCGGAGGCCACGATGATGCGGCTTTGTGCAGAGGGCGTGAAGGTGCCTTCCTTGGCGGTCCATTTGCGGAGTTCGGGCACTGTGAAAGGTTTAGCGGCAGCCGATTGGGCCACCGCCACGCTGGGCACACAAAGCGTCAAAGCAGCCAACGCCGAGCCCATCAAGATGTTGCGGATACTCATAGAAGAAAAGTTCGTTCGGTAAAAGTGATTTCAGTGCAAAGATAGCGAATATAATTGAAAATTGAAAATTGAAAATTGAAAGTCCGTCGGAAGTTGAAAGTTGAAAGTTGAAAGTCAATTGGACTAATTGGACTAATTGGTCTAATTGGGGAGGGTGGGGCAACTATCAACTTTTCACTATCAACTTTTCACTATCAACTATTCACTTTCAATTTTCAATTTTCAATTTTCAATTATCAATTGTTTTGTGTGATTGAAAAAAAATGCGTAATTTTGCGTTGAACTAAACACTACTCAAAAAATTTATGCCCTCAATCTCACAACGTGGCATGGAAATGCCGGAATCGCCGATACGTAAGTTGGTGCCCCTGAGCGACGCCGCCAAGGCTCGCGGAGTGAAGGTGTATCACCTCAACATCGGTCAGCCCGATCTGCCCACGCCGCGCGAAGGTCTGGACGCCCTGAAACACATCGACCGTACCACACTGGAATACAGCCCATCGGAGGGATTGCGCTCGCTGCGCGTCAAGCTCCGAGATTATTATAGCCGCTTCAACATCAACGTAGACGTTGACGATATCATCATCACCTCGGGTGGCTCCGAGGCCGTGCTTTTTGCCTTTATGGCGTGTCTGGATCCCGGCGACGAAATCATCGTGCCGGAGCCTGCCTATGCCAACTATATGGCCTTTGCCATTTCGGCCGGCGCAAAGATTGTGACCGTGCAGTCTAAAATTGAGGAGGGCTTTGCTCTGCCGTCGGTTGAGGAGTTTGAAAAGCTCATCACCCCGCGCACCAAAGGCATCCTCATCTGCAACCCCAACAACCCCACCGGCTATCTCTACACGATGAAGGAGATGATTCAGATTCGCGACCTGGTGAAGAAACACGACCTCTATCTCTTCTCCGACGAGGTGTATCGCGAGTTTTGCTACACGGGCGCCCCGTATATCTCGGCGTTTCATCTGCCCGACATCGAAGACAAGGTGGTGTTGATCGACTCCGTGAGCAAGCGCTACAGCGAGTGCGGCATCCGCATCGGTGCCATCATCACTAAGCATAAGGCGCTGAAACACAGCATTATGAAATTTTGCATGGCGCGACTGAGCCCGCCGCTGATTGGCCAAATCGTGGCCGAGGCATCCATCGACGCCGACTCGCAATATCTGCTCGACAACTACAACGAATACGTTGAGCGACGCAAATTTCTCATCGACGGCATCAACCGCATTCCCGGTTGCTATTCGCCCATACCGATGGGCGCGTTCTACACGGTGGCCTCGCTGCCGGTTGACGACTCCGACCGCTTCTGCCAGTGGTGTCTCGAAGAGTTTCAATATGAAGGGGCCACGGTGTTTATGGCACCGGCCAGCGGTTTCTACACCACCGAAGGCAGCGGCCGCAATCAGGTGCGCTTGGCCTACGTGTTGAAAAAGGCCGACTTGGCGGCAGCGCTGAAGGTGCTCGAAGAGGCCCTGAAGGCCTATCCCGGCAGGGTGATGCCTCAATAACAAACAGACGACAACAACAAAAAAAAACTTATTCCAACAACAATATTTAATCTCACACTTATGTCAAAAGTTACAGTTGTAGGCGCCGGCAACGTAGGCGCTACTTGTGCAAATGTGTTGATCACCACCGGCATTGCCGACGAAGTGGTGCTCATCGACATCAAAGAGGGCCTGAGCGAAGGCAAAGTCATGGACATCATGCAGACCGCCAATATCCTCGGTGTGCAGACTCGCGCCACAGGCGTGACCAACAACTACGCTGCCACCGCCGGTAGCGACGTGGTGGTCATCACCAGCGGTATTCCCCGCAAGCCCGGCATGACCCGCGAAGAACTCATCGGCGTGAACGCCGGCATCGTCAAGAGCGTCACCGACCAAGTGTTGGCCAACTCTCCCGAGGCAGTGATCGTGTGCGTGAGCAACCCCATGGACACCATGACCTACCTGATTCACAAGACCTCCGGTCTGCCCAAAAACCGCATCATCGGCATGGGCGGCGCTCTGGACAGCGCTCGCTTCCAGTATTTCTTGAGCAAGGCTCTCAACGTGAACCCTGCTGAAGTGGAAGGCATCGTCATCGGCGGTCACGGCGACACCACCATGATCCCCCTGACTCGCTTTGCCGCTCACCGTGGCATCCCCGCATCCACTCTGCTCCCCGCCGACACTCTGGCCAAGGTAGCTGCCGACACCATGGTTGGCGGTGCCACCCTCACCGGCCTGCTGGGCACCAGCGCATGGTATGCTCCCGGCGCAGCTGCAGCCAGCGTGGTTGACGCAGTGATCCACGACACCAAGCGCATGATCAGCTGCTCTGCCTACCTCGAAGGCGAATATGGCGAAAGCGACATCTGCATCGGCGTGCCCTGTATCCTGGGCCGCAACGGCATCGAAAAGGTGGTTGAGTTTGACCTCAACGCCGAAGAAAAGGAACTCTTTGCCAAGAGCGCCGCTGCCGTTCGCAAGACCAACGCTGCCCTCAGCTGCTAATCAGCCAATAGGCAACACCTTATCCCTCACTCCGGCCTCGGCGCCACACTGCGCCCCGAGCCGGAGTGACTCGTTTTTCCCCCCCCCCCCAGCATCTTCTTGCCAATGAAACGTATTCTTAGTTTGGTTGTGGCCGTGGCGGCGCTTGCGCTCGCCGGCCGCGCCGAGAGTGTGACCATCTATCCCGGCCAACTTTGGACCGACACCGACGGCCGTGTAATCAACGCCCACGGCGGCGGCATCCTGCGCCATCAAGGCGTCTACTATTGGTTTGGCGAGCACAAGAGCGCGCACTCCAATGCCGCCCTCGAGGGCATCACCTGCTATAGCTCCACCAATCTGGCCGACTGGACCTATTGCGGCATAGCCCTGGCCGTGACCGACTCCGTGGGTGCGCCCCTGGAGCGCGGCTGCGTGATGGAGCGCCCCAAGGTGATTTTCTGCCCGAAGACAGGGCAGTTTGTGATGTATCTCCATCTCGAACTCAAGGGCCAAGGCTATGGCGCCGCCCAATCGGCCGTGGCCGTCAGCTCCACCCCTGCCGGGCCATATCGCCTGCTGAGCCACGGCCGCGTCAACCCCGGCGCATGGCCCATGGGTCTTGACAAGGCCAACCGCAAACGCGAGTTTGACCTCGCGCAGCAATGGTGGACCGACGCATGGCGTGCCGACGTGGCCGACGGAATGTTGACCCTCCGCGACCTGCCCGGCGGACAAATGGCTCGCGACCAGCAGCTCTTCGTCGACGACGACGGCCGCGCCTACCACATATACTCCTCCGAGGAAAACCTCACCATCCACATTGCCGAACTCACCGACGACTACACCGCCCACACCGGACGCTACGTGCGCGTGGACCCCGCGGGCCACAATGAGGCTCCTGCCCTCTTTAAGCACAACGGCAAATATTATATGATCACCTCCGGCTGCACCGGCTGGGCCCCGAATGCCGCGCGCCTCTTCACCGCCGACAACATCTTCGGCCCATGGACACGCCACGACAACCCCTGCCGCGGCGACGGCGCCGACACCACCTTCGGCGGCCAGAGCACCTACGTCTTGCCCCTAACAGACGGCACTCTGCTCTTCATGGCCGACATCTGGCGTCCGCAAAATCCCATCGACGGGCGCTATCTCTGGCTGCCCATCACTTGGGGCGAAGACTCCCTGCCCGAGCTGATCTACACCGACAGCTTCACCCTGGAAATATAGTCGACACGGCGGGCAATAATTGGCCCTGCGGCTGCGTTATTCCTCTGATGACCAACTTTCGAATTATCACATATTTTGCCCTGGCGATGGCCGCGCTTGCAGCGTTGGCCTCGTGTGGCGGCGCCAAGCTCTCCGTGGCCGACGAACAGATGGCCCGCGGGGAATACTACGACGCGGCCCGCACCTATCGCAAGGTCTACAACAAGCTCAAATCCAAGGAAGAACGCCCACAGCGCGGACAGGTGGCCCTGAAGATGGCGCAATGCCACGCCCGCATCGGCCAGTTTGCCCGCGCATCCGCATCCTATCAAAACGCCCTGCGCTATGGCGCCGGCGACTCCACCACCACCCTGGCCCTGGCCCACACGCTCCACGCCGAGGGCAAATATGCTCAGGCCGTGAAATGCTATGAGGAGTATCTCGCCCTCGACCCCGACAATCAGATTGCCCAAATAGGTCTCTCCGGCGCTCGGCGCGCCATTGCCACCAAAGCCGACCCCACGCGCTACGTGGTGCGCCAGCCCAAGTTGCTCAATTCGCGTCGCAGCGACTATTGCCCGATGTTTGCCGGCGACAACTACGATATGCTCTACTACACCACCACCAACGAAAAGGTGAAAGGCACCGCGCGCTCAGAAATCACCGGCACGAAGAAGCCAGACATCTGGGTGATGAAGCAAGACGAGCAGGGCCAATGGCTCAAACCCGAAGCCGTGGAGGGCGACCTCAACACCGAAGCCGAGGAGGGCGTCTGCTCCTTCACCCCCGACGGCTCCACAATGTATCTCACCCGCGCCCGCCGCGAACCCAACGCCGCTACCGGCGTGGAAATCTACACCTCGAGTCGCTCCGACGCCTCGTGGAGCGGTGCCCAGAAATTTGAAATCACCGCCGACACCCTCTCCAACTACGGCCACCCGGCCGTGAGCCCCGACGGACAGTGGCTCTACTTCACCTCCGACATGCCCGGTGGCTCCGGCGGTTACGACCTCTGGCGCATCAACCTCAAAGAGCGCGCCGGCTCGTTGGAAAACCTCGGCGAATTTATCAACACCGCCGGCAATGAGATGTTTCCCTATTGCCGCACCGACTCCGTGATCTACTTCGCCTCCGACGGCCATCCCGGCTTCGGTGGTCTCGACCTCTTCCGCGCCGAAATGACCCCGTCGGGCGGCTGGAACGTGGTCAACATGGGTTCGCCCATGAATTCGCCCGCCGACGACTTTGGCATCACCTTCGACAAACAGGGCGAACGCGGCTACTTCAGCTCGTCGCGCGGCGACGCCCGCGGCTACGACCACATTTACTCCTTTGAACTGCCCGACCTGCAAATCTGGATATCCGGCTGGGTGCTCGACAAGGATGAAGAGCCCGTGGCCGACGCCGTGATTCGCATCGTGGGCAACGACGGCTCCAACCAAAAGGCCATAGGCAAGAGCGACGGCTCGTTTCGCTTCCCGCTGCAGCGCGGCGTGAGCTACGTGATGAAAGCCGGCGCCCGCGGCTATCTCAATGCCAAACAAGAATTTACGTCGGACACGGCCGAAGTCGACGCTGAATATGGCGTGGACTTCATCCTCGCGTCCATCAACAAGCCTGTGGTCATCGAAAATATCTTCTACGACTTCGACCGCGCCTCGCTGCGCCCCGAGTCGAAAGCCGCCCTCGACCAGATGGCCGAAATCCTGCGCGACAACCCCAACATCACCATCGAAATGGCCTCGCACACCGACCGCATGGGCTCCGACGACTACAACATGGCGCTGTCGCAACGCCGCGCGCAGTCGGTCATCGACTATCTCATTGCCGCCGGAGTGGAGAAGGAGCGACTCTCGCCGCAAGGCTACGGCGAATCGCGCCCCAAGGTCATCACCAAGAAGTTGGCCAAGGAGTATCCGCAATTTCAAGAAGGCCAGGAGCTTAACGAAGAATATATATTAACGCTTTCGCCGGAAGACCAAGAGGCGGCCGACCAGATAAACCGCCGCACGGAGTTTCAGGTGTTGAGCATCGACTACGAGATGTATTGATGGAGTTTCGCACGCCACTGACCGTCACGCCCCACACTCGGCCCATTTCCCACGCCGACCGTCTTCTGCTGCTGGGCTCCTGCTTCGCCACCGAAGTGGGCGCACTGCTCTGCCGCGACGGCTTCAACGCCACGGTGAACCCCACGGGCACGCTCTACAATCCGCTATCCATAGCCCGCGCCCTGCAATTCGACAGGCTCACCGCCGACCAACTTTTTGAAAACCAAGGCCTCTGGCGCTCGTGGCTCCACCACACACAGTTTGCCGCCCCCGACCGCATCGAGGCACTGCGCCGCTGCAACGCCGCCACCGCCGAGGGCCAACGCGCCTGGCAAGAGGCCACACACGTGATTGTGACCTTTGGCACGGCCTACGTGTTTGAACGCCAAGGCGCCGTGGTGACCAACTGCCACAAAATGCCCGCGGCGCAGTTCACCCGTCGCCGTCTGAGCGTAGAGGAAATCGTGGCCACATGGCGCCCCATCATCGACGCCAATCCACAGAAGCACTTCATCTTCACCGTCAGCCCCATACGCCACAAAGCCGACGGCCTCCACGGCAACCAGCTCTCCAAAGCCACGCTGCTCATGGCCATCGACGCCCTCGGCGCCGACTACTTCCCGGCCTACGAAGCCCTCATCGACGACCTGCGCGACTATCGCTTCTACGCCGCCGACATGCTCCACCCCTCGCCCGTGGCCGTGGACTACGTCTACGCCCTCTTTGCCGACACCTACTTCGCCCCCGCCACCCGCGCCGAGGCTCTGCGCGCCCGTGCCGCCACCCGCGTCGCCGGCCACCGCCCGCTCTTGTCAATTGAAAATTGAAAATTGAAAATTGAAAGTTTGAAGTTAGAAGTTGAAAGTTTCAAGTTTGAAGTTGAAAGAGTGGGGTGTCTTCAGTGGAGAGTCCACAGTGGTGCGGCGATGCATCGGAGATGCCGATGCCTGGGGCGTGAAGCGGGTGGGGGATAGCTATGTGGGCCCCAACCTACTCGGCCGCCTGCTCATGCAACTTCGCGATGCCGACGGCCGCCTCGCCTACCAACTCCCCGCCAACATCCTCCGGTTCACCAAATCCATCACCATCCGCAGCGCCGAGTGAAAGGCAAAAGTTTAATTTGTTGGACTTTTTGTTTGGATTTTTCCGAATTCTTATTTATCTTTGTGCGCAAGTTTATTATATTAGACTATGGAGCTAAAGGAGATAATGAAGCAACGGCGCGAGACGCTTTCGCTCACGCAGCAAGACCTGGCCGAAATGGCGCAGGTGGGACTCGCCACGGTCAAGGAGATTGAACGCGGCAAGGGGAACCCGTCGCTGAGCACCATAAAGAAGATTCTTGAGGTGCTTGGTTTGGAGATTGATTATCGTATACGTCACACCGTGTAATTGTGCTCGATAATGAAACAGTTAGCTGTGTTTAACAACGACACGAAGGCCGGGATTTTGACCGAAGAGAATCCCGGAAGGGGCTATACGTTTGAATACGATGATGAATATCTGCGTTCGGCGTTGCCGCCCATTTCGCTGACCCTGCCGAAACAGAAGGCCGCATATAAGTCGGATCATCTGTTTGCGTTTTTCACAAATATGCTCCCCGAAGGCGGCAATCGCCGAATGATTTGTCGCTCGCTTCGCATAGACGAAACTGACCTTTTCCGCCTGCTTGAGGCGATGGCCAATCAAGACTTCATCGGAGCCGTAAACGTCAGAACTTTGCCACATGATTGAACTGAAAAATTGCCCGTCGACGCTCGCTGTCGGCTTTAATACATACAGCCCCCAGGCCGCTAAAAAGCTCTTTGGCTGCGCAAAGGTGAATCCGATTCTTGGCTTCGACATTGATGAATTTCGAAATGTAGCTAATCCGCACTGCCGACGACTATCGTCTGGCTCCGAGCTACGACCTAATGAACACGAGTTTGCACGTGGTCGGCGATGATTTTGGCTTGGATGGGGGCTTGTCTGCCAACATTGAGAAAAGCGATGTGTTTGACAGAACGGGCCACCCGTGTAGGCTTGACTTCGAACGTTTTGCAGCTCAAATTGGGCTTTTGCCTCAAAGGGCAGATAAGATTCTTGACAAGTATGCCGGCTTGCCTGAATTGGCGCGCTTGCTCATAGGCCGGAGTTTTCTTTCCGAAAAGATGAAGCGAAGCTATAGCCGAATTGTGGGCGAGCGCATAAGCCGTTTTGTCAGGCCGTCGGAGTGACCTTGAAGAAAGGTCGAGGAATCGGATGCAATGTGATTTTAACCCATCTTGTTGCGGAGTTTCCGAACCTCAGTCTTTACAAATGCCATTATATCCTTTCCTAAAAGAAACTGTTCAGTAGCGAACCAATCGGGGTTGCCGCAGTCTTGCTGAGAATAATTTTTCTCGGAGTTGTCTATTGCATCTTGGAGACGTACCGGGTCTCTTTGAAAGTCAAATCCACCTGCGATTTGTTCATGGACATACGCTTTGAC
>CAZJWM010000085.1:0-9047 GCA_964549975.1 uncultured Bacteroides sp. | reverse complement strand
GGGGGTGAAAAAAGTGGGGTGGGGTGTTGTTTTCGTGGCGGAAAGTCCGTAAATTTGCAAATGTAAATCCGGATATGTTTCACTTTCTCAAATTGATGCTACAGTTGCTCTTGTCTCCGGCCAGGGGATGGGAAGACGTTGCCGAGCACTCCGACGGTGCGCGGCGTGTGTTTGTGTGCGGGCTGTTGCCGCTGATGGCGCTGTCGGCGCTGAGCGTGGTGGTCTGGGCGCTTTATCAGCCTATGGCCATTGCCGTGGGCGATGTGGTGATACGCATGATAGCCACGTTTTTCAGCTATTTCATCGCCTATTTTCTGGGCCTGTTTGTGATGGTGAGCGTTCTGCCGAGGCTCTCGCCCAACGGCAAGATAGCCGAGGAGTCGGTTCATCTGTTTATGATCTACACCATGGCCATGATGTGTTGCATCAACGTGTTGGCCAACGTGTTGCCCATGCAGCTGACGTTGCTGCAGTTTTTGCCGCTGTATGTGTGGCTGGTGATGTGTCGCGGGGCGCGTTTCATGAACGTGCCCGATCAGCAGATGATGAAGTTTGTGGTGCTGACTTTTGCAGCCGTGTTGGTGCCCGTGTTTCTGATGCAGTGGCTGCAAGCAAGCATAATTCCCTCCGCATAATTCAATGAAACTCAAGGAAGTCAACATAAAGAATCGTCGAGCCACGTTCGACTATGCCATCTCCGACACGTTTACGGCCGGCATCGTGCTCACGGGCACGGAAATCAAGTCGATACGTTTGGGCAAGGCTTCGCTGGTGGACACGTTTTGCTACGTAGACCGTGGCGAAGTGTGGGTGAAAAACATGTATATCGCCGAATATTTCTATGGCACCTACAACAACCACACCGAGCGTCGCGACCGCAAGCTGCTGCTCAACCGCAAGGAGATTCGCCAGCTGGAAAAGGAGTCGCAGCAGCCGGGCAACACCATCGTGCCCCTGCGCATGTTCATCTCCGAGCGCGGTTTGGCGAAACTGGTCATCGGCATCGGCCGCGGCAAAAAGGAGTTTGACAAGCGTCAAACCATCCGCGAGCGCGATGACAAGCGCGACATGGCGCGCGCCTTCCAAAAATAAACTGATTCAACACACACACGTTCAACTCTTTCCCGACAAGAAAAGCAATGGCCGATTATTACAATCCCTATACCCCCGACGACATCCCTCAGCAGCCCGAGGTGGTGACCCAACCGCGCTCTCAGAAGCAGCCGGCCGCCACCACCTCCGACGAACAGGCTGCGCCCACTCGCCAAAAAGAGAACAAGAAGAAAAAGCCCGCGGCGCCGAAGCCCGTGCGTCAGCGCCGCGAGAGCGAACCGATGTTCAGCTTCGTCGACAAGCGCTTGCGCTTGTTTGCCGGAGTGGTGTTGATGTTGCTGGCGCTGTATGCCTTTTGTGTGACGGGCCACGCATTTCTCCATGCCGGAGCCGATGAGGCCAAGGTGGCCTACAATTCGGCCGGGCAGATTGTGGAGCAAGGTCGCGAGGTGACAAACATCGGCGGCGTCATCGGCGCCATGTTGGCCAAGCTGCTGCTCACCGACACTTTGGGCATCGGCTCCTTTGTGTTGATTCTCTACGTGGGCGCTTTGGGCGCCAAGCTGGTGGGCCGACTGAATTTCCGCTTCTGGCCCATGACGCTGAAGTGTTTGATCCTGTCGGTGGTCACCTCGGTGGTGCTCGGACTGGTCACCTATCAGAGCGACAGCCCCATAGTGTGGGGCGGACAGCATGGCCGACGCGTCAACGAATTGCTCATCGACTACACCTCGTGGATTGGTGCCGCATGCTTCAACGTGGCGCTGGTGGTGGGTGTGGTGATTCTCTATCTCACGGAGTTGACCAAGCTCTATCTGAGCTATCGCCGCCGAATGGAGAGCATCAAGCAGCGCAATCTCGACGCCAAGCGCCGCAAGGAGCAGGAGCTTGAGCAGATGCAGCGCTCCTTGGAGCAAACCCGCGTGGGCGACGACTCCGCCGAAGCTCCCGAAGACGATGCTCCGGCCGCGGATGCCGACGGCCCCGAGGCCGACGAGCCTGAAAATGACGAATTTATAGCCGTGGGCGGCGCTGCCGCCGAGGCCGCACCTGCCGCACCTGCCGCTGCCGAAGGCTCCGGCTATGCCGCCTCCGACGAGCTCAGTGCCCTGGAGCATAGCGGCAGCAGCCACGTTGTCTCCTCCGTCACCCCCGCGCCCGTAGCCGCCACGGGTGAGCCCACGGAGTTTGTGGTCGAAGCCAAAAACATTGAGGAGGCCGAAACCATCCAGAGCGACACCTTTGACCCCACCGCCGAGCTGAGCCACTATCGTTTCCCTTCGATTGACCTGCTCAAGGAGCACGCCTCCAAGCAGGTCACCGTCGACGCTCGCGAGCAAGAGGAAAACAAGGAGCGAATCATCGCTGCCCTCAAGCAGTTTAACATCGAAATCTCATCAATCAAGGCCACCGTGGGCCCCACCATCACGCTCTTTGAGGTGGTGCCCGCCGAGGGCCAACGCATCAACGCCATCAAGCGCGTGGAAGAAGACCTGGCGCTGGCGCTGAAGGCCATGGGCATTCGCATCATCGCCCCCATTCCCGGCAAGGGCACCGTGGGCATCGAGGTGCCCAACAACGAGCCGCAGGTGGTGAGCATGCGTTCCATCATCGCCTCCAAGAAGTTTCAGGAGTGCAAATATGAGCTGCCCATGGCGCTGGGCGCCACCATCAGCAACGAAGTCTTCATCGCCGACCTGACCAAGATGCCCCACCTTCTGGTGGCCGGTGCCACCGGTCAAGGTAAGTCCGTGGGTCTCAACGCCATCATCACCTCGCTGCTCTACAAGAAACACCCTGCCGAACTGAAGTTTGTGTTGGTCGACCCCAAGATGGTGGAATTCTCCCTCTATCGCGTGCTTGAGCAACACTATCTGGCCAAACTCCCCGACGAAGAAGACGCCGTGATCACCGACCCCAACAAGGTGGTGGCCACGCTCAATTCGCTCTGCCTGGAGATGGACAATCGCTATTCGCTGCTGAGCAAGGCCGGATGTCGCGGCGTCAAAGAATACAATCAGAAATTCGTGCAGCGTGTGCTCAACCCCGAGAAGGGCCACCGCTATATGCCCTACATCGTGGTGGTGGTCGACGAGTTTGCCGACCTCATCATGCAAGCCGGCAAGGAGGTTGAGGCCCCCATCTGCCGCCTGGCGCAGAAAGCCCGCGCCGTGGGCATCCACGTGATCATAGCCACTCAGCGCCCGTCGACCAACGTCATCACCGGCCTGATCAAGGCCAACTTCCCCGGCCGCATAGCCTTCCGCGTGGCCCAGATGGTCGACTCCAAGACCATCCTCGACCGCACCGGCGCCCACCAGCTCGTGGGCAAGGGCGACATGTTCTTCTCCACCAACGGCAACCTCGAGCGCGTGCAGTGTGCCTTCGTCGACACCCCCGAAGTGGAAGCCATCTGCGAAAGCATCGCCAATCAGCCCGGCTATGCCCACGCCTACATCCTCCCGGAATTTGTGCCCGACTCGGCCGACTCCGCCGCCATGGGCGGCCAATCCGGCTCGGCCTACGACCGCGACCCCCTCTTCGAAGAGGCCGCACAATATATCGTGCAAAGCAACAGCGCCAGCACATCCTCGCTCCAGCGCCGCTACTCCATTGGCTACAACCGCGCCGGCAAACTCATGGACCAGCTCGAAGCCGCCGGGGTGGTTGGCTCTGCCTCCGGCTCCAAGCCGCGCCAAGTGTTGATGGACCCCGCGCAATTAGACATGTATCTTTCTCGCTAAACTCCTCGCCCGCTCACCAATGAAACGTCTACGCATCATTCTGCTCGCCATAGCGGCACTGGTGGCCACGGCCGCATCTGCCGAAAACATCGTCGACCGCGCCGCCCGCAAGGCCAACTCCGCCGCCGGGCTCACAGCTCGGTTTGCCATCGACGGCCACCGGTCGCAACTCACCGTCAGCGGTGTGCGCTACGCCATCGACACCCCCTCGATGAAGGTCTACTACGACGGCACAACCCAATGGACATACCTCCCCGAAGACGCCGAAGTGACCCTCACGCGCCCCACTGCCGACGAGCAGGCCCAGGTGAATCCTCTGGCCGTGTTGACCACCCTGCGCCACAATTTCAAAGTGGCCCTCCAAGGTTCCAACAAAGCCACATTCACCCCCAAGAACCCCTCGCAGAGCGAAATCTCGCGCATCGTGGTGACATTCGACACCGCCACCGCCTGGCCCACCGCAGTGAGTCTCACCTCCGGCGGCCACACCGTCAACATTAGCGGCATCTCCATCACCACCTCCTCCACCGTGCCCGCCACGAGCTCTTTCCGCTTCACCGCCCCCAAGGGCGTCACCACCATCGACCTACGATAATCTCTTTTGACTCCACAATGAATACAAAATGCCTGATAATCGGTTCCGGCCCTGCCGGCTACACCGCCGCCATCTACGCCTCGCGCGCCAATCTGCAACCCGTGCTCTTTGAGGGCCAAATGCCCGGTGGCCAGCTCACCACCACCACCGAGGTGGAAAACTTCCCCGGATACCCCGACGGAGTGACAGGCCCGCAACTCATGGCCGACCTGCGCCGCCAAGCCGAGCGCTTTGGCGCCGACATCCGCCCCGGCCGTATAGCCTCCGTAGACTTCAGCAGCAAGCCCCTGAAGGCCGTTGCCGACGGCGGCGAAACCATTGAGGCCGACGCCGTGATCATAGCCACCGGCGCCTCCGCCATGTATCTCGGCCTGCCCGACGAACAGAAATATGCCGGAATGGGCGTGAGCGCTTGCGCCACCTGCGACGGCTTCTTCTATCGCAATCGCACAGTGGCAGTCGTGGGCGGCGGCGACACCGCCTGCGAGGAGGCAATGTATCTCAGCTCGCTGGCCAAACAGGTGTATATGATTGTGCGTAAGCCCCATCTGCGAGCTTCGCAGGTGATGCAGCGCCGCGTGATGGAAAATCCGAAAATTCAAGTGCTCTTCAACACCAACACCGAAGGCCTCTTCGGCGAAGAATTCCTCGAAGGCGCCCACCTGGTGGAGCATCGCGGCACCGACCAAGAACGCCGTTTCGACATCGCCATCGACGGATTCTTCCTCGGCATAGGCCACAAACCCGCCACCGACATCTTTGCCCCCTACATTGAGCTCGACGACCATGGCTACGTGAAAACCTTCGACGGCACCACCGCCACCTCCGTCAGCGGCGTCTTTGCCGCCGGCGACGTGGCCGACCCACGCTATCGCCAAGCCATCTCCGCCGCCGGAATGGGCTGCCGCGCAGCCCTCGACGTTGAGGCCTACTTGATGAAATGACCATAGGGCAGTTTGCACAGAGCGTGCTCGACTATTTGCCATACACGGCCAACGACCAACAGCTCGCCGTGGTGTTGGCCCTGTCGCGCTTCTGCAGCTCGCAAACGCCAAGCGACTCCGTGTTTCTGCTCTGCGGCTATGCCGGCACGGGCAAAACATCGCTCACCGGCGCCTTGGTGCGCGCTCTGCGCGCCGCCGAGGTGCCGTCGGTGCTTCTGGCCCCAACGGGCCGCGCCGCCAAAGTCTTTGCCGCCTATTCCGGTTTTCCGGCCTACACCATCCACCGCAAAATCTACCGCCCGCCGCAGCCCGGTCGCTCATTCACGGCCGTGATGGACAATCCCCACCAACACACCGTGTTCATCGTCGACGAGGCCTCGATGATAGGCTCCTCCGAGGATGGCACCGACTTGCTCTCCGACCTGATTCAATATGTCTATTCGGGCCACAACTGCAAACTGATTTTCCTGGGCGACACGGCGCAGCTGCCCCCCGTGGGCTGCGAATTTTCGCCCGCGCTCGACGCCGCCACGCTCAAGAGCTACGGCCTGCGTGTGAGTCGCGCACAACTCACCGACACGGTGCGCCAAGCCCGCTCCAGCGGCATCCTCTATAACGCCACGCGCCAACGCCGCGCCATGCGCCACGATCCGCTGCCCGACCCCAAACTCTATTTCGACGGCTTCGACGACGTGATTCCCCTGGCCGGCGAGGAGCTCGAAGACCTGCTATCCACGGCCTATGCCACCGACGGCATAGACGAAACCGTGGTGATCACGCGCGCCAACTGGCGCGCCACGCAGTGCAACCTGGCCATACGTCAGCAGATTCTCGGCCGCGAGGAGGAGCTCTGCCGCGACGAGCTGCTGCTTGTGGCCAAAAACAACTATCACTGGGGCGCCAAGGAGCCGCGACTCGACTTCATTGCCAACGGCGACGTGGCCCGAGTGGTGCGCGTCATCGGCTCGGAGCAGAAATATGGTTTCCGGTTTGCCGACGTGGTGTTGCTCTTCCCCTACCGACAAGTGGAGCTGGAATGCAAGGTGATTCTCCAATGCCTCACCGCCGACGCTCCGGCCCTCACCGCCGACCAGCAAAAACAGCTCTTTGAGGCCATCTACAACGACCCGGCGCTCTTCACCGAATACACGCCCCACGGAGTGCGTATGCGTGCCCTGAAGACCAACCCCTACTATCAGGCCCTGCAAGTGAAATATGCCTACGCCATCACCTGCCACAAGGCCCAGGGCGGCCAGTGGGCCAACGTCATCGTCGACCTCGGCTCCATCCCCCCGGAGGCCCTCACGGGCCTCGACTTCCACCGCTGGCTCTACACCGCCACCACCCGCGCCACCACGCGCCTGTTCTATCTCAACCCTTTTTCTAATTGAAAGTTGAAAATTGAAAGTTTTTTAGTTTTTTGCAAATCAATCGGTTGCGATGCCTCGGAGAGGCTGGTTATCCTAAAACCCCGGCTTGCCGCAGGCTAGCCGGGGGTATAAAGCGCAAATCAGGTGCTTGGTCGGAGACCATGTCACCAGAGCCGCACTGGTGACAACCTCTTCGAGGTAGCGTTATGAGGGTTCAGCATACCCCCCAACTAGCCTGCGGCAAGTTGGGGTTTAGGGATAATCTGCATCTCCGATGCATCGTTGCACTTGTTTTTTAGATGTTTATGAAAGAGGATAGCTTATTAGAGGAATTTGGAGCGGCCCTGCTGCTGGAGCAGGGGCTCGCGGCCAACACGCGCGAGGCCTATCTGCGCGACGCATCGCGTCTGCTGGAGCTGCTGCAAGAGGAGCAGACGTCGGCAGCCGACGTCACCCTGGAGCAGCTCCGCGGATTCATGGCCCAACTGATGGACATGGGGCTGCAGCCGCGAAGCCTGCGACGTGTGCTCAGCGGATGGCGCGCATTCTATCGTTTTCTGCTCCAAGAGGGGCGCGTGGCCGACGACCCAACGCTGCGCCTGGAGCCGCCTCAGATTGGCCGTCACCTGCCGCAGGTGCTCACCGTGGAGGAAATCGATCGCATGATCGACTGCATCGACCCCACGGCGCGTGAGTGCGTGCGCGACCACGCCCTGATGGAGACGCTCTACGGCTGCGGACTGCGCGTGAGCGAGCTCACAAACCTGCGCATGAGCGACCTCTATCTCGACGACGGATATCTGATTGTGGAGGGCAAGGGTGGCAAACAGAGAGCCGTGCCCATGAGCGAGCCCACGGCCGACGCTCTGCGCCTCTGGCTGGCCCAACGCGCCGACGGCAAAATCAAGCCCGGCGAGGAAAACTACGTGTTTCTGGCCCCGCGCACCGGCGCAAGAATCACCCGTGTGCGCGTGTTCTACATCATCAAGCAACTGGCCTCGGCCGCCGGCATTCGCAAAGTGATATCGCCCCACACCCTGCGCCACTCCTTTGCCTCACACCTGCTCGAAGGCGGCGCCAACCTACGCGCCATCCAGCAGATGCTCGGCCACGAAAGCATCTCCACCACCGAAATCTACCTCCACATCGACAACACCCGTCTGCGCGAAGAAATCCTCCGCTTCCACCCCCGCAACTTCCACTAACGCCCCCCCTAAACTCCCTAAAGACCTTAAAGACCTTAAAGACCTTAAAGACCTTAGGGACTTTAAGGAAAACTAAAAACCAAGAACTAAAAACTCCCAACTAAAAAGACTTTCAACTTTCAATTTTCAATTTTCAATTAAAAAAAAGGAAGCCATCGGAGGCGCGGCGGCCACCAATGGCTTGAGGGTCAAAATTGAATCAATCTGTAGTTGCTTACTTGATGCCGAGCTGAGTCTTCACGGCGGCGGTGACGTCGGTCACGTCGGAGCCGAAGTAGAAGGGCACGGTGGAGGGGAGCACCAGAGTGTAGTTGCCGTTAGCGCCTACCTTCTTGATGGCTTCCTGAAGCTTGGTCTGGATGGGGGCCAGGAGGGTTTCCTGCTGGCGAGCCAGGTCTTGCTGGGCCTTTTCGTAGAACTCTTGGATGCGGTTGTTGAGCTCTTGCACTTCTTGGATGCGACGCTCCTTGATGCTTTCGGGGGTGTCGGCAGCCAGGCCTTGATATTCCTGATATTTCTTGTCCATCTCCTCGCGAAGCTTCATGAGTTCGTCTTCGTAGGTTTTGGATGCGGTTTCGATTTGCTTCTGGGCTGCTTCGCGTTCGGGCATTGCGTTGAACACGGCCTCAGCGTCAACCACTGCGATTTTGCCTTGAGCGAAGGCGATGGAGGGGAGGCAAACTGCCAGGATGAGCAGGATTTTCTTGATCATAGTTGGTGTGATTTTAGTTGAAATTTCGAGTTAATATGTGGGCAAAGTTATGCAAATTATTTGGAATAACCTAACTTGGCGAGCACTTCGTTTGAAACGTCGATGCGGGGCGAGGCGAAGATGATGTTGGCCGAGGAGGCGCGGTCGAAGATGCACTGGTAGCCTTTTTCTTCGGCGAGCTTCTTGATGGCGTTGTAGATTTCGTCTTGGATGGGTTGCATCAGGGTTTGACGTTTTTTGTAGAGTTCGCCTTCGGGGCCGAAGTATTTATATTTGAGTTCGGTGGCAGCTTTTTCGCTGGCCACGATTTCGGCCTCGCGGGTTTTCTTCTGGTCGTCGGTGAGAAACACCGATTCGGCTTGGAAGTTTTGGCCGATTTCGTGCTTCGGGAGCTTAGATACGAAATATGATTCGTGGCCATAGT
>CAZJWM010000084.1:0-9224 GCA_964549975.1 uncultured Bacteroides sp. | reverse complement strand
TCAACGAGTTTATCACCGAAGGTGGCTGCAAGCGCGAAGATATTTGGGTGACAAGTAAAATCTGGCCGGCTGAATATAATGATCCGACTGCTATCGACCGTATGCTTCGCCGCCTGAACCTCGACTATGTTGACTTGGTTTATCCCCATCAACCTGTGGGCGACGTGAAAGCCGGTTGGCACAACTTAGAGCAAGCCGTAAAAGAAGGCAAAGTGCGCACACTGGGCCTCTCCAACTTTGAAGTGCCCGGTGCCGAAAGCATCTATCAATGGGCAGTAGATTCGACGGAAATCAAGCCGGCTATTATTCAGATGGAGTGTCATCCGTATGCTCAGCGCGTGGAGGCTCGCAAGAAGGCTGCCAAATATGGCATGGCTGTTGAATGTTGGTTCCCGCTTGGCGGCTCTATGAGCAACGGCGCACTCTTTCAAGACCCTGTTATCAAAAGCATTGCAGAGGCTCACAACGTCACTCCGGCACAGGTCATCCTGCGTTGGGAAATCCAAGAAGGACTCTCCACCATTCCCGGTGCTACCAACCACGACTACATCCACGAGAACATCGCCGCCATGAACTTCACACTCAGTAAAGCTGAAATGAAGAAGATTCAGAAGCTCAACAAAGAGGATCGCTTCTTCAAGGCAACTTGGGCTGACGCTCAAGGCTATGTCAACTGGGTGGTGATGGACGAGCAAGAACGCGAAGAAGCTGAGTTGGTGAAACTCTCCGCTCAAAAGTGGACTTGGATGGCCGACAAGAATGTTGCAGAATTGGCAAAACTGTTCCATAAAGATGCTATGTTTGTTCACATGGGTGGCTCATGGGGCCGCAAAGCCGAGTTGGATATCATTGAGAAGGGTCACATTTGGTATAAGCAAGCCGACGTTCACACCGCCGAAGCACGTATCAGTGGCAACACCGCAGTGGTTTACTCCGATATTCAACTCACCTCAGAGGTTGGTGGCAATCAGGTGAGCTATCCTTTCCTTGTTAGCGAAACCTACACCAAATCCGGCGACACATGGAAACTTGTCACCCTCGCCTTCACAAAAAAAATATAATAGCCTATATAGGCGCAATCAATCTCTACATAGGTAAAAAAAAGGCTGAAATCGTGGTCGATTTTAGCCCTTTTTAATGACAAATAATTGAACTATTCGCGGATAAAGTTGTATCTTTGTAGAAACAAAGCATAAAACTTGCACAAAATGAAAGTGTTATTGATAAACGGCAGCCCACGTAAACAAGGCATGACTGTTATTTCTTTACTTTGTAGCGAGCCCAAATGACACCGTTGGGAAAGGTGGATACGCCGAGGAGCTCAAGGAAGGTTGGAAGGAATCCGGCATTATCTTGAATGCCATCGAACAAGGCCGGTTGTGCGGTGCGGCCATCTATACCCGGCGCAATCATTGCACTCACTTCATCAATCAATCCGGCAGCGAGGAAGCCGCCGTTGATTTTTCCCCCTCCAACCACAGCGACACACTTCACTCCAAACTTACTGCGAAGGATTGCCATGGCACGAGCCAAGTCGATGCACTCCTTGCCGGTGGCAATATAGGAAATGCCGTGGGTTTCCAAATATTTCAGATACTCCGGTGACGCCTGTTCGCTGACAATGCAGATGTGACGTTTAACCGGCAGGTCATCCCAAAGCAACGTGCCACGCGTATCAAGCGAGACGCTATAACGATTAGCTTTCTTTGCTACATAAATGCACTCTTTGTCCACGCTTTCAACTACAGAAGGCTTAAATTCTTCAAATCCACAGTAGTGAATCTGATGAGTGTGTTTGCCTTCAATGAAGGCAGTACACTCCAACGAATCGCGTGCAGCGTAATATTCGTCGCCGCTGATTTTATCCACCATATCGCAGTGAATTTTGCCGTCAATGCTTTGCATCATGTGGCAAATAATGTAGGGTCTTCTATTATTCATAGCGCATACTATATTTATTTTGCTTTGGCGGCAATTGCTGCCGCTTGTCGGTCGGCTTGGCGTGCCGTAGAACCATGGATGGGAGTTCCACTAAGCACGTTTGCGTCAGGACACATTCGCTTGATGTCGCTCACCGAGTGCCCCATGCCGCTGCCCTCGTGGGTGCAGAACGGGATGATGGTTGTGCCGGCAAAGTCGTATTGCTCTAGAAAGGTGAATACCGCCATCGGCATGGTTCCCCACCAGTTGGGATAGCCCAAGACGATGGTGTCGTATTGCGACATATCCTCCACTTCGGATGTCAGCTCCGGACGAGCTCCGCGGTGGAGTTCATTTTTTGCAACTTCTGTTGTCTCCACATAGTCAATCGGATATGACTTTATGGCCTCGATTTTGAAGAGGTCGGCATTGTCAAGCAGTTGCTGAATCTTACCGGCAACAACCTCGGTGTTGCCCACTTTCAAATCCACAATGTCGCCGCTGACGTAATTCTGTCCGGCGCGGGAATAGAATGCGATTAATGTTTTTGCCATATTGTCAATGATTTAATTTTGCAGCAAATTTAGTGATTTAATCCGATATAAACATTTCACTATTTGCCGATAAATTTGCATTTTTGCAGGATATAAGCCTCAATTGACACACCTAAGTGCAATTTCCCCGCCACTCCCGACCAAATCCAACAGTGGCTCAACCGGTAAGCAATTATTCGATGATGCGGATTCGGCCGGGTTTGCGCGGCTTTTCGGCTGGATAGTCGCCGCTGTGGTGGCCGATAATCACGAAGCAACGCGCCACCATGTTTTCGGGGATGTCCCAGCGTTGGAGCATTTCTGCGCCCTCGGGGCTCAGAAATGTTTCTTCGCCGCGAGCCACTATGCAACTTGACAGGCCCAATTCTGTGGCCATCAGCACCATGTTTTCGGCGGCGCAAAAGGCGTCGGGAATGCTGTAGAGGAAGTTTTTCTGCGCAAAGACTATGGCCAAAGCTGGCGCGCCATAGAATCCGCTGCGAATTGTGGGGTCGTCGATAATCGACGGTTGCTCTTTGGAGACGTATCCTCCGGCCAGTCGGCTGCGGTCCATGCAGGCCAGGTTGAGTCGACCGATTTGCTCAACAAGTTTGGCATTGTTTACGCCAACTATCATCGACCGTTGGCCCCCGCCGGCGTTGGGCGCATACACTCCGGCCTCAACGATTTTCTCGAGCTCTTGGCAAGAAAGGGGTTGGTCGGTGTAGCGGCGAATTGAGCGGCGGTGTTTGATTAACTCTAACAATTCCATGGGCAGAATTTAGATTTGTTTCCAACACTGAGGATCGGGCGCGAAAAACGAGTGATGATATCCGTAGGCCACGGCGGGACAGCCGCGGCAGAAACGGAGCAGTTCGCAGCGCGAACATTTTTCCATCTTTTCGTGCTGACGATAGCGATTCTCGGCTTCGCCGGTGAAGATGTCGTAGACTGGGGTCATCACTTCGTCGGAGCCTGCGCCGAAGAGTTGGCCAACGGGGGAGTCGAATCTGCGGCAGGCCATCACTTGCCCGGTGGGCAAAATCGTCAGATGACAATTGGCGCAGTTGCAGCCGTCGTAGATGGTGTCGGGGTCCAATCCTTCGGGAATCTTGAAGATGCCCTTCTCGTAGAGGAAGAGCGTCCAAAGGTGGTCTTTGAGGTTGAAGGTGGTGTCGGTGTCGCGATATCTCTCGTAGCGTTGCCAGAGCGTTTCGAGCAGAGCGCGATAGTCGGCCGGCTCGATGTGAGTGCGTTCGCTCACGGCCTTGGCCTGCGATGTGGGACAATAGCGACCAAAGGCAAAGATGTCCACATGATGCTCCACCACCAAGTCTACAATCGCCGGAATCTCGTGGATGTTTGTGCCGCTGACTGTGGTCATCACGGCGCAGTCCACCCCCGCAGCGCGTATCAGGTCGATGGCCTGAAGGGTGGCATCGAAGGAGCCCGGCTTGCGAATGGCATCGTGAGTTTCGCGCAGGCCGTCGATGCTAAGCTGATATTTGCGGCAACCCAACGACCTCAGCCGCTGACACACGTCGGCGGTGAGGTGAAACGGATTGCCCATGATGGTGAATGGAATACCTTGCTCATGCAGCAGCTCAAGGATGTCCCAAAAGCGAGAGTGAAGAATCGGGTCGCCGCCGGTGATATAGAAATATGGCCGACGGTTCATCCGCTCACACATGCGCCGACAGGTGTCGATCACGGCGAGACATCGTGTCCACGACATCTCCACGAGCTTCGGGTGGCCTTCGCTGAAGATATAGCAGTGATCGCAGCGTTGGTCACACACATCGGTGATGTGCCACTGAAAAGCAAAGTATTCCATTGCAGGGGGGGGTGGGGAAAGGAAGTGCCGCGAAAGTTATTTCTTGTCGCCGGCGCCGCAAGCAGAACCGCAAGCAGCGGGTTTTTCTTCCTTGTCGCCTGAACCGCAAGCAGAACCGCAAGCGGCGGGTGCACCTGCCTCAGCAAACATGATGCGCTGAGCGCTGTGGGCAAAGCCAAATTCGTTAGAACGCTTCATTTTGATTAAAATTTTAAGTGATTATTAGGATTAGTTGCCGAAATGTGATACCTTTGCAGCCGATTTCAAACTGAAAGGTACTTACATTTTGCAACCGCAAAGTTATAAAAGAGTTTGCTAATTTGCAAGAGGTTATACCCAAAGCAGTAGGTTACTTTTTAGTCAAAATTGCATGAACAGCCGATTCCCGACGGCACTTGAAAACAAAAAAAAGATGACAGCTAACAATCAATTGGAGAACGACGGCATTCTCTCTCCGGCTCACCCAACGTGTCCCTATCGCAACATCATCTGCCGCTTCGGCGACAAATGGTCGCTGCTTGTGCTCTATATGCTTCACTCGGCGGCTGAGCCGGTGCGCTTCAATGCCCTGCAGCGGAGCATCCCCGACATCTCCTCGCGAGTGTTGTCGGTCTGCTTGCGCGACCTTGAGGCCGACGATCTGGTGGAGCGCCGGCTCTATGCCGAGGTGCCGCCGCGTGTGGAATATTCGCTCACCGATTTGGGCCGCTCGCTGATGCCGCATTTGCTGTCGCTCACCTCGTGGGCTATCGACAACTTTGCCCACATAGTGCAACATCGCGCAAAATACTCCCGCTCCACCGCTGCCGCTGACTAACGCCGACTTTTGCAAGGTTGTAAAAAATGAGGGTGCGGCAGTTTGCGTTGTAACTTTGCAACGTAAACAAACTAAAACCCCAAACAGACATGATTACTCAAACTTACAACCTCATCATCCTCGACCGCAGCGGCAGCATGGAAAGCATCCGACCGCAAGCCGTCACCGGCGTAAACGAAACCATCAGCACCATTCGCCAAATGGCGCAAAAAACAGACATGCGCCAGCTGATCACCCTCACTTCATTCTGCTCATGCAGCATGAAAGACCACTATCTCAACGAGGATGTGGCCAACGTGAAACCCATCACCAAGAAGGAGTATGAGCCGTGCTGCTGCACCCCGCTCTACGACGCCATAGGCCTCTGCTGCACGCGTCTGGAACGACAGATAGGCGAACGCAACGACGTGGCAGTGTCGGTGACCATCATCACCGACGGATATGAAAACGCGTCAAAGGAATGGAGCGGCTCCGCTGTGAAGGCGCTCATCGAGCGACTCAAAGAGAAGGGCTGGCTGTTCGCCTATATCGGCGCCAACCAAGACATGGAAGATGTGCGCTTCAGCATGGCCATTGACAACACGATGTCGTTTGAAGCCACTCCGGCAGGCACATCGGCTATGTTTGAAGAGGAGCGCGCCGCGCGCATGGAATGGCTCAATAGCGCCGGTGGCTGCGCCTGCATGGAAGATTGCCGGAGCATCAACGACGGCTATTTCAAGAAAAAGCATAAGAAATAGCCACTTAAGTGCACCGAGCACTTGCCGAATTCAAAAAAACTCCGTAATTTTGCTATGACATACACACCAACACCCCCTCGGCCGGATTACTTCGGTCGAGAGGGTGCGCCCTTAACAAATATACCAATGCATTACAGCGAATTAGAATCAATCAAGTTTGGCGAACTTGTCGCCTTTGGAGAGCAAATGCAGTTGCCCCGCCGATTCCACGAATCAGTGAGAATCCAACACACATCCAACCCCGACCTCCGCGGATTGGTCGTGACGCGTCGTCCGCTTTTGCTTGCCCCGGAGCGCTATGCCTTTGTGGCATCGCCAATCGAATACCTTAGGTGGAACATCTACACGATCAGAGAACGCTTGGCCGACTGCCTTGCTGAAGATGCCCCATATCTTGAGATACTGCCCCCTGAATTCAGTGGCAATATCTGCGGCGACGCTGTGATGTGTAGCTACTCTGTTGCTCCTGACGAGAGCGACGACTCCGAGCTGATGGACATGCTTGTTAGCCCCACAGGCAGCAGCGCAGGTGGCGGTGGCGTAGAAGTAGACGATGAGGAAGCGATTGACGACCGTCTCAGCTTCGACCGCAAGCGATGGCTCGACAAGCTCTCGGCCTTGGTGCTCGAATATGTGACGGCCAACCATGCCATGCCGCCTCAGGAGCTAATTGACACAGTCATCTCCGGCCGGCTGCAGATACGCGACGACAACGAACTTTCGCCCATAGTGGTGAACGGCAATTTGGAGATTATCCTTCCGGCCTACAATGAGTTGGAGCTGCGTATGACGCCGCTGGCGCGCACCGTCTACATCCTGTTTCTATGTCATCCCGAGGGGATTGTGCTCAAAAATATGGATAGCTATCGCAATCAGTTGCTCGACATCTATCTGATGGTGAAGCCGGGCGCCGACAGTCGTCTCGCCGAAACGTATATCGACGAGTTGACCTATCCCGGCAGCGACTCGCTGCAGCAGAAGCTGTCGCTCATCAAGCGCTCAATCAACCGCTACCTTCTTCGCGGCAACATCGCATCGGCCTACTACATCACCGGCCAACGCGGCCAAGCCTACAAAATTGCCGGCATTGCCCCTGAAAACATCACCCTCCCACGCGTCCTCCGCCCGTGATATAACACCAATAGAATGAAACACATAGCGCAAATAGTTCTGATGGCGCTGATGGCGCTGTCTGTACATGCAGAGCAGTCAATATTCGTCTCAGGATATGTATTTGATACTATGATGCATATGCCCATCTCAACGGCATCGATTACTGTGATCAGCATCGCTGATTCCACGGTGGTGGCATCCGCTACTTCGTCCGGAAGGATGCAGCGTGGTGACAATATTGAATATACCGGTGCATTCTATCTGAACAACCTCCCTCGCAAACACTTTATACTTCAGGTTAGTAATGACGGGTACGAATCGCAAACGCTTGACCTTGACCTCACCAAATCGGGAAAGCGACAGTTGAAACTGAATTTAGACCCGATTTATCTGACGCGTGAACGCAGGCATGAACTCAACGAGGTGACGGTTACGGCAACGAAGGTGAAGTTCTATAACCGTGGAGACACCATTGTGTATAACGCCGACGCGTTTCAGCTGGCTGAAGGTTCGATGCTTGACGCGCTGATTGAGCAGCTGCCCGGCGTAACGCTCGACGAAAACGGCGTAATCAAAGTGAACGGGCGCACGGTGGAATCGCTGATTCTTAACGGCAAGGACTTCTTTAACGGCAACAAGGAGCTGATGCTCAAAAATATCGGCTCGTATATGGTCAAGAATGTGGAGGTCTATAACAAGGCCGGATTCCGCAGCGAGATTGCCGGAACTGACATCGGCGACGGTCGCTATGTGATGGACGTGAAGCTGAAACGTGAGTATATGATGGGCATCAACATGAACACAGAGACCGGTTATGGCTCCGACGACCGATATCTTGGGCGTATATTCGCTATGGGCTTCACTCCGACAGCGCAGATTTCGGCGTTTTTTAATGCCAACAACCTGAACGAAAGCCAAAAGCCGCAGATATATTCTCGCTGGACGCCCGAGGAGATGCCTACGGGAGTGACGCGCACTTTGGCAGGCGGTGTGGACTATAACGTAACACCTAACGACCGGTGGACATTCCGCGGCAGCGCCTCGGCCACGCATACTCATGAGACCGACGGCACGGACATCGTGCAGGAAAACTATCTTTCGGGCGGGAATACCTATGCCTACCGTTACAACCTACTGGACAACCGACACCTCGCGCTTGAGACCGATCACGCCGTTGAATATAAGCGCCCCGGGCACTATGGCATGCAGTTTAAGCCTTATTTCCGTTACAACCACCGCGACGACCTTGCAGAGGATGTCAGCGCAGAACTCAACGCTGCGTTCAACGACATGACAATGGAGTTCCTCCAAAATATCTACTCCGGCAACAGTTCCGCAGCCTTGGGCAACCTTATAAACCGCCGCATTGAGACCGACCGCGTCAAAGGACACTCGCTCAACGTTGGCGGCGCCTTGATGCAGACGTTCAACATTCCTCGCACGAGCGATCTGCTCTCCATCGAGGTCTACGGCGGCTACGATAACCGCCACGACGAGCGCTTCAATCACTTTGACATCAACTTCGGCGCAGACCCGGTGCCGACCGACGTGGCCAATCGCTATTACAAAAACTATCCGCAGTTTCACTCAAACATCGGGGCGCAGGCAAAGTATTCTCTCATTATAAACAAGGGACTATCCTTTGATTTCGGCTATGCCTTCGAGCACCATTACAGCCACGAGACGTCGTCGCTGTTCAACCTCGAGGAAAATGTCGCAGACTCCGGATACAACGATGGGAAGTTACCTTCGGCAATCCAATACCTCACCGGATTTGACCGCGACAACAGCTACATCAGCCGCGAAACCACCAACCGACATAAATTGTATGCATCAATATCCATTTGGCAGAATTACAATGAATCTGACCGATTTTGGATGCAATATCGTTTTCCACTATACATTGACCAACAGCGGCTTCACTACACGCGCGGAGACATCAACGAGACACTGACGCGCACGTCGGCGGTAATGGACTTCGGCAATATGTTTATTCAGACGGGCAATGACAATAAAGGATTTTGGCTGAACTGGGATCTAAAGAGTCTGAAGCCCGACATGGTATCGATGGTTGATTTCACCGATGCCACCAATCCGCTCTTTATCCGCAAGGGAAATCCGGACTTAAAGAACGCCTTGAGATTCTTAGCAGATATGAGCTATAAGTTCTCATTCGGCCATAAGTCGCGCAATCAACTGATGTTAGGCGCTCAGTTCGACCTCACAGACAATGCCTTGTCATATGGCTACACATACGATTCGACCAC
>CAZJWM010000083.1:0-9225 GCA_964549975.1 uncultured Bacteroides sp. | reverse complement strand
TTAGTTGCGGAAGAGGCGGCCGGCGGAGATGTAGAGTTGGCCGGGGGCGGGGTGGGCCAGGGGACGGCCCAGCAGGTCGTAGCAACTATTGGAGCGGGTGAGGGCGTCGGCGGTGATTTCTGTGATGGCGCCGCTTTCGTTGGGGATGGCGGGCACGTCGATGAAGTCGGCGGGGTCGACGCTCACGGCGTTTTCAATCAATCCGGTGGTGGAGTTGATCAGCAGGGCTATGATGCGGCAGTCGGCTGTTTTGCGGATGCCGTCGGCGCGGAGGGTGACGCGCTCCAGGGAGATGGTGTCGGTGTAGAGGTAGGAGCGGCCGGCTTTGAGGGTGGTGGGCACGGAGCCTTCCACGCCGTAGGCTGTGCGCACGTCGCGGGCCACGTCGTCGTAGAGCCAGGCCACGCTTGAGGCGCGGTCTTCCCAGCCGCCCATTTCGCCCATGAGGCCGCCGGCGTAGCCGTTAGTTTGGTAGTAGGGGCCGACGTTGTTTTCGGTGAGTACGAATTCCACTTGGTAGGTGGCGTCAGATTGGTCGAAGCAGTAGACTGTGGAGGCGGTGACCAGCAGACGGGTGCTGTCCGTCGGGAGATATTTGACGTTGGCGATGTCGATGTTGGCGCAGGATTTCAGCTGAGTGCGAGTGTAGAGGTAGGTGGATGTGAGGTTATCGGTGTCGGGGTCGAGTTTGCCGAATTCCATGAGGTTGCGGTTGACCATGGCAGCGGGGAAGCCGCCGAAGGTGTTCATGGCCCAATAGTTGTAGGGGGAAAAGGCCATGGGGTCTGATCCGGCGGCGTGGATGGCGATGGGGATGAATGAGCCGTCGGGGTAGGTGTCGCTGAGGGTTTTCATGGCCACGATGCCGCGCACGCACCATTTGCACCAGGTGCCGGTGCCCTCTTCCACCACCACGTTGCGGGGGAAACCGTCGGTGAGGGTGAAGACTTGGGTGTAGGCGCTGACGGTGTCGGGGGTGGCGTTGTTGCTCACGTCGTTGACTTGATCCACAGTGGCCGTGAGGCGGAGGTGGTCGACGGCCGCGCCGCTGTAGGGCACGTTGATGGTTGCCACGGCGCGGTTGCTATAGCGCATGGGCGAGGAGAGCGTCACGGTGGTGTGTTGCTCGGGGCCGTCGCCCACGGTGTAGGTGACGCCCACGGAATTGACGGCGTTGGAGGCGGCGTTGTAGAGCTTGAGCTGCACGGGGATGGCGTTGCCCAGGTTGACTTGGGTGGGGACGTAGGTGGCCGACACGGTCACTTCGTCGGTGGGGAGGTTGTCGCCGGTGATGTGCAGGCGTATGCAGGCGAAGCCCATGTAGGAGGAGTAGTCGAGCCATGTGAGGTTGGTCGACGACGTGGCCGAATAGCCGATCATGAAGCCCACTTCGCCGCCGGTGTGCTTGGTGTTGTCGGCCGTCACGGGATAGTAGTCGTCGACGGCTTGGAATTTGTAGCCCACGTAGACGGGCGTTTCGGCTTCGATGACGTAGGGGTCTTCGAGGGTGTATTCGGCCCATTCGCCGGGGCGGGATGTGTCTTCTTGGGCGCTGAAGCTGCGCAGGGGCGAGGCGTCGTTGAGGTTCTTGGCGATGAAGAGGTTGATGGGCAGGGGTTGGGGCGTGGAGATTTTGTCGGTGTCGTAGTCGGCGGTGGCCACTTGGATGCCCACGATTTTGCATCCGGCGAATTTGTCGACCATAGCGTCGGAGAGCTGAATGGCCACGCCATAATAGTAGCCGGTTTCGCCGCCGGCGCCGCCGGCAGGTTCGCCGCAATAGCTGAAGATCATGTCGGAGGCGGAGTCGGAGTCGTCGGAGTCGTCGGAGTCGTCGCCGCTGCGAGTGTTCAGGGTGGGACCGGCCAGGGGGCGCAGGGATAGCTGTGGCAGGTTGTCGGCCACGGCTGTGGCACTCACGGCGAGTGCCAACGATAGCAGAAATGTTTTCATCTGATTCAATTAACTTGAGGTTTTTTTTACGGGAGTGTCTTCGTTTGCAATGCCACAAAGATAGGGAGAATAATTGGAAAACGGGTGGTGAAAATTGCAGTTTTTTGCGTGAGTTTTTGATTTTTGGTGGAAATCTCAAGAATTCTGATTATCTTTGCATATTACGAAGCTTACGAAATCTCTAATAAAACCTAAGAATAAAAGTATGTCAGAAAAAGAAGAACTTCTGAAGACTGTGCGCGCCAAAGCATCGACGTGGCTCACCGAGCTCTACGATGCTGACACTCGCGCCGAAGTGAAGGCCATGCTTGAGGCCGAAGACCCAACCGACCTCATCGAGTCGTTTTACAAAGACTTGGAGTTTGGCACGGGCGGTCTGCGCGGCATCATGGGCGCCGGCTCCAACCGCATGAACCGCTACACAGTTGGCGCCGCCACTCAGGGTCTGGCCAACTACCTGAAAGAAGCGTTTGCCGACCTGAAGGAAATCAAAGTGGCCGTGGGCCACGACGTGCGCAACAATTCGCGTCTGTTTGCCGAAATCGTTGCCGACGTCTTCTCCGCCAACGGCATCACAGTGTATCTCTTCGACGACTTCCGTCCCACCCCCGAGCTGAGCTTTGCCATCCGCGAACTCGGCTGCCAGAGCGGCGTGAACATAACCGCCAGCCACAACCCCAAGGAATATAACGGCTACAAGGCCTACTGGGCCGACGGCGCTCAAATCATCGCCCCCCACGACGTGAACATCGTGAGCCGCGTGGCCCAAATCACCCCCGCCGACATCCGCTTTGGCGGCGACAAGAGCCGCATCCACATCATCGGCGAAGAGATTGACCGCAAATTTCTCGACAACATCAAAGCCCTGCAGCTGAGCCCCGACATCGTAAAGAAACACTCCGACCTGAAGATTGTCTACACCCCCATCCACGGCACCGGAGTGAAGCTCATCCCCGCCTCGCTGCGCAACTACGGCTTCACCAACATCATCAACGTGCCCGAACAAGACGTTCCCTCGGGCGACTTCCCCACAGTGGAGAGTCCCAACCCCGAAGTGCCCTCAGCCATGGCCATGGCCATAGCCAAAGCCAAAGAGGTGAACGCCGACATTGTGATGGCCTCCGACCCCGACGCCGACCGCATCGGCTGCGTGATGCGCAACGCCCAAGGCGAATACGTGCTCATCAACGGCAACCAGATTGTGATGATTCTGCTCAACTACATCATCACCCGCAACAAAGAGCTCGGCACCATCCGCCCCACCGACTACATCGTCAAGACCATCGTCACCACCGAAACCATCAAGAGCATCGCCGAGAAAGCCGGCATCAAAATGTATGACTGCTACACCGGCTTCAAATGGATTGCGGCCGTGATTCGCGAAAACGAAGCCACCGCACGCTATCTCGGCGGCGGCGAAGAGAGCTACGGCTTCCTGGCCGAAACCTTTGCCCGCGACAAAGACTCCGTGAGCGCCATCTCTCTGATGGCCGAAGCTTGCGCCTGGGCCAAAGAGAAGGGCATGGACTTCGGTCAGATGCTCGCCGACATCTACCTGACCAACGGCTTCAGCCGCGAAGAGGGCATCTCAGTGGTGCGCCCCGGCAAGACCGGCGCCGAAGAGATTCAGGCCATGATGAAAAACTTCCGCAACAACCCGCCCAAGCAGCTCGGCGGCTCCCCCGTGGTCACCATCAAAGACTACAGCAACCTGGAGCTCACCGACACCGCCACCGGCCACGTCTCCAAAATGGATATGCCCGCGCTGAGCAACGTGCTGCAATATTTCACCGCCGACGGCACCAAAGTGTCGATTCGTCCCTCAGGCACCGAGCCCAAGATTAAATTCTACATCGAAGCTCGCTCGACCATGGCCACCGCTGCCGACTACGACGCTGCCAACGCCGCTGCCGGCGCCAAAATTGCCGCCATCAAGAAGGACCTTGGCATCTAAGGCCAAATTACAAACGATAGTTAAAGTCGGACATTACCCACGGTTTTGTCCGACTTTTGCGCGTTTGTGTCGGCAAAATGTCGGAAATATGGAAAAAATTTTGTAACTTTGTGCGAATTAATCATATCTCTGACCCTACTCAAGATGAGCCAACCCAAAACCCTCTTTATCTCGCAGGAGATTGTCCCCTATCTGCCATCGTCGCCGATGGCGGAAATTAGTAACAAGATTCCCCACGCCATCGCGGAGAACGGTTACGAAGTGCGTATGTTTATGCCCAAATACGGTTGCATCAACGAACGCCGCAATCAGCTCCACGAGGTGATTCGCCTGAGCGGCATGAACATCATCATCAACGACACCGACCACCCCCTGATCATCAAGGTGGCCACTCTGTCGCCCTCGCGCATGCAGGTTTACTTCATCGACAACGACGACTACTTCCGCCGCCATCCCGCCACCGAACTCGAAATCAACAGCGACGCCGACGAAAACGACGAACGCTCAATCTTCTTCGTGCGCGGCGTGGCCGAAACTATCAAAAAGCTCCGCTGGGATCCCGTGGTGATCCACTGCGCCGGCTGGATCACATCGCTGATGCCCCTCTACATCAAACACAAATTCAACGACGACCCGGCCCTGAAGAGCGCCAAAGTGATTTATTCAATCTACTCCGACGAACTCCCTCAGCCGCTGCCCGCCACCTTCTCCAAAATGGTGAAAGCCGACGGCATCAGCGACCGCTACATGTCCGCCATCAAAAACAAAGAAGTGGGCATCAACGAGCTCACTCGTCTGGCCATTGACCACGCCGATGCCCTGATGGTGGCCGACGCAAACGTCTCGGCCGAAATCATCGAATATGCCCAAGCCTCCGGCAAACCTCTGCTCCCCTTCATCGCCGACCCCGACGAACAAGCCGCAGCTTGCGTGGAATTTTACAACACTATCTCCGCTTCTAAAAAATGAAACTGATAACCCGATTGATGGCCACGGCCTTTGCAGCCGCCCTCACACTCACAGCCTGCCAAGACTCCGTGAGCGACATCGGTTCAACCCTCGTGGCCGACAACCTCCAGATTGTGGTCGACTCATCGTTCACCGTCAGCGGCCACTCCGTTGAAAACAACCGCATTCAGAGCCGCACCACCACCCAACTCCTCGGCGCCATCCGCGCCGACAACTACGGCACCCTGAGCAGCGACTACGTGACCCAACTCTTCCCCTCCAACGGCGTCGACACCATCGGCATCACCGCCGACGACATCGACTCCGTCAAAGTGCTCCTGGTCTTCGACAAAGGCGGATTCGTGGGCGACTCGCTCATGCCCCTCGGCGTGAAAGTCTACCCCCTGAAAAATCCATTGCCCTATCCCATCTACTCAGACTTCGACGCCACCGACTACTACGACGCCTCCTCACCCTGGGGCTCCGCCGCCTACACCGCCGCCGGAATCGGAGTGAGCGACACCATGGCCGGCAACTCCTACCGCTACGTCTACGTGAACATGCCCCTGCAAACCGGCAAAAACATCTTCAACAAATATATCGCCGACCCGCAGCTCTTCAACTCGCCCGAGCTCTTCGCCGAATACTTCCCCGGCCTCTACGTGAGCACCTCATTCGGCTCCGGCCGCGTGACCCGCATCACCGACACCCGCTGGATCATGTACTACCACCGCATCTCCCAAATCGAAAACGACGAAGGCGAGATGGTAGACTCGCTCACCACCCACTACGGCATCTACATGGCCTCGGCCCCCGAAGTGGTCTCCAACAGCAACATCCGACTGAGCCTCTCGCAATCCCTGCGCGACATGGCCTCCGCCGGCCGCACCATCGTGGTCAGCCCCGCCGGCTACGACGTGGAAATCGAATTCCCCATCAACGACATCCTCCGCTCCTATCGCGCCAAAGCCGGATCCCTCTCCGTGGTCAACTCACTGAGCTTCTCAGTGCCCGCCACCGAAATCATCAACGACGCCGAAATCGGTATGCCCTCCTACCTGCTCATGGTCCTCTCATCCGAAAAAGAAAGCTTCTTCGCATCCAACGACCTCCCCGACAGCAAAACCTCCTTCCTGGGCACCTACAACTCCGACACCGGCTGCTACGAATTCGCCGACATGTATGAGTATCTGCTCAAATACACCGCCACCACCGGCGACGTCGAAGCCAAAGACTACACCTTCTCGCTGACCCCCATCTCCATCGTCACCGAGAGCACCGGCAGCTCCACCTCGAGCTACTACTATTACTACTATTACAGCTCCAGCTCAACCTCCACCGAAACCATGAGCGGCATCGCCCCGCTGGTGTCGCTGCCCGGCATGGTGGAACTCGATTTGAGCAAAGCAAAAATAAAAATGACTTTCAGCACTCAAGTTATAAAATAATTTCGTAACTTTGCAGAAGTTTTCGCCACAATAGCTCAGTTGGTAGAGCATTTCATTCGTAACGAAAAGGTCCGGGGTTCGAGCCCCCGTTGTGGCTCTCAAAATTCAAAACGGAAAAAGGCTGACTTGCAGGCACATACGCTGCCCGCACGCTGGCCTGTTTTTTATTTCTCAAACGCAAGTTAAGCCCCAAAACAGCCCGAAATATTTTCAGTATTTTCTTTGCTAAATTTATCATAATTCATTAAAAAATTTCGTAACTTTGCGCGTATAATCCATCTCTCTATGAAACTATTAGGCTATTTATTTTCGATTGCTATTCTATTAAGCAGCTGCGTTAATAGCAATAATTCAGATACAGCATCCGGAGAAGTTGAGGCTGTAGAAGAAGATTTTGAGACTGAAGAAGCAGTTGATGCTGTAGAAGAAGTTGAGGCAGCATCAGAAGAGTTTGAGACATCAGAAGAAGTTGAGACAGTAGAAGAAGTAGAAGTTCCTTCGTTTGGCTACCGGCAATATGATGATAACTCATATCAGTCTAATTATTCCAATTATAAACCTTCTTCATATGATTGTGAAGGTATAGTAGTATATGAGGGACGTTGGGGTTATTTTATAGTTGAAACCGGAAGAGGTTTCACCGTCTTAGAAGTATATAGTGGCATGATGTATGAAGACCAGAAGGTTAAGGGCAACCTTAATTCTTATGGTTTCAAATATATTTTGAACATCAATAGCGATTCTGAAGTAAGAGTTTACATAGAAGATTTTATGCTTTCAGCTGATAGGGCTGTAGGATGGTTAGGTAGGCATAACAAATTGAAATACTCTGACCAAGAAATCTATGATAGGGAAAACGATTAACTACTAATTGTTTCGTTACTAAATCGTGGAGTGTACAATATTATATAAACGGCTTGTGCCCCAATCTTTGACAGTTGAAAGCCGGAATATGGCCGCTTACCTATTGTGTATCAGTAGTTAAACGGTCTGTGGCTTTTGCTGCTGTTGTAGTAAAAAACTGTGTTGGGTTGACAGCAGGAACCCCTGCACCTGCTGCCGCAGAAGAGGACGCAAGTGAGGAAAAGGCAAGGGGAATCTGTGGCTGAATTCAGGTTGCGAGATTAAGCTATTTTGCTTTGCCACTCTGTGAATGTTTGGTTTTTGTTTAGTTCTTTGATGTCTGTTTTTGAGGTGAGTGAGTAGATAAATGTTTCGCTAATGATGTTGTCGAAGATTCCGTCTTCGATATCGTCATCTTTAATCAACAATATAGGCAATCCGGCCATTGCTGCCATGCCGACTTCGACTTCGTTCCATGGCGTGGACAGCCATCCTTGGTTGATTTGGCGTTCGCCAATCATTCCGGGGCGGTATGTGCCTTCTTTGATGAATGTTTGTTTGGTGCCAAATGCTATCAGCGCTGCACATTTTTCGATGGATGATTTGATTTTAGAAAGTTGGCCAAATCGAGGATAGGTGTCTCGGTTGTAGTAGATTACGTCGAATCCAAGTTTCACCATGTAGTCGCGGTAAGCAGCGACCATGGTTTCGTCGTCTTTTGACATATTGCCCGGCATGCTGAAGAATATGGTTTTGGGTGAAACGACATTTTTAGTAGAAATACCGGCACCTTCATTTTCGTTGTAGTAAAAACCATCGTTATTCAAATGCTGTTGTATTTCAGTAGGGATATTGGTCGCACGAGAAAACTTTGCGCCTTGAAGTTTGACGTTCACAAAGCTGATATTTGTTAGGTCTGCGCCGGAAAAGTCAGCATTACTGAAATTGCTATTCTTTATTCTTGTGCCCAAAAGCATCGCGTTATATAGAATAATGCCTTGAGCGTCGACATTATCTATTAGCCCGTAAGATATGTTCGACATGAATAGGTCGGTTTGGTGGAGGCATATTCTTTGGCTCTTACTGCCAAGATAGATGTTTTGGAGGTTGGTGCGCTGGAGGTCTTCAAAAGATAAGTCACCGGCATAGGCCAATCCATCAGCCAGAGTCTTCTGGTATACGCCGGTGGGCAATGTTCGCAGTATGGCGGAAATAACGCCAATGGTTTCTTTGCGAAGGTAGAAAGTTTTGCCAATCTTCTTGTTAAAGAAACGGCGGAGCAACACGGCTGCCGAAAGTTGTGAAGATGTGTTCTCGGCAGAAAGATTTTCAACGACTTTGTTGAAAGATTCGTTAGCTTCATCGCGCTTACGTTTGTTGCTTTTAATTCCGGTGTATTCCAGAAACCAATTTGAGGCAAGAATTAAAATGGGCACAAGGAAAGCGATGATGGCAAAATAAACGTCCCATGCGTTCCAATCGAGATTTTTCATAATGGTGATTTATTGGCTGTTTATGCAATGAATGAGAGGGTTGAGATGTAATAGCCACAAAGTTAGTGGTTTTTTTCTGAAATGTCTAACTTTGTGGCGGAAAAATTATTGCGGTGGGATTAGTGGCGACGGCGCGGGCTGATTAGGTCGCCGAGCGTGTTGGCCGCCAATGCCAAAAATACGATTATGCCAAACATAGTTGAACGTTTTTAAGTGGGTTTGTTGAAAGTGTCGCTGTTGCCGCAAAGTTACTAACCAACATGGGCATTTTTAAGGTACTGCCAAGTTAAATAAACTTAATCAAATGGGTCAATCCATATCACAGTCACACTGCGCAGCCCCACCGCGCTCTTGCCATACACCTTTCTTGTATTTCTGCGCGCTCTTGCAAGGAGGCGCTTGCGAAAAGAAGCAAACGTGAGGACGGTCCATCCCTCATCCAAAATTCAAACGAATCTTCGGCAGCTGACCTTTCTGCTCTTCCGTCTGCTTCCGGCGACAAAGGTAGTCAATTTGAGGGAAATACGCAAGAGGCCAAGGGGTATGCCGACAATATGGTTGACATCAAGACCAAGGCGCTGAAGAA
>CAZJWM010000082.1:0-9755 GCA_964549975.1 uncultured Bacteroides sp. | reverse complement strand
CGCTTTGGTATATCACGGGAATCGGATCGGAAGACTGAGACTGTATTCCGTTCAACACTTTATCGGATACTTGTGGCGAAGCCATATCCTCAAGCTTGCAGTGATATTTTTTTAGCAGGTAAACCAAATATGAAGGCGTGCCTGTTTCAAACCAATAGTTCTTAATTTTATTGCTTTGGAAAGTGCATAAGATGCTGAATGGGTTGTATATTCCAACTGAATCTTCGCAGAAGTGGTAGCCGTCATAATTCACGCGAAGCACTTCGCGCACTTGATCATAAGATTGGTTCATCACCGAGGCCAAGCGCTCAATATATGGCGCAAAGACGGTGTCGAGTTCCTCGTCTGTGATACCACAGATTGGAGTATACGGTCTATCCAACGAGATGTCATAAAGATTGTTCAAGTCGCTAAACACGCTGACCTTGCTAAATTTTGTGACGCCTGTAAGGAATGCAAAACGAATATTTTTATCCTCGCTTTTCAGCACGCCATAGAAGTTTTTGAGCGTAGCTCGAAACTCTTCTTGCAGAGACTCATTGTCAATCGTTTGAAGAATCGGTTTGTCATATTCATCCACAAGAATTACAACACGTTGTCCTGTCTGTTGGCAAGCACGTTGAATTACGCCCTTAAAGCGCAGCGCAAATGTGGTTTCCGATTCGCGAGTGCCATATAGCTCTTCCCATTCACACAAAGTGTCGTTGAGGATTGAATCAAGAGCTTTATCATCACCCTTTTTTATGAGATTTAAATCGAGATGAAGCACCGGATATTTTGTCCAATTCTTTTCGAGTTTCTCAATGGCGAGGCCTTCAAAAAGCTCTTTCTTGCCTGAAAAATAAGCGTGAAGTGTCGACAGAAGCATACTTTTGCCAAAACGGCGCGGACGCGACAAGAAGTAATATCTGCCTGTTGTTACAAGCTGATATAATAACGCGGTTTTATCTACGTAAAGATATCCATCATTACGCAAACTCTCAAAGTCTTGTACGCCAATCGGCAAATTTTTCAACGCTTCCATAGTCTAATCTTCAATTGATTAATGCAAAGGTGATAAAACTTTTTCGAAAATCCAACATCCGCCTCAAAAAAACATGCTAAAACACAACTTAAAATCGGATAGTGCCATCGAACTTGCGTTGTGGCATGGGCGCGCCCCCGGCGCCGCTCCGGCGAAATATCGCATTATAATCTGCGAGGAACCAATCTCAATGCTTTTTTTAGAATTTTAGATTTTTTTTGTTATTATATGAGCGATTTTATGTATATTTGCAAACCTTTTCATTTAACACAATAATTCAAACATTATGAAAAAAATCTTTTACCTTTTAATCATGCTGATAGGCTTGACATTGTCAGCCTGTGGCGGCGATGATGACGATCCCAAGACGTCATTCTCAAATCAGACCATGTATAATGGGGACACCTACACTATTAGCAATGGCAAAACAGCTACTTGGGAATCCGCCAACCCCTTTATTGCAACAGTCTCCGGAAATGTTGTAACGGCTTTTTGCGCCGGCACAACCACAATCTCCAGCGAACTTGGCTCGTTTTCTGTAACAGTTAAAACAAAGCTTAATAGCTATAAAGAACCCTACCTCAATTGGGGAGCTTCAACCTCATCAGTAAAGTCTTATATGAGTGGATATAGCGAGCTGTCATCCTCTTCAGACGCAGTGCTATATAGCGGTAAAGGCGTGGTGGATTATTATTACTATTCTTTCGATAGTTCTCGCCTAAAAAGCTCTTCATGTATTATCCCTGTAGCATCCCTCAACGCTGAGACTATAGCCGACTTTTTGATTGAACGATACTTCCCGATATCCACTGATGACGATAAATTCTACTTTGTCTCACCCGACCAGAATACAGCAGTTCTATTGCAGATTACAACACTAAACAATACTCTTTGCTACTTTGTTGTTTATGCAGGCATGACCTCATCCAAGGCCTCAATTGATATAACATCTTTGGTTAAAGATGTTGAGTTTGAAGCAGCTAAAATCAATGAGATTATTAATGCGATGAAATAGTCATTGCAAGCATCGCATACTTGTTTAGAAAAAGAGATCCAGTAGGGTCTCTTTTTCATATGTACACTTCCTGCTGATAGCCACTACAGGCCTACCTTCCCTACAGGGGAGGGTCGGGGTGAGGCCTCGGTTGGCGGGCTGATTGGGGGCGTTGGGCGGGGAAAGTGCGCGTTTTTCATTTCTTTTTTGTAAATTTGCTGCGCAAAAAACACAATATCATCACTACTTGATTAAAGGAATGAATTTACACTCTACATTGAAAAACATTGGCCGACTCGGCGCCACGGCGCTGCTTCTGGCCATGTGCACTCACGCGTGGGCCGCAGATGCCTATCGCAGCGTCAGAATCATCTTCAACGACGGCAACGCCACTGAAGTGGTGAACCTCGCCAGCGGCATGACCACCACCGCCGACGACGAGTTCGTCTACTTCCACGTGGGCCAAGAGATGGTCTTCTCCGCCGAATATCTCACCGTCAGCTCTATGGAATTTTCGCAGGAAGCCTCAATCAAAGAGCTCGCTGCCGGCACAACGGCCCTGGCCTTCGACGAGGAGAGCGTCACTCTGAGCGGCCTCTCAGCCGGCGCCACAGCGTCGATTGTGGCCGTCAACGGCATGGAAGTGGCCCGCGCCACGGCCGACGCCGCAGGCTGCGCCACCCTCTCCACCTCCAATCTCACTTCAGGCGCCTACATCATCAGCGCCGATGGCAAAACCTTCAAAATCGCACTGAGCAGATGAACAAGCGCAACACCCTCTTAGGCGGCATGGCCATTGCCATGGCTGCCTCGTCGGCCCTCGCCGCCGGCTACACCCGCATGGACTTCCTGGATCGCGCCGGCAGCTTCGTGTCGGTGCTCCTGAGCGACCTGAAAGAACTCACCTATGGCGACGGCTCGACCGAAAACGGTTTCTCGTCGATCATCATCAACCAAACAGACGGCACCACCCGCACCCTCTCCATCGACCAATATCCCTCGATGAAGATCACCCCCGAAGAGACCGACAAGGCCTTTGCCATCACCATCGACAACGCCGAAAACTATCGCGTGAACCTGCTCGACTGCTACAACAACTCGTCGCTCTCCGACGGGCTGGGCACCATCGACCCCGAGCAGCCCATCGGCTGGCGCGGCAACTTCCCCGAATGTGAGGGCAACTTCCTGCTGGAAAACACCCCCGGATATACCGGCACGTATCACATCATCGGCCAATACACCGGCAAGGACTATGCACAGGAGCGCGGCTTCGTGTGGGAAACTCCCGACTCACTCAGCAGCTATTGGTGCGCTTGCTACACATTCTACATGCCCAACGAGCCCATCACCTTCTCCACCGAAGAGGAGGAACTCACCACCTATGCCGGCGCCAACTTCCTGGGCGAATATCACGGCTCGGGCCTGACCACCGGTGCCAAGACCTTCAGCATCAAGCCCGAGGAAACAGCCACATTCACCCTGCAGGCCAACGGCGCCTATCGCTTCACCACCACCGACTCCCTGGCCTACGACGAACTCAACCTCTACACCTATAACGACTCACTCGACCGCGCCACCTACGTCTACACCGAGCGCGAAGATTGGGACCACTCCACCCACTACGGCATCATCTCTCACCGCTTCGACGACGTGACCCTGCTCGAGGTGAAAAACATCACCACCGGCCGCATTGAAGACACGCGCCTCTACGCCGTGAGCACCGACCCGACTTTCAGCTTCACCTACGCCACCGACGACTATGGCATCGACCACGTGATTGAGGCCACCACCGCCAAGGGCACACGCTATTTCTACCTCACAGGCCGCGGCAGCAACATGTATGAGGCCGAAGCCACGTTCTACTATGGCTCCGTGATCGGTTGCAAAGACAAGAGCGTGGAGGCCGTGATCAGCGTTGACGGCGCTCCCAAATGCAAAGTGAGCAACTTCTACGGCTCAATGACCTACACCAACGCCGGAGCCGAAGCCGGCACCTACACCGGCGGCGACGGCGACCTTAAGCTTGACGGCTTCTCGCGCGCATGGCTCAACGGCGTGGAGTGCAGCTACATCATTGAGGGCGGATTGGTCACCCTGACCGAATCGGGCGTGGCCCGCTGGTTTGTGATCGACACCGAACACTCCACCTACTCCGAGGTGGTGAGCGACGCCTGGACCGGTGCCGAGGTCTACTCGCTCGACTCTGCCGCCGGCATCAACGAAAACGGCGTTGAAAACACCAACAACTCCATCTCCATCACCTTCAACCGCAACCTGCTGGGCAACGAAGCCGAAGGCTATGCCTCTGTGGTGATCCGCGCCGACGGCCTCGGTTCCGCCGCCGTCTCCGACATGGGTCGCTACATCTACAACGCCGAGGAGCACACCGTCACCATCACCCGCATCCTCGTGGGCACGGCCAACTCCTGGACTCAGACCCGCAGCAACCTGATTCTCCACGTGGCCGACGACATGAAGTCGCTCTACATCGACAACACCGAGAGCGACCGCATCTACGCCACCACCTCTCTGAGCGCCTGCGTGTTCACCGGCTCAGTCAACACCCTGCTCGCCCCGCAAGACGCCACCCCCACTCTGGCCGAAAGCTATGTGGGCAAAAGCCCCCTGGACATGTTTGGCACCTCGGCTGAAGCCGACGTCACCCTGAGCATCAACGCCGAGGCCTCCACCGCCTCGCTGGCCGTGGTATTCATGAACTATGACATGATTCGCGCCACCGACGCCGCCTACACCTTCGACGGCACGACGCTCACCATCTCAGGCGTGAGCGTGGGCGACGGCAACTACGGCACCAAGAGCGTAGACATAGTCTTCACGCTCAACGACGACGGCACCCTCACCGGTTCCGGCAGCTATTACGGCTCAAATATGACCACCGCACTGATGGCCGTTGACCTCTCGCGCTGCACCCTGGCAGTGCCCACCGAGGAATAATCCCAGCACCCGAAACTCCACATTTCAGCCCCACCCGACTTCGGCCGAGCGGGGCTGAATTTTTTCGAAAAAAAATTTGCAATTTGCGCAGATGAGTTGTAACTTTGTGCACATCAAAACAATTCCTAATTCATTAGCTTATGAAGAAACTCTTACTCTCAATGATGTGCGCAGCCGCTGTTGCAGCCGGCTACGCCGACTCGTCGTGGAATATTAACTTCGGCGACGCAAACGTCATAGCCAAGTTCCCCTCCGCGGCCTCCACCTCGGAGACCACTGTCAGCATCGACTCGCTGGGCGGCAACTTCGTTGTGCGCAACGTGCTAGCCTACACCAAAGACGGCTATCTCATGCTCAAAGGCAAAAGCACGGCCGACACCGTGAAAGGCTTCATCACCATGCCCGCCATGACGTTTGATGCCACAAAGATTACCGTCACCTCCCGCTCGAATGCATCAAAGAGCGCTAAGCTTACCTTATACGCCAATGGTGACTCTATCTCAACCGCCCTGGCCGATAGCACGAGCTACGAATTCTCCTTCGCCATCCCCGAAGCTTATCAGAAGGCCGGCACAATCTACCGTTTGATGGCTGCCAAGGGCGTGGGCTACAACGCTCAGGCTACGAAAATCACCATCACCGGCGCCGGTGCAACCACCGAGCCCACCGACACCACTGCCACAGTGACCTATCCCACAGTGGCTTCGCTGAGCGCTTGGCTCGAACAGCAGCCCTCCACCAACACCCAAATCACCGGTGCCGTTAGCGTCATCTATCAGAGCGGCGCCAACATGTGGATCACCGACGGCAGCGCCTTCACCTACGTCTACGGCAAGCTGAGCAACACCTACAAAAACGGCGACCAACTCACCGGCATCGTAGGCACCGCCAAAAACTACAACAACCTCATTGAGCTCATCCCCGTGGCCGACTCCTTCGGCGCCGCCACCGCCGGCGAAGAAGTGAAGCCCGTGGTGATCAACGCTTCATATCTCACCTCCGACCACCAGAGCGAATATGTCACTCTGAAAAACTGGAAAGTCTCCGCCGTTAGCGGCAAGACCATCACCTGCACCGCCTCAACCGACACCATCACCGTCTACAACAGCCTCGGCGTGGCCGGCCTCGTGGAAGGTGCCGAAATCGAAGATATGACCGGCTTCATCTCCGTCTTCAACGAGACCGTGCAATTCGTTCCCGCCACCATCAACGTGAAAGTTACCCTCAGCGGCGACGGCCAAGCCAAGACCTCGGCCTACACCGTGACCGACATCCTCTCCGGCGGCATCGAATCCGGCACTAAGGGTTGGGTGAAGGCTTACATCGTGGGCGCTGCCAACGGCACATCCGCCTCCGCCGCTACCTTCGGTGCTGAGACCACCTACACCTACGACTCAAACATCATCATTGCCGATGATCCCACTTGCACCACCACCGACAAAGCTACATTCGTGCAACTGCCCTCCGGCGACGTGCGCAGCGACCTCAACGTCGTTGACCACAAAGACAACATTGGCAAGCAAGTTTGGCTCTACGGTTCTATCGAAAAATACTTCGGCCAAATGGGCGTGAAGAGCGTCACCAAATACTCCTGGATTGAAGGCGAAGAAACCGTGACCTACCCCACCACCGAAACCCTCACCGACTGGATTGACGATCAACCCACCGCCAACACTCAGATCACCGGCACCGTCACCGCCGTTTATCAAAACGGCAAAGACCTCTTCATCACCGACGGCACCACCTCAGCCCTGGTTTACGGCACTCTGAGCAACACCTACAACAACGGCGACCAACTCACCGGCATCGCAGGTAAATATTCCACCTACAACAACATGCCCGAATTCATCCCCGTTGACGACACCTTCGGCACCGCCACCGCCGGCACCGCTGTAGATCCCACCGAGGCTACCACCGCCGACATCAATGGCAACAACGTGGCCAAATACGTGCTCCTCAAAGACGTGAAGCTCGAAGGCGACAGCATCTACGACGACAAGGGCTCCGTGGCCATCTACAACCGCTACGGCGTCACCCTGCCTGAAGGCCCCACCGTCTCCATCACCGGTTTCGTCTACGCTCTGACCAACGAAATGGCCGTGGCCATCACCGAAATCGTGGAAAGCGACGCCTCCTCCATCAAGGAAATCTCCACTGAAGCCAAACGCTCCGACGCTATCTTCGACCTGCAAGGTCGCCGCGTGGACAACGCCACCCGCGGCATCTACATCGTCGACGGCAAGAAAGTGTTGATTAAATAATATCACCGACAATCTCACATCATCAGGGCTGTCGCTCCGAAGCCATCGGAGCGATAGCCTCTTTTGTTATCAATGCATATGATACTCCCCATTAGATTCTGTCCGTCGGCCGACTACTACGCCGCCATCGCTCAAAGCACCGAGCCCGTCGTCATCAACACGGCCACACGTTTCGACAAACGCTGCAAAGCCGCCCACCGCTGCGTCATTGCCGACACGCGCGGCCCGCTGGAACTGACCGTGCCCGTGGCCAAGCCCTACGGGGCCACGTGGAGCCAATGCCGCGTGAGCCTTCACGGCCGCTGGTGGGAAACGATGCGCGTGGCCCTGGAGAGCGCCTACGGCCGCACCCCCTACTTCGAATTTCTCGCCGACGAATTTCTCAGCCTCATAGCCTCTCCCGAAAGCTTCACCACCATCGCCGACCTATGCCTGGCCTTTGACGGCGCCATCCGCCACGCCCTGGGGCTGACCACGCCGGTGGTCTACGCCGACGCCCCCACCTGCGACCCCATCCCCCAATTCCACATCCCCCCCTACTATCAAGTGCGCTCGGCCCAACTCGGCTTCATCCCCTCGCTGAGCATCCTCGACCTCATCTTCAACCTCGGCCCGGAAGCGCTTCTGCTGCTGCGCGCAGCAGCGCTAATTGAAAATTGATAATTGAAAATTGAAAGTCGGGGAGTTGGGGAGTCTTTTTAGTTTTTATTTTTTATTATAGATTTTCTTTGGTATTATTTTGAAATATTTGTATATTTGCGCATCAGAGAATCTAAAACCTATTTATTTACCTTAAAAACAACAGTATGAAGAAACTCTACTCCTTGGCTATTGCCGCTTTGTTGGGAACCTGTGGCTTCAACGCCGCAGCCATCACTGCCGACGACCTCGCCGGCGACTACACCTTCACCCAGGGCACTTGGTATGACTACTACGTGTTTGGCAGCACCACCGGCACCAACATCTCTTGGGAAGGCGTGAAAGCCACCATCAGCGTAGACGGCAACACCGTCACCATCAACAATTTCGGCTATCAAACCTACGACGGCGTGGACTACCCCTACTCCATCGAAGGCACCTTCGACGCCGAAACCTCCACCATCCAGTTTGACACTCAAGACTATGCCGACTACTACAGCATCTGCAGTCAGTTTGACGGCTGGTATAACCTCTGGAGCTCCCCCGGCTACTACACCGAAGAGCAGATGGCCGGCGGCTTCACCGCCACAGTGGCCGAAGATGGCACCATCACCTTCGACAACCTCGTGGTGTGCGGCGACTACTACAACAACGGCTGCTTCTACCCCTACGACTACACCCTGAGCCAGCCCGTGCTCAGCCGCGGCGAATACGCTGTGGAAGGCCCCGCCACCGAAGCCTCAATCGAAGACCTCGTGGGCAAATACGTCATCAAGAGCTTCACATGGTGGGACCGCGGCGTGCTTGACTACACCTCCGGCTGGACTCAGCCCTCATTTGCCGGCGACACCGTCACCGTCACCGCCAACGGCTATGACCTGACTTTTGAAAACTTCGGCAAGGTGGACTACAACGGCACCATCTACCCCATGTCGATCACCGGCACATTCGACCCCGAAGGCATCACCATCGACTTCGCCCCGCAAAGCTACGCCTGGTATTACATCCTCTGCGGCCAAGGCGACGGCTCATGGTATAACGCTTGGGCCGTTGACGCCACCAACGCCGCCGAACACTTCGCTGCCTCAATCGGCGAATTCGGCACCATCACCTTCGATGCCATCATGGCCATCTACCACAACACCGAAGACGACTCCTACAGCATCTATGCCTACAACTACAGCTCCGACCCCGTGAAGCTCACCAAGATTGCCGACCAAGAAGAGGGCAGCATCCAAGAGACACTGGGCGCCGACGCTGCCGCCCCCGTGCGCTACTTCAATATCCAAGGCATGGAACTTAGCCAACCCTCAGCCCATGGCGTCTACATCATGCGCCAAGGCACCTCCACTCGCAAAATCGCTAAATAAACCCACATTACCCTAACGTCCATGAAGCCCACGGAGCCCCACCGCCCCGCGGGCTTTTTGCATCCCGGCCACCCGAATTTTGTTCGCAAAATTTGTGAACATCAATTACTTTTACTAACTTTGCAAACAAACTAAAGAGATAATGGATATCATTTTCGACCAAAGCTATCTCGAAGACCTCTACTACCGCGGCACGACCAAGGACAAAAAGCATCGCTTTCAACCCGAAATTGTGCGCAAGTATATTCGTGTCATCGACACACTGCGCGCAGCCAATTCTGTTGAAGACCTGTTTCGTCTGCATAGCCTCAACTACGAAGTGCTTGTGGGCGATAAAAAAGGGCGTGAGTCGGTGAGAGTCAACAATAGCTATCGAATCGAATTCACCTCCACCAAAATTGGTGAAGAACCTGCCACCATTACCATCTGCAACATTCTTGAACTGTCAAACCACTACAATTAATTCGACCATGTCTGAAGATAAGCGATTCGGATTCTACGCCACTCATCCG
>CAZJWM010000081.1:0-9827 GCA_964549975.1 uncultured Bacteroides sp. | reverse complement strand
GCTTCTATGGCTTGCGTTTTTCGATTTCCTTCGCCTCAAATGAGGGATGAACTCGTCGCAAAGGTAATAATTTTTTACGCTTTAGCCAAAATAAAAGCGAAAAACTTTTAGAAGGGGTAGCCGATGGCGAGGTGGAAGGCCAGGGAGCGGCCAAAGGAGGTCATGTTGTAGTAGCCGGAGCGGCCGGTGTCCCAGGGGGCGTGGATGCCTATGCCCAGGTCGCCGCGCACCACAATCATACCCATGTCGAAGCGCAGGCCGGCGCCGGTGCCCAGTGCCAGGTCGCGCAGGAAGGATGAGGCGCGCAGGGTGCCGCCGGGGCGTTGCGGGTCATCTTTGAGGAGCCACACGTTGCCGGCGTCGACGAAGAGGGCGCCGAAGAGCGGGCCCACCAGCGGGAAGCGCCATTCCATGTTGGCTTCAAACTTAAACGTGCCGGTTTGGTCGAAATAGTTGCCGGAGGAGGCATTGTAGTCGTGATAGGAGCCGGGGCCTACGGTGCGCACTGTGAAGGCGCGCACGGAGTTGGCACCGCCCACCCAGAATTGTTCGCTGTAGGGCACCTGCGAGGAGTTGCCGTAGGCGTGGGCGGCACCCACGGCCACGCGCCACATCAGCCAGCTGTCGTAGTGGCCCAGACGATGGCCGTAGACCACCTGCGTGGAGGCTTTGACGAATTGGGAGATGGGGATGCCAAACATGGTCTTCTCGCCTTTCACGCCGGTGAGGCGCCAGATGCCGCAGAAGATTGCGCCGGCTTCTTGCACGGAGATGGTCCAGTTGAGTTTGTTGCGCGAGTCGAATTGGCGGTCGTAGGTGTAGGTGTATTGAATCTGCGGCAGGAATTGGCTCATGAAGCTTTGGGCAATGGCCTGGTTGGCGTCCATGATGGAGTCGAACACGGCGGTGGTGTTCAGCAGCTTGGTGTAGGTGAATTTCAGCGGTGTGAAGGTGTTGGTGGAGTGGCGCGAGGGCTGCCAGTCGTAGCTATATGAGGCGTTGAATTGCGCCATGCGGAAGTAGTGGGGGCGATTCAGCAGGTCGGCGTTGAGCGTGATGCGGGTCCAGCTGAGGTCGCGGCGCAGGCGCGGCAGAAACGACGGGGCCAGCAGTCGGGGGAACGAGAGCGAGCCTTGGAGGTTCACTTCGTAGGAATTGAACACGGAGCTGCGTTGGCGTCCGGTTTGCCATTCATAGCTGCCGGTGAGGGTCACGGCGAGCTGTTCGCCGCCGCCGAAGATGTTGCGGTTGGTGAGGCCCAAGGTGAGGCCCGGGCCGAGATAGGAGTTGGATTTCGACGACACGTTGGCTTCGATTTTGGCTTCGAGCGGGGAGTCGAATGTGCAGTCGATGTCCACGTTGAGGTTGCGGCTCGAGCGGTTGAGCGTGTCGGGCTTAATTTGGATGTTGATGCCGGAGAAGATGCCCAGTCGGCTCAGGCGCGTTTGCGTGGAGTTGATGGCGCGTTGCGAGATGTTGCGACCTTTGCGCAAGACCACGCACTCGTCGACCAATCCGCGGCGGAAGCGGCTCGGGCGCATCTGAATGGTGGTGGCGCGGCGAGTGGCGAAGGTGTCGGGTTCGCCGCCCCCTTGGTTGCGGTTCAGGCGCAGGGTCACGTCGCCCACTTTGTAGCGGTCGAGGGCATAGGAAGGGGCATTTGCGGCTATGTTCAGGCGCAGGGCCACCGAGCCGGGCACGGCCACCGTGTCGGCCAGATATTCGATGTATTCGGGGCTGAAGAAATAGAAACCGCGGTTGCGCACCACGTCGCTGATTCTTTGGCGCACGTCGATGAGCGAGTCCACGCTGTAGCGTTGGCCGGGGCGCAGATAGCGGATTGTGGAGGCCACGGAGTCGATCACGTGATAGAGCACACACGTGTCGGGCGGGAGCTCCACGGAGCTGAAGCGGAATTGCGGGCCGGCGTTGACGGTGTAGGTCACGGCGGCGATTTTTTTGTTGCGGCCCGAGGTGAGGGTGTAGTCGGTGGTGGCGCGGAAATATCCGTTGTTGTCGAGGATTTCGTCGATCATCTTGGTGCGCAGGTCGGGGCGCACGTCGCTGATGAGCACGGGGTCGGTGGCGAGTTTGTCGTAGAGCCAGTGTTTGAGGCCCTTGTCGTATTTATACCAGTGGTTGTAGACCCACAGACCAATGGGCAGGAATGAGCGGATGTTGGTGAATGGGTAGGGGTTGTTGGGGGTGACGGCCACGGCTTCGGTGATTTCGTCGGCCATGCCGGCGGGCACTTTCTGCCCCTCTTCGGGGATGATTTTCAGCGATTTGATGCCGTCGTAGAGCTGCTCGTCGGAGGCTATGCGCGAGGTGGTGGAGCAGGCCGAGAGCATCACCACGGCCGCTATCAGGGTCAATATGTTAGAGAGTCGGAGTTTCATCGGCCTGTGGAGTTGTTGAATCGGAAAATGTCGGAGAGGGTGCGCAGCTTGCGTTTGAGCACGAAGCCGGCGCCGGTTTGGGTGATTTCGCCTTCGAGCACGCTCTCGTAGCCGGTGTGGCGGAACAGGCGCACATACATCGAGCCGGCGTCGTTGAGCAGATATTCAAACGACACGTCGCTGACGAGGTTTTGCGAGAAGTTTTCGTCGGAGGAGGCGTCGGTGGAGTAGTTGCCGCCCACCACGATTTTGAATCGGTTGTTGAAGAGCGATTTCGACACTTTGTAGCTGTAGCTCGTGGCCGTGGAGGTTTGGCCGTCGCGCGTGCTGCTATATTGGTCCATGCCAAAGCTGAGGTCCACGCCCTTGATGGAGTTGGCGGCCCAGCTGTTGATTTGCGAGGTGAGGAACGAATAGAGGGCGTTGCCCGAGAGGTTGGCGGTGGCCGAGGAGGATGAGCCGGAGTAGACGCCGTAGAGCAGCAGGTTCATGGCCTGGTTGGCGCGCTGCTCGGCGCTCATCGAAAGGAGCTCGTTTTGCACTGTGGCATCGTCGTCGGTGCTCATGTCGAAGTCCACGCTCATGTTTTCGAGGGTGCCGCCCACGTTGACCGACACGTCGAAGTTCACCATTCGGGAGTTTTCGCCTTCGCGGGTGACGTTGGCTTTCACTTCGTCGACGGCTTCGATGTTGAGCTGCGGGTTGAGCAGTTCGCCGTTGAAGGCCACGTAGCTGCCGGGGGTGAAGTCAAATTTCTTTTCGGAGACGATGGGCAGCGAATAGCGAGCAAAGCCGTTGTTGATGGTGAAGCGGCCGGTGAGGCGGCCGTCGGGGGTAGACGGGCTCATGGAGTAGTTCAGTATGCCGTCGCCTTGGATTTGGGCGCGGTTTTTGCCGTCGGAGCTGAGGTCAACGGTGACGGTGGAGCCTTGCATGACGTTGAGCGTGGCGGTGACCAACATCACGTAGGAGTCGTCGTAGATGGTGTCGGCTTGGGCCACGGCGGAGGTGTCGCTGAAGTTGACGAAGCGCACCACGTCGCCGGTGTTTTGCAGACCGATTTCGGATGTGGTGGTGCCCACAATATAGTAGACGTCGGTTTGGGGCAAGACGTTGAGGTCGGCATTGATGCGCGTGAGGTTGCCCTGGGCCTTGTAGCTGGCGTCGAGGTCGATGAATGCTTTGCCGTAGACGTCAACGCCTTTGCGCTTCTTGGAGTTGACCACCTGCATGTTGCGGGCCTTCATCGTCAGGTCGATGGCGGGCTCGGCAATGCGGCGCATGTCCACGAGACCGTTGATGTAGAGCGGATTTTCGTTGGAACCGTGGATGGTGTAGTTGTTGAAGTGAATCAGGTTGCTGTCTACGGGCACTTTCTCTTCCGACATGCTGAAGCTTGAGCCGATCATCTGCACTTCCACGGCGGCGGAGTCGAAGTTGATGTAGCCGTTGAAAATCGGTTCAGTGATGGTGCCGGAAATCTCCATTTTGCCGTTGAGCATGCCGGAGAGTTTGGCCATGCCTTGTGGCAGGAAGGGGTTGATCACCTGCAGGGGCAGGCGAATCATCGAGAAGTCGAGCAGGAATGGCGAGGCCTTGGTTGAGTCGTTCAGGGCGCCGGTGGCGGTGATGGTTTTCACGCCGTTGACCATCAGGGAGACGTCGGCGTTGACCACCCCACTGCGGTTGGTGGCCAGGTCGAGGCCCAGGTCGAAGTCGCCCACGCGCTCTTTGCCGTAGGTGATGTCGCGGAGGTTGACGGTGCCGTTGCCGCTCACGTCGTTGTCGGTGTAGTTGAGGTTGACGTCGGCTGAGATCACGCCGGTGATGTCGGGCGAGAAGGGGTTGAGTTGCAGCCAGTCTTCAATGATGAAGTTGTGCACTTTGATGGCCAGGGAGTTGCCGGCTTCGGTGTGCTCAATGTGTTCCGCCGATTCTTCGTCGCCGTCGGTGTGGTGCTCGTGATGGTGGTTGGAGAGAATTTCAATGCATGAGCCCATTTCGCCGTCGGCGTCGAGGTTGGCGTCGATGTGGAGCGTCTTGGGGTTGACGGTCACGAAGTTGCCTTCGTTGAAGGTCCATTTCTTGTAGGCAATAATCGGGTCGAGCGGGGTGAACGAGACGGTGATTTCGGGGTCGTTCACTGTGAAGTTCACGCCGAGTTTGTAGCCTGTTTCATCTTGGATGTTGCGCTGCTCAATGTAGAATAGCGCCTTGTTGCGGGCCATGCCGCCCTTGAGGCTCACGTGGGCAAACTCGTCGAATGTGCCGGGGCGGTTGTCCATATAGGCGTGGAGGGTGATGGCGTCGCCGCGTTGGCCGATGTCCATTTTCAGGGTGTCGATGGCTATGTCGGCGCCGTAGAATGTGTTGAGCAGACGGGCGTCGCCGTGGATCACGCTGTCGTTGGCCAGACTCATGGTGAGCGATTGGAATTTCAGGGCCTGTTGTGCGGCAAAGGAGCTCACCAAGTTGTTGGTGCCGGCGGAGAGGTCGAGGGTGAATTGCGGCAGTTCGCGTTGGAGGGTGTCGGCCAGCATCATCCGCTTGTCCAGATAGCTCATGAGCATGTCGGCGCCGCGGCTGAAGCGGTCGATTAGCGGATTCAGCGGCGTTGGCGAGTTGAAGTGCATCTGCAGGTCGCTGTTGGTCAGCGTGGCGTCGGTTTGCGAGGGGTCGGCGGTGAAGTCCACTGTGAGTTCGGGGGTCATCAGCAGTGAGCCGTTTTGAATCCAGTTGAGGTTGCGCACTGCGGCGGTGGCCACGATGGAGTCGGCGTTGCCCACTATGCGGCCCGAGGAGGCGATGTCGAAGGAGCCGTTCATCATGCTGTCGGTCAGGGCCAGCAGGTTGAGGTCGAGGGTGCGCACCGAGGCGTCGAGGTCCCACGTCGTTTCGCGGCGGGTGAGCATGGCCGAGAGGGTGGCGTCGAGGTCGGCGGCGGCCACTCCGGAGTGGAGCTGCGCATTGAGGCGATTTTGGGCGTAGTCGGCGTCGACGGAGATGTCGGTCAGGGGGTCGCGACCGGCCAGATTGAGGCGGCTCAGCAGCATGGAGAGGTTCACCTTGGTTGAGGGCGAACGGTAGTCCAGACCGCTGCCGTCGGCGCGGAGCGAGGCGGTGACGGCGCCGAGGCCCAGGTCGGGCATGAAGGCGTTGATGGGGAAGGAGTCGAGGTCGACCGACGCCTCATAGTTGGGCGCACGGCCGCCATATTTGCCGTTTAGGGCCAATCGGCCGCTGCCGGTGGTGCCGCGGATGTCGGCGGCATAGTTGCCGCGCAGGGCCGAGGCTTTGGCTTTGAGCGTGAGCGGGGGAATCTTCACGCCGAGATCTTTGACGTAGGGGTCGAGAGGCGCGGAGTTGGCGATGGAGCCGGTCATATCCACGTTGGCCACCATCTTCTGCGGGTCGGTGTAGTCGCGCACGTAGCCGGTGCCAAACAGGGAGAACACGCGCTGCATCGAGGCGCCGAGCGAGTCGATTTGCAGGTCGGCGAGGGTGCCGTGGAGTTTGGCACGCAGACGCAACGGCACCTGCCGCGGCAGAGCCTTCAGCGGCACACTCAGCGAGGGCATGGCCATGGCCACGTCTTCGGTGGCCACGTCGGCCCATAGGTTGAGTTTCACGGGGCAGCGCTCGGCTATGGAGTCGAGGCCCATCAGGGCGTCGCCGTGTATGGTGGAATAGGTGGTGAGCAGTTTGAAATTGCGCGCTTCCACTTGCGTGGAGTCCATCACCATGGTGCCCGAGGCGTCGAGCTTCAGCCCGGAGCGCTCGCGGCAGTGCAGACGGCGCAGCGGCACGGTCATGGCCGTGCCGTGCATTTGCAGTGAGTCTAAGTCGATCTCTATTTCGCTCACTTGCAGCGAATTCATGTCGAGACCGGGTTCGGGTACGGCGCCCTGCAGACCGTAGATGGCGGAGGATGCGCGCAGGGCCATGGCGCGGGCACGCAGGTCGATGGTGTCGGCCACGAGCACTTGCCCGTCGTTGAGCGTATACGTGTCGATTGCGGCGCCGATGGTGTCGGTGGCTCCGGCGCCGTTGCTCATCAGCATGCTGAAGCGCACGTCTTCCAAGGAGGCGTGGCGCAGGGTCAGGAGCATCGGCGTGGTGGCGGTGGTGTCGGGCGGCGTGGTGGATGTGCTGTCGCCCATCACCAGGGTGACGTTGGCGCCGTGAAGTCGGGCGTCGTCAATGTCAATCTTGGAGAAATCGAAGGGGGCAACGACCGGGCCGATGGCCACGGTGTCTAACTCGGCGCGCACGTAGAGCGAATCGCGTCCGCCCATCTGATACATGCCGCTTTCGGCCGTCAATTTGCTCACCTTCACGCGTCCGCGCAGCAGCGGCAACAGGCGCACTGTGGCGTCGGCCCGGTGCAACGTGAGCATGGTGTCGCCCTCCACCGTGGGCGTGGTGACCAGGGCGTCGCTCACGCTCAGACGCAAGGGGAAACGCAGGCGCAAGTCGCCCACCTCAATGTGCATACCCGTTGACTCCTCAACCGAGGGGAGCACCCACCCGGCCACGGCGTTGAGCACGCCCGGAATATACAGAGAACCCACCAGAGCCACCACCAACAGCAGCAACGACGCCAACGCAATCCACGTCACGCGCCATGCGCGGCGCAGCGGGCTGCGTCGCTTCTGTGTTGACTGTGTCGGGGCCGTCTGTTCGGCCGGTTTTTCTGCAGATTCCTCCATGGGTTAATCAATTAGCACCCCAAATTTACGCCTTTTATTTGATTTTTGCAAACACTAACAAAAAAAACGCCGCACCGGGGCGACTCACGTCGACGTCGGTGCGGGCGATTGTTAATACACTCAATTATTTCAGATTCTACGAATCTTGTTTCCAAATATGAAAATTCCATGGGTGGGGTTGCCGTTGACGCGGCGGCCTTGCAGGTCGTAAATCTGCTGCTCGGCTGCTGCATCTGCGTTGATCTCCTCAATGGAGGTCACCACGCTGACAAGCGAGAAGGTATCTTCCTCGGTTATGCCAAGGTCGATGGTGAACGACTCTACTGCTTCATTTACTCCGAGAGTAGATTTGTCGACGTTAAGGATGGGCACGTTTACAGGCAGTGCGTCAGTGTCAGTTGCTTGTGCAAAGGCCACTTTCGATGAGCTGTCACTCGTGGCCGCGCGAAGGATAGCGGGAGCGGCTGAAGATTGAGATGACTCAGTTTCTGTGCTCTCGGTGGGCAGTGCAGACGGGATGTATGTCACATAGCCATCCTGAGCGATATATGATTGCCAAGCTTCGTTAGCGTAGAATGATGCACCGGTGCCGGACGAAGTGTTGTTGCCTTCATAGTCGTATTCAACGGGCATGTTGATTTTTGTACCGGCTGCAGCACTTATGAAGATTGGAGTTTGAGCGGCAAGTTCATCACCGGCATTGACGGGGGTAATAACAATGTCTGTGCCTGACAGTTTTGCGGTGAAGAAAGCGCAATCACTGTTTTCGGGAATCTTAACCGGAACGGGTACACAGAATGTAGCCGAGCCATTTTCACCGATGGTCACAGGCAGTTCGTCAACATATTCCAGCTGGAAGTTGTAGCCGCCGGAGGCATCTGTGCTCGAACCACCATTGGTGTAGAGGTCTGTACCTGTGTACATATAGCGAGTGGCACCGGCATAGTGGACGAAATATGTGCCCGACTCATTGCTACCCTCTTCAAAGGCTACAGTGACACCAGAGTTTGCTGATGCACCTTCTGTGTCAGTGGTAAAGTATAGCATTGTTGAGCCCTTAGCGTAACGGCCGGTGGCATAAGCGAGCAAACGTTCGCCGGTGTAATACATGATGGTGGTCTCATCCTTGTCGGTCACATACTTTGCATGAGTATCATCATAGTTTGTGCTCGATAGATATGGCGTAGTAGACCACGAGTTTGCTGCGCACCAACCCGGGGCAGTGTATATGCGCAGATAGCGACCTGATTGAGGCATTACTAATGTAGAGGTACCGCTATGGGCGGCAGCGTGATTGGTGTGATATACTTGGCACAAATCCTCAATTCCTTTGCTCTCATCTTCGGCTGCGGATTCCATTGCATTGTTATATTCACTAACGTCTATAGAAGAAGTGTAGTGATTGAGTCCACCGTCAAATGACGCAACATCGTCTTTAAGCATCTGACGGACTTCGTCATCGCTAATCAATGTAATTGACCACTGAGAGTTATCAGACTGTTCATAGCTCCAATAGCAAGATTTACCAGTTATAGACTGCACACCGTTGTTAATGTGGATGCAATTGGTGCTAGTAGAGAATTTGGTGGTTGACAATGCAAAATATCCATTTGTAGGAGCAGGAAGTGCTCCGTAAGCCACGGCGTCGTTCTCGCTGGATGTCACGGGTATCACGGTGTTAGTTGCAAACGAGTCTAATGAGCCGAGATATGTCTGATATGTTGGAGAGTAGAGCTTTATTTCAAAATGACCATTATTCCACGTTGAGTCTACAATTTTCCATATGGCATATGGGTCTTTTGTGGCATCATTGGTAACATTTGTTCCGTCATTCTTCAGATAGCATTTATTTCCTCGTGCTTGTATTGTGACATATGCACCGGTGTATTTGGGCGAATAAAAATCGGCTATAGCCTTGTATGCTTTCTCTGTTATGGCGTCAGATGCGGAGCATGACTCAGCGTATGTGTTAGAAAATTGAAGTTCCGTAGCTTCTGTTATGTAACTTGAAAGATCAACTTGGCTATAGTTTTGTTGATAATTTTCAAGTGAGGTGACGGAATTGGCTTTGTAAGCGGCAAAAGCATCCTCATCGCTCATCTGTTTGTAGACACCAACAAGCCATGTGTAGTCAGAGTACAGATCTATTGTGGTTGCATCATTTTTTGTTCCCCAGCCTATTGCGTTGGCACTATTAATAGACCAAGCATACTTTGTTGAACTGCTTAAATTATAGTGGATGTTGAAATAACCGGCATAAGTTCCGGTGAGAGGCGTAAAGTGGAACAAAGCGGCATCCTCTGTGCCCGTTGTAGAGGCTGATGATGTATGTCCTTGGAAAAATGCTCCATTCACGTTGGCGTTGAACACTGTGTAGCTTGTGTGATACGGGCACGTCGTTGCAGACGATTGAGCCGCGAGAGTCCAAACAGCTTGACTTTCTGAAATGCCCGCTGATGTTATGCCGTCAGTTGTAATATCAGAAATGGCGACTCCTTGAATTGTGTTGCTGCTTGTGAGGTAGATAATGTGATTTGGGTCAGTCCAACTGGGGTGGTACGCAACCATCAGATATTTGCCGTCCGTGATGTCAGAAATATCTGTGACCTGAACGTAAACCGAGGCTTTTGCACCGCCCTGCAAGCCCATTATAAAGGCGAGAAAGAGTAGTAGTTTTTTCATTTTGTAGGAAGTTTAGGTATGTGAAAAATGTGTTAGT
>CAZJWM010000080.1:0-10025 GCA_964549975.1 uncultured Bacteroides sp. | reverse complement strand
GGGGTTTTAGGATAACCAGCCTCTCCGAGGCATCGCATCCGCTTGATTTACAGCAGAATTAGTATGCATCAATTCACAAGCATCTTTAGCGCGGCCTGATAGTTGCGCAGACGGCGCTCACGCTCTTTGGGAGACTCCTTTTGAGGATTCATCATGCGTTCCTCAAAGTCGCGTGCAGCTTGACCGAATAGAATCGGCGTTTCTCTGATTGGGCGTGCCATATATTGTCCTTTCTTTTATTTGCTGCAAAGTTACAATTTTTTTTTGAATAATCAACTAATTGTCAGAGGGAGTAGCCGGGGCGCTTGGCCAGGTGGGTGAGGCGGGCGGCGATGAGTGGGTCGTAGACGTCGGCCTTCCAGCGCTCGGGCGACACTTCGGTGTAGTCGATGGAGACGTCGGAGGGCGAGGCTTTGAGGCACTCTACGGCCAGGGCGGTGAGGCGCGAGATGAAGTCGGAAAACTCCTTTTCGGTCAGGTGCTTGGGATAGCATTTAATGTCGATGTGTGGCATATCGGTGGCTGTTTGGTTAGTTTTCCGTGATAACGCCGGCGCTGACAAAAATGTTCGCAAAAAAGCAGCGCCTCGCCGGGGTTGAAGGGCGAGACGCTGCAGCAAACAGAATAATGACTTAATATGGTCTGAGTTAGAGGGATGATGCGGCGGCGAGAACCACTTCGCCCAACGTGGGATGGGCGTGGATGGTGCGCGTCAGTGCATCAATGGTGAGGTTGGCGGAGATGCAGAGGGCCAACTCCTGGATGAGGTCGGCGGCATGAGCTCCGCAGATGTGGGCGCCCAGCAGGGTGCGAGAGTCGGCATCGATGATGAGTTTCACCAAGCCGTCGGGCTGCTCCATGCTCAGGGCCTTGCCGTTGCTGCGAAACATTGCCTTGGCCACTTTGAAGTTGAGGCCGCGCTCGGCACACTGTTCTTCGGTGAGGCCCACCATGCTGCACTCCGGCGAGGAGAACACTGCGGCAGGCACCACGTCGAGACGGACATCGCCGCCAAACACGCGTTTGGCTTGCGCCGAGGCCACGTGGGCCAACATGGTCAGGGCATTGGCGTCGCCTATGGCATAGATGCCTTCCACGGCAGTTTGCATCGTGGCGGGGTCTACCTCAATGGCGCCGCGGTGGAGCTTGACGCCAACGGCCTCGAGGCCTTCGGGCACCACGGCACGACGGCCCACGGCCATGAGCGTGCACTCGGCCTCAACTTCGGCTTCGCGTCCTTTGGCTTGATAGATGACGCGGCGACCGGAGTCGGCAATGGCTGTGACCTGTGCGGAGGTGACAATGGTGATGCCGCGGCGCGTCAGGGCGGTGCGCAGACGTTTGGCCACTTCGCGGTCGAAGTTGGGGAGTATCTCTTTGCAATATTCCACCACGGTGACGGCAACGCCGAAGTCGTGGAGTATGCAGGCCAATTCGATGCCTATCACGCCGCCGCCAATCACGCAGATGCTCTGCGGCAGCGACTCCAGCGCGAGGATGTCGTCGCTGGTGAGGGCCGTTTCGGCGCCGGGAATTGGCAGAGCGGCAGGGCGAGAACCGGTGGCCACAACAATCTGCGGGGCAGTGAATTGCTCCTCGCCCACGGCTATGGTGTGGGCGTCGACAAAGCGGGCCTCACCGCGCACAATCGTGGCCTTCTGCATGGCCGTCTCCACATTGGAGCGCAACTGCTCCACCACGGCATTTTTGCGCTCTTGGGCGGCAGCCCAAGTCACGGCGCCGGGCACTTCGCGCACCAGGTCTGCCCAGTGGCAGAGCGCCTTCGTGGGGATGCAACCGCGGTTGAGACAGGTGCCGCCGAGCAGGTCGCGCTCCACCAGCAGGGTGTTGCGGCCTTGGGCGATGGCACATTTGGCGGCATCCATGCCGCCGGGGCCAACGCCGATGATAATCACGTCAAACTGTTGCATCAGGCTTGCGGCAGATCTTGAAATTTGACAATGGGATTGAGGGCGGCCTGAGTGTCGTCGGCGTGCGACAGCGGTGTGCAGTGAGGTGCACTCTTCACCAGTTCGGGGTCGGTGGCGGCCTCAGAGGCAATCTGACGCATGGCGGCGATGAATTGGTCGAGGGTCTCGCAACTTTCGGTTTCGGTGGGCTCAATCATCAGGGCTTCGTGGAAGAGCAGCGGGAAGTAGATGGTGGGAGCGTGGAAACCGAGGTCGAGCAGTCGCTTGGCCACGTTGAGGGTGGTCACGCCGGTGGACTTGTCCTTCAAGCCGTTGAACACAAACTCATGCTTGCACGGGCCGGGAATGGGAAGTTCATAGAGGTCGCAGAGCGAGTGCATGATGTAGTTGGCATTGAGAGTGGCCAGCGGGCCTACGGTCATCAGCCCCTTCGAACCGAGCGAAAGGATATAGGCCAAAGCCTTGATAAACACGCTGAAATTGCCCAGCCACGAGGAGATGCTGCCGAGCGCCTTGGGGCAGTCGGTCTTCACCTCGAGAGAGCCTTCGGGGGTCTCCACCACACGCGGCGACGGGAGGAACTCCTCCAGACCCTTGCGCACACCCACGGGGCCGGCACCGGGGCCACCACCGCCGTGAGGCGTTGAGAAGGTCTTGTGGAGGTTGATGTGCATCACGTCGAAACCCATGTCGCCGGGACGACACACGCCAAGCATCGGGTTGAGGTTGGCGCCGTCGTAGTAGAGCAGCGAACCGTTGTCGTGCACCATGCGGGCAATCGTGGGGATGTTGCGTTCAAACATGCCGGTGGTGTTGGGGTTGGTCATCATCAGCGCGGCCACTTCGGGGGTCAACTTCGAGGCGAGGTCGTCGATGTCGATGGTGCCGTCGGGCAGGCTCTTCACCTCCACGATGCTATAGCCGGAAACTGCGGCACTGGCTGGGTTTGTGCCATGCGCAGAGTCGGGCACGAGCACGGTGCGACGGGCCGTTTCGCCACGGTCGGCGAAATAGGCGCGAATCACCATCAGTCCGGTTAGTTCGCCGTGGGCGCCGGCAAAGGGGTTGAGCGTGAATTCCGACATGCCGCCGAGTTCACACAGCAGGTTTTGCAGGGCATAGTAGATGTGGAGTGCGCCTTGCACGGTGTCGGCGGGCTGCAATGGGTGGAGTGCTGCCACGTTGGATGTGGCGGCGAGTTGCTCGTTGATTTTCGGATTATACTTCATGGTGCAGGAGCCCAGGGGGTAGAATCCGGTGTCCACGCCGAAGTTGTTGGTCGAGGAGTTGGTGTAGTGGCGCACCACCGTGGGCTCATCCACTTCAGGCAGAGGCAGGGCCGATTGGCGCAGAAGGTGCTGAGGGATATAGCTGTCGAGAGTCTGCTCGTTGCCCAGCGGGGCCTTAGGCAGCGAATAGCCGCGGCGTCCGGGGTGAGAAAGCTCGAAAATCAGTTTGTCGTAAAGTTTCGTATTCATTTGAGCGACTCTTTTAGTTGTTCAACATATTCGTCAACCAGCTGAAGGGTAGACTTTTCGGTGAAGGCCACGAGCAGGCGGTCGGCGGCGGTTTTCACACCGGCGAGGATGCCGATTTCGGCAAACTGCTCAATGATGGCGTCAAGGTCAACCGGAGCGGTGAAGCGCAGTTCCAATTCGTTGAGGAACGGAGCATTGGGATAGCAAAGTTCCACGCCGTTGACCTCGCCGATGCGTGAGGCAAAATGGTGAGCCAACTGTGCGCCGATGAGGTTTACTTGGCGCAGACCGTCGGCACCGAGCAGCGAGGCGTAGATGGCGGTGTGCAGGGCCATGAGGCCTTGGTTGGAGCAGATGTTCGACGTGGCCTTTTCGCGGCGAATGTGCTGTTCGCGGGCTTGCAGAGTGAGCACAAAGGCGCGCTGACCGCGAGCGTCGGTGGTGGCGCCCACGATTCGGCCGGGGAGTTTGCGCATCAGCTCCTTGCGGCAACACATATAGCCCAAATAGGGGCCGCCGAAGTTCAGCGGCATACCCATCGACTGGGCGTCGCCGCAAGCTATGTCGGCGCCCCATTCGCCGGGGGTGCGGATTGCGGCCAGAGTGATGGCCGGGCAGTTCATAATCAGCAGAGCCTTGGCGCCGTGGCAGGCATCTGCCCAGCCGGTGAAGTCTTCGATGATGCCGTGGCAGTTTGGGGCGCTGACAATCACGCCGGCCACGTTGCCTTCGGCGAGCATCGCCTTGGCGGCGTCGAGCGAGGAGACGCCATCCTGCTCGGGAATCACGTCGAGGGTGATGTCGTGATAGCGGGCATAGGTGGCCACCACGCGGCGCACGGCCTCGGAAACAGCCTCGGAGATGAGCACGCGCTGCTTCTTGCGGGCGGCATGGACGGCCATCATCATAGCTTCGGCCGTGGCGGTGGCACCGTCATACATTGAGGCATTGCTCACGTCCATGTCGGTGAGCATGGTCATGATGCTCTGAAATTCGAAGATATATTGCAGGGTGCCTTGCGAGATTTCAGGCTGATAGGGGGTATAGGCGGTATAGAATTCCGAGCGACTCAGCAGGGCGGGAATCACGGCCGGGGTGTGGTGGTCGTAGTAGCCCGCGCCGGCGCAGCAGTCTAGGGGCTGGTTCAGCGAGTCGAGACCGCTGAAATAGCGTGTGAGTTCGGGGTCGCTCAGTGCCTCCGGCACCAGATAGGGGTGTTTCAGGCGCAGGGCGGGATCGACGTCGCTATAGAGGTCGTCGATCTTCTCCACGCCGCAACGTCGGAGCATAGACTCGACGTCGGCGGGGGTGTGGGGAAGATAGTGGTGTTGTGACAATTCCATGGCGTTCGGGCGATTTAGTCAGCCTCCTCGGCGCAGAGAGCGTCGTAGGCGGTGCGGTCGAGCAGGTCGGCGAGTTCGTCGGGGTTGCTCAGTTCCACCTTGATGATCCAGGTGCCTTCGGCATCCTTGTTGATGAGACCGGGTTCGTCAGCCAGAGCGTCATTTACGGCCACAACCGTGCCGCTCACGGGGGAGATCAGGTCGCTGGCGGCCTTGACGCTTTCCACTGCGCCGAAGTCTTCGCCGGCGGCAACTTCGTCGTCAACTTCGGGCATGTCCACGTAGACGATGTTGCCCAGGGCGTGTTGGGCGAAGTCGGAGATGCCGATGGTGCCAACGTTGCCATCCACTGTGATATACTCGTGAGAACGTGAATAATAGGTCTTGCTCATAATTTCTGAGAGGGGGTATTAAGGGTGATTATTTTTTGTAGTTTTTATCGTAGAATTTCTTTTTCACCACCACGGCGTCGAACTCCTTGCGGCGGATGCGCACCTTCACTGGGGTGCCCAAAGCGGCGCAGCGGATGTCCACCATGGCCAGGGCGATACTCTTGTCGACGGAGATGGCGTGATAGCCGGTGGTGACGTGGCCAACGACGTTGCCTTCCGAGTCGAGCACTTCATAGCCGTGGCGCGGAATGGCGCGGTCGAGCAGTTCGATGCCCACGATTTTGCGCTGCACGCCCTGCTCTTTGAGTCGGGCTGTGGCTTCGCGACCGATGAACTCCGGTTTGTCGAGTTTCACGAAGATGCCCAGTCCGGCTTCCAGCGGTGAGATGTCGTCGGCGAGTTCGTCGCCATAGAGGGGCAGGGCCACTTCGAAGCGCAGAGTGTCGCGGCAACCCAGACCGCAGGGAGCCACGCGGCCGGAGGCGAGCAGGCGCTCCCACACGGCGATGGTCACCTTGTGGGATGCGTAGATTTCAAAGCCGTCTTCGCCGGTGTAGCCCGTGCGACTGAGAATCACGTTTTCGCCGTCGTAGGTCAATTCGCGGAAATGATAGAAGAGCAGGTCGGCGGCGTCGATGTGGAGCACCTCGGCCAAAACATTCTCTGCCTCGGGGCCCTGGATGGCCAATTCGCCGTAGATGTCGCTCTGATGCTCAATCTCCACGTCGAAGGGGTGAGCGTGAGAGCGAATCCAGGCCACATCCTTGTCGATGTTGGCGGCGTTGATTACGAGGAAATATTTTTCGGGACCATACTTATACACAAGCAGGTCGTCTACCACCCCACCCTGCTCGTTGAGCATCATGCCGTAGAAGCACTGGCCGCTTTGGCCGGGGGTCACGTCGTTGGTGAAGATGTGGTTGACAAACTTTTCGGCATCGGGCCCGCTGACGAGCACTTCGCCCATGTGGGAAACGTCGAACACGCCGCAGTGATGGCGCACGGCATTATGTTCTTCCACTATGCCGGCATATTGAATCGGCATTTCGAAGCCCCCGAAAGGACTCATCTTTGCGCCCAGGGCCACATGGTGGTCGTAGAGGCACGTTTTCTTTTCGTCACTCATTGTCTGGTGAAGGTATTAAAAGGGATTTAAGTTGATTTGCAGTGAGTCCGGCAATATAGTCGCCGGGATTGATGCCGCTGAGGGCGGCGTCGATGGCCTGAGGCGTGGGCTCCACACCTTCGAGGGCGTTTTCCAGTGGGGCGATGTCGCCGCAGGGCGAGAAGAAGTCGCCCAGCAGGCACACTTGGTGCATGGCGTTGTCGATGAGCGAATAGTTGACGTTGAATTCGCCCACGCCGTCGATGCGCTGGGGCTTGGCGGCCGATTTGCTGCCGTAGATCCAGCTATGGGCAAAATATGGTTCGGCTATGCGCTCAATGGCGGCAACGTCAGCGGCAGTGAGGTGCACCACCTTGTCGCCACAGAGCTGACGTCGGGCATGGGCGATAAACTCGTCGGCGGTGAGGTTGGGCAGATGTTCGCGCAGAGTGGTGATGCGCGAGCGCACGGAAGCAACGCCTTTGGCGGTGAGTTTCTGGCGCGAGGGGGTCAGAGCGGCTGTCATCGCTTCGAGGTCGGTGCTCAGCAGCATGGTGCTGTGCATGATGTTGTTGGCGGGAAGACGATAGAAGGCACCGCCCGACACCTTTCGGCCACCGATGGTGACGTCGTTGCGTCCGGAGGCTTCGGCCTCCACGCCCAGCGAACAGAGCATCTGCGCCACGGCGGAACTGTAGTCGGCAAAGAGGTCAACCACGGAGTCGCCGGGAAGGATGACGCTGAGCATCACGTTGTCGGCATTGGCAAACACGGCGCCGCCGCCGCTCTTGCGGCGATAGAAGGCGATGCCATGCTCGGTGCAATAAGCAGTATTGACTTCGTTGTGAATCACCTGGTTGCGTCCGAAAATCACGGTGGGACTCACCTGCCACATGAAGAAAGCCTTCACCTGAGGCATGGTTTGAGCCACGTATTCTTCCATGGCGAGATAGAATGGCAGGGGTCGTGACTGATGCCGCTCGGGCAATTCAATATATGTTAGTTTTTCCAAGGTCTGTTTTGGTCTTGTGTTATATGGTTAAAATTACGTATGTGATATGGTTGGTCAGTGCGCAAATTTAGTCAACTTATCTCACTTGTCCAAAACTTTTCGGCATAAACTTTCTATTTGAGAAAAATTTTTGCGGAAGTGCCGTCGGCGCGGCGCTCAATCAGCAGGCCCGAGGGGCGGACTGCCGAGATTTTGCGGCCGTCGATGGTGAAGTATTCCGCGGCGGGAGAGTTGGCCGTAACTTCCTGAATTTCCGACTTATATTCATGGTAGGTGAGGCGGAAGGTCAGCGAGGTGTAGGCGCGCACCGTCTGATGTTCGTAGTCATATTGCACGGGGTTGGTGGTCACCTGCACTTTATATTGTCCGCGATAGGCAAAGTTGCGGTCGTTGTATGAGTAGGTTTGCGTGGGATACCACCCTTCGTAGGCCGTGATGGGATAGTAGGGGATTTCGCCGGTGGAGTTGTCGGACACGGCCGAAGGGGGTGCCGCCAGACGATAGCCGCTGAAGTCCACGTATTCCGCATCGGTCACTTCGAAAGTGACGCTCTTCATGCCCGAAGGGAGGTCGTAGAGTTCGGTGTAGGTGGGCACTTCCGGGGTGGATTGGAGCATGTTGAGCGACATGCCGGGAATCATCCAGCGCACGCACCCCTCCTCGGTGGGCGAGTCGGTGAGTATAGCGTAGGGTATGGCCCACCGGATGGTCATCCCCTCGGAGTCGGAGTTGACGCTGAGGGTCGGGGCAAAGGCGGAGTCTGCGGAGTCGCCTTGGATGGTGTCGCCCGTGGCATAGTTGAGATAGGTCACGGTGGTGGCGCTGCAGGTGGCTGCCGCCGCCATCATCAGCATTGCAATTATTCGAGGCATAATGATTTAATGGGTTAGTTCACGGCAAATATACCACTTTTTCCGCAACCGCCAAAATAAAAAAATCTACATTTTTTGTATTTACAATTTTTGTAATTACATTTTTTGTAGTAAATTTGCAGCGACAAACCCTACCGAGATATGGAGACACCATTCGTATTTGGCAAAATTGCCACCGACAAAAACTTCACCGACCGCGAACACGAAACCGCCACGCTGGTGCAAAACTTCACGTCGCTGATCAACACCATCATCATTTCGCCGCGCCGCTGGGGCAAAAGTTCACTTGTGAACCGTGCCGCACGACTGGCCATGGAGAGCGACCCGAGCTTGAGAGTGTGTCACATCGACTTGTTCAACGTGCGCAACGAGGAGCATTTCTATCAGCTGTTGGCACAGAAGGTGATTGCGGCCACCTCCACAAAGTTTGAGGAGTCGCTGGCCACCGCTCGCGAATTTTTCTCGCGACTCACGCCCAAAATCTCTATCAGCGCCGAGCCATCGGCGGAACTGACGCTCGACTTCGATTGGACAGAGGTGAAACGCACGCCCGACGAAGTGCTCGATCTGGCGGAGAATGTGGCCGCACGGCACGGACTGAAGGTGGTGGTGTGCATCGACGAGTTTCAAAACATTGCAGAGTTTGCCGACGCCGGCTATTTTCAAAAGCGTCTGCGCTCACACTGGCAACGACACCAACACGCTGCCTACTGCCTCTATGGGAGCAAACGCCACATGATGATGGAGGTGTTTACCAACTCATCCATGCCGTTTTACAAGTTTGGCGACTTGATGTTTTTGGAGAAAATCGCCACACCCTACCTTGTGGAATTTTTCACAAAACGCTTTGCCGATACGAGTAAAGCTATTTCCGGCGACGCCGCCGAACTGATTGCACGACTGGCCGACAACCACCCTTATTACGCCCAACAATTGGCCCAAATGTCGTGGCTGCGCACCGCCAAAGGCGCCACGTGTGACACGGCCACCGTCAGCCAAGCCCACGAGGCACTGGTGGAACAGATGAGCCTGCTCTTCCTCACCATCACGGAGTCGCTCACCACTCAGCAACTCTGCTATCTGAAAGCATTCATTGCCGGCGAGAAATCGATCACCTCGGTTGAGTCGCTCAACCGCTATCATATCTCCTCGTCGACGTCGGCTTCGCGCTCCAAGGCCGCACTCATCAAAAACGACATTTTGGACAACACGGCCGGACGAATCTCATTTCAAGATCCGATCTACGCCTACTGGCTTCGCACTCAATACTTCGCATAAGTAGGCACGAGAAAGAGACTGCGCGCTCCGCATTGCGGGGCGCGCAGTCAGTATGGTTTGAGAAGTTGGGGCTCAGATTAGCCGTTGTACTTCTTCATAACGGCGATGAGGTCGAGCACCTTGTTGGAGTAGCCGATTTCGTTGTCGTACCAGCTAACAACCTTAACGAAGGTGTCGGTCAGGGCGATACCTGCCTTAGCGTCGAAGATGGAAGTGCGGGTGTCGCCGAGGAAGTCGCTGGAAACGACTGCATCTTCGGTGTAGCCCAGGATGCCCTTGAGTTCGCCTTCGCTGGCTTCCTTCATGGCAGCGCAGATTTCAGCGTAGGTGGCGGGCTTGGCGAGGTTGACGGTGAGGTCAACTACGGAAACGTCGAGGGTGGGGACACGCATCGACATGCCGGTGAGCTTGCCGTTGAGTTCGGGGATAACTTTACCTACAGCCTTGGCAGCGCCGGTGCTGGAGGGGATGATGTTGCCGGAAGCAGCACGGCCGCCGCGCCAGTCTTTCATCGAAGGACCGTCAACGGTCTTCTGAGTGGCGGTGGTGGAGTGAACGGTGGTCATCAGACCGTCGGTGATGCCGAACTTGTCGTTGAGCACCTTGGCGATGGG
>CAZJWM010000079.1:0-10548 GCA_964549975.1 uncultured Bacteroides sp. | reverse complement strand
ACTTCCCCGGATTCCAGAAGGGCAAGCAGGTTTACGAGATGCTCAAAGCCAGCGACGTCTACATCATGCCGTCGGTGTCGGAGCCCTTTGGCATCTCGCCTTTGGAGGCCATGCAGATGGGTGTGCCCTCTATCATCTCGAAACAGAGCGGCTGCGCCGAAATTCTCACCAACGTCATCAAGACCGACTATTGGGACATCGACGCCATGGCCGATGCCATCCACGCCATCATCTCCTCGCCGGCCATGCATGCCCAGCTCAAAGAAGACGGCCTCAAAGAGGTGAACCAAATCACCTGGGACAAGGCCGGGCAGAAAGTCATCGACATCTACCATAGAGTTCTTAACCGATAATAAAAAACCAATCTCCAACACATAATCCCACAGAATTATGAAAGCTGTCAATTTCGTTTTTCAGATTCACCAGCCCTACCGACTGAAACGCTACCGCTTTTTCGACATAGGCAACGACCATTACTATTACGATGACTTTGCCAACGACGACATACTCACGCGCATAGCTCAGCGCAGCTATATGCCCGCTGCCGAGACCCTGCTGCGCATGGCCACGGCCCAAGGCTCCCACTTCAAATGCTCCATTGCCATCAGCGGCGACGCCCTGGAGCAGTGTGAACAGTGTGTACCCGAATTTCTCGACGTGCTGAAAAAGCTCGCCGCCACCGGCCGTGTGGAATTTCTCGGCTGCCCCTTCTCCTATTCGCTGGCGTCGCTCAACGACCCCGAAGAATTTATTGCACAGGTCAAGGCTCACGCCGACAAGGTGGAGCAGCTGTTTGGCCAGCGCCCCAAGGTGTTGCGCAACACCGAGCTGATCTATTGCGACGAAATGGCTCCGCTGTTTGTGTCGCTCGGCTTCAAGGGCGCAGTGACCGAGGGCGCCAAGCACATCCTCGGTTGGAAGAGCCCCAACTACGTCTATTCCGCAGCCACGGCTCCCAAGCTGCGTCTGCTGCTCAACAACTCCAAACTGGCCGACGACATTGCCCGCCGCTTCAGCGACTGCAACTGGGATTCCTATCCTCTGACGGCCGACAAATATATGGATTGGATTGCCGCCACTCCGGCCGAAGAGCAGATTATCAACCTCTGCATGAACCTCGAAACCTTCGGCGAACTGCAGCCCCGCGAAAGCGGCATCTTCCAGTTCCTCGAAGCGCTGCCCCGCTTTGCTGCAGAACGCGGCATAGAATTCTGGACAGCCTCGGAGGTGGTGAGCAAACTCAAACCCGTCGACTCGATGACCGTGACCCACGCCATCAGCGCCGTCGACGAGAGCCGCGACACCAGCGCATGGCTGAGCAACCGCATGCAAATTGAGGCCTTCGAAAAGCTCTATAGCGTGGCCGAGCGCGTGCGCCTCTGCGATGACCGTCGTCTGAAAAAAGACTTCGGCTATCTGCAGGCCGCCGACCATTTCTACTATATGAGCACCAAGAACTTTGCCGACGGTGCTGCCGCAGCCAACTTCTCGCCCTACGAAACCCCCTATGAGGCGTTCACCAACTACATGAACGTGTTGGCCGACTTCATTGTGCGCGTGGAAGAGCAATATCCCATGAGCATCGACAACGAAGAGCTCAACTCCCTGCTGATGACCATCCGCAATCAGGAGAATGAAATCGAGGCCCTCAACAAGACCGTCAGCTCGCTGCGCCGCAACTTGGAGCAGTTTAACGTGGAGCACAATCTCCGCGAAAAGCCCGCCGAAAAGGAGGCAAAGAAGCCGGCAGCCAAGAAAACCGCTGAAAAGCCCGCGGAAAAGAAGCCTGCCGAGAAGAAGCCTGCCGAGAAGAAACCTGCGGCCAAGAAGCCTGCGGCTAAGAAGGCAAAATGACAAAGACAGCACCCCTTAGTCCTCACAAAATACTGATATAAATTTGGTTTAACATCATCTTCAATTAATTTGAAAGATCCACACTTCGGAAACGTCGCCGCGCGACAGGGCCTGTTGGCTCTGTCGCCGGTGATTTTGTTTATATTGCTGTATCTGGGCGTGTCGGTGGCGCTGGGCGACTTCTATAAGATGCCCATCGCCGTGGCCATGCTTGCCGCCTCGGCGTGGGCCGTGGCCATCACCGGCGGGATGACCCTGCCGCAACGAATCGACACATTCTCGCGGGCGGCCTCGCAGCCCAACGTGCTCTACATGGTGTGGATTTTCATCCTGGCCGGAGCCTTTGCCTCGCTTGCCAAGGAGATTGGCGCCGTGGAGGCCACGGTGCAACTCACGCTGCGCTATCTGCCGGCGGCCATGCTCGTGCCCGGGCTGTTTTTTGCCGCCTGCTTCATATCCATGGCCATAGGCACGTCGGTGGGCACCGTCGTGGCGTTGGCGCCCTTGGCGGCGCAACTTGCCGACGGGGTGGGCGAGTCCGTGGCGTTTATGACCGCCGTGGTGCTCGGCGGCGCCTTTTTCGGCGACAACCTCTCGTTTATCTCCGACACCACCATCGCCGCCACGCGCACCCAGGGGTGCAGCATGGCCTCGAAATTTCGCGTCAACATTCGCCTGTGTCTGCCGGCGGCACTGATTTCGCTGGTGTTTTATGCCCTGCATGCCTCGGCCCGTGGCGCCATGCCGACGTCGGAAGCCGTCGGGTCGCCGTGGCTCATCGTGCCCTATCTCACCGTCATCGTCATGGCCGTGTGTGGCATCAACGTCTCGCTGGTGCTCTGCTGCGGCATTGCCGCCTCGCTGGCGTTGGGCCTCATCTATGGCCACACCCTGCTCGACATGGCCGGATTTATGGGCTCCGGCATCGACTCCATGGGCAACCTCATCATCATCACCCTGCTCGCCACCGGACTGCTGGGCATGGTGAAACACAACGGCGGCATCGACTTCCTGATTGCCTCGCTCAGCAGCCGCATCAGCGGCACACGCGGCGCCAAGGCTGTGATAGCCCTGCTCGTGGGCGCAGTGAACCTCTGCACCGCCAACAACACCGTGGCCATCCTCACCGTAGGCCCTATGGCCAAAGACATTGCCGACCGCTTTGGCGTGGATCCGCGGCGCACGGCCTCGCTGCTCGACACCGCTTCGTGTATTGTCCAAGCCCTCATCCCCTATGGCGCGCAAACCCTGCTGGGATGCGCTCTGGCCGGCATCAGTCCTGCGGCTCCATGGCCCTATCTCTTCTATCCTTTCACCCTGGCAGCAGTGATGCTGATCTCCATTTTGGTGAAAAGCCCGCGCCGGGCTTATTGATTTTTAACCAAAGCGAGAGGGATAGGATGCAAAGTTTTGCGTAACTTTGTGGCACTTACTCTTAAAACGCCAATTTTATCAACAGCAATTCATGAATAACTTTAGCAAGACTATTGTGCTGGCTTTGGCCCCGATGTTGGGGTGGAGCTTCAGCGCAACGGCAGCCGACACCAACCCTACGGCCGTGAGCGAGATGCTCAACCGCATTGGTGGCGCCGGCACGGCCGACCGCTTTGTCACCGTGGTCGATGAAGACCTCAACACCTCGGCAGAGCAATTTGTCATCACCTCTGAGGGGGGCAAGCCCTGCATCAAGGGCACCACTCTGAGCGCCGTGACAACCGGTATCAACTGGTATCTCAACCACTATGCTCACGTGAACCTCACGTGGAACCGACCCACCACCGACCTCTCCACGGTGAGCCTGCCCGTGCCCACCGCCGAGGAGACCCACAGCAGCGCCGCTCCCTATCGCTACTATCTGAACTATTGCACCTATTCCTACTCCATGAGCACATGGACCTGGGAACGTTGGCAACAGGAAATCGACTGGATGGCGCTCCACGGCATCAACATGCCCCTGCAAATCGTGGGCCTCGACGTGGTGTGGCGCAACCTGCTGACCAAAGACTACGGCTACACCACCGACGAAGCCAACGACTTCATTGCCGGCCCATGCTTCCAAGCATGGTTTGGCATGAACAACCTCGAAGGGTGGGGCGGCCCGAACCCCGACTGGTGGTACACCCGCCAAGAGCAGCTTTGCAAGCAGATCAATTCGCGCATGCGTGAGCTGGGCATCGAACCCGTGCTCCCCGGCTACGCCGGCATGGTGCCCTCCAACTTCCAGACCAAGACCGGCATCGCCGCTTTGGCTCAGGGCAACTGGTGCGGCTTCACTCGCCCCTATATCCTCGACCCCACCACCGACGGCTTTGCCGCCGTGGCCGAGAAATATTATGCTCGCTTGAAAGAGGTGATGGGCGAAAGCCAATATTATTCAATCGACCCCTTCCACGAGGGCGCCGACATCTCCAGCATCAGCGACAAAATCAACGAAGCCTACAAGGCCATCTACACCGCCATGAACGCTGCCAAACCAAACTCGCAGTGGGTGATTCAGCAGTGGCAGTGGGCCTACTATCAATACTACGTGCTCGACAATGTGCCTCAGGGTCAGCTCATTGTGCTCGACCTCTTTGCCGACGGCAGTCCCAACTGGGGCTCGTATAAGGGCCACGACGTGGTCTACAGCACCATCAGCAACTTTGGCGGTCGCACCGGCCTGATGGGCCGCTTCAATGGCGTGATCGACGGCTACTTCACCGCTCGCAACAGCGGCAAAAACGTCACCGGCATCGGTGCCTCGCCCGAGGCCATTGAGCAGGTGCCCGTGCTCTACGACATGCTCTACGAGCTCCCCTGGTATGCCTCCAAACCCGATGCACAAGCGTGGATGGCCGACTATGCTCAAAACCGCTACGGCGTGACCAACGAAAAAGCTGCCGAAGCTTGGGAGCTGCTGCGCAACTCCGCGCTCAACTGCACCTCCTCGCTGCAAGGCCCCCACGAAGCCGTGATGTGTGCACGTCCGGCATGGACGGTTAACGCCGTGTCGTCGTGGGGCGGCACCACCATCTTCTACGATCCCGACGACGTGATCAAGGCCGCCTACGCCTTCCTCGATGCCAACCTCAGCGGCGACAACTATAGCTACGACCTCACCGACATCTCGCGTCAGGCCCTCACCGACTATAGCTACTATCTGCTCAAGGCCATCAACAGCGTGCGCACCTCCGACCCCGAGAAATTTGCCGCTCGCAAGGCCTCGTTCCTCGCTCTGATGAGCGACCTCGACCGCCTGTTGGGCACCAACTCCAACTTCCGTCTGGGCAAGTGGACCACTCTGGCTCGCGGCATTGCCGACGAAGTGAGCGGCACCACCGACTCCGACAAAAACTGGCTCGAACTCGACAACGCCCGCACCCTGATTACCACCTGGGGCGCTCGCAGTAACTCCGAAAGCGCCGGTCTGCGCGACTACTCCTATCGCCAGTGGAACGGTATGCTCTCAGACTTCTATCGTCCCCGTTGGGAGAAATTCTTCGCCGGCCAGAGCGTCAACTGGTTTGACAACGACCACGCTTGGGCCACCGACGCCACCCTCAGCTACTCCATGGAAGCCGAGGGCGACACCCGCACCATCGCCCAAGAATTGCTCGGCAAATACATCATGCGCATCACTCTGCCCGATGGCACCACCGACTTCGCCTATGCCTCGATGACCACCGACCTGAGCGCCACCACCTTCGTGGCCTATCGCGGCGAAGCCTTCACCTCGCCCGTGGCCCTGGCCAACCCCGCCGACGCCACTCTGAGCATCGATTGGAACGGCGACGGCGAATTCTCCGCCGACGAGCAAACCACCGACCTGACCAACTACGCGCTGAGCGCCACCGCCTCGCTGGGCGACTACGCCGCGCGCATCACCCTGACCGACGGCACGGAAGTGAAGTTCACCCTGAGCATTCGCGACCATGTCACTTCGGAGCGCACCATCACCGTGACGACAACCGACGCCTCTCAAGGCTCGGTTGCCATCACCGGCGTGGAGGGCGACAACGTCACCACCCTCGACCCCGTGACCATCACCGCCACCCCCGCCGCCGGCTATCGCTTCAGCTACTGGCGCGCTAACGGCGACCGCCTCTCCACCGCCAACCCCTACACCTATTACGGCGCTGCCGACATTCAGATTTCGGCCGTGTTCGACGTGGTGCCCACCGTCAAGTGTGGCGACTGGACTCTCACCTACAACGACCTTAGCGACGGCAACATCGCCATCACCGGAGTGGAAGTGGCCGGCAGCGGTGCCCTCGACCTCAGCCAAGTGGAAGGCGGCAAAACTGTCACCGCCCTCACCTTCGACGCATTTAAGGGCAACACCTCTCTGATCTCAATCAACTTCCCCGCATCGCTCACCTCGCTGGGCGACCTCTTCACCTACTCACTCGAAGGCGCACAAGCCGTGAGCGTGATGGACCTCGAAGCCCCCATCGAACAGGGCACCTCCTTTAGCTTGAAAATTCGCGTTGCCAACGACGGCACATCATACAATCAATGGGGCTCCGGCCTGATGGCCACCGGAGAAGAACCTCTGGGCGTGTCATACGACGGCGGCTTCCAACTCTACCTGAAGGCCGCGCAGACCATCATCATCAAGACCAACAGCTCCGAGACGGCTATGAGCACCACCGTGGGCTCCGACTTCACCTTCGAGCTGAAATATGACGCCACGGCCAAGACCCTCACTTGCACTCTGCACCCCGAAAGTGGTGCCGACGAAGTGAAGACCATCACCGACTATACCCTCAACACCATCTCCAAGCTGAGCTTCGCCTTGCCCACCGGCGTGGACATTGAGTCGCTCCGCATCTTCGACTCCTCCAACCAAGGCTCGCCCTTCAGCGGCTGCACCTCGCTGACCAACATCACCGTGAGCGAAGGCAACCCCGAATATTCCGCCAAAGACGGTATGCTCTACAATGCCAACGCCACCGAACTGCTCGCCTTCCCCGAAGGCAAACTCTTCAACGGCGCCGTGCGCCTGCTCAACAGCGGTCAATATCTCTATGCCGACCCAATCGGTGGCGCCACCGGAGTGATGGGCTACAACGGTCGCCAAGTGCTGGCCACCGACAGCCCTGTCAGCGAAGGTTGCACCCTGTGGAACCTCGTGAGCATCAGCAAGTCGGACTACTTCAAAGTGCAACACCTCAACAGCGAACGCTTCTTCGGCGGCTATTCCAGCACAGCCAACGTGGAGTTGCCTGTCTCGGCCACGCAATATCACGGCGAATATAGCTACGACATCACCTATAGCGCCGACAAATGCTATCTCACCCTGCAAACCTCCGACGGCTACTATCTGACCTTCCGCGACGGCCAATGCATGGGCCTGACTCAGCCCGACGCCGTAGGCTCCGCGCAGAAGTTTGAAATCATCGTGCCCAAGCAGTTCACCGTGGCCGACTGGTCGACCTTGGCACTGCCCGTGGCCGTGAAGGTGGAAGACACCAACTCCGACATCGCCACCGCCTACTTCGTCAACGGACTGAACTCCGACGGCTCCAAGGTGAACCTCACCTCGCAAGCCGGCAAGGTGATTGCCCCCGCCACCGGCTTCATCGCCGGCCCCGGCGCCGTGATCAGCTATTGCTTCGACGGCAGCGCCACCTCCACCGACAGCAACCTGCTCACCCCCGCAATGATTAACCTCTCAGGCCTCAGTGCAGGCAACTTCTACACCCTCCAAGGCGAGGCCATGACTCTGAGCACCGCCACCACCGCCGAGCGCAACACCGCCTACCTGAGCAAATCGGCTCTGCCCTCCAACGCTCAGTCGAGCCTGCAGCTCTCCGGCAATGCCTCACTCGACGTGGTGACCGACATCCTCAACGTCAGAGCCGACGGCAACGCTGAGCTCTACGACCTGCTCGGCCGCAAAGTGGGCGCTCAGCCCCGCGCCGGCATCTATGTGGCTCCCGGCCAAAAACTCGTCATCAAGAAGTGACCCACGGAGCGCAAACTCATTCGGGGCATTGGCGCTAACCCACACCGGTGGCGTCGGTGCCCCGATTCTTTTCCCTATTAGAAAACCAATTTAATGCTATTCCCTTTATGAAACGACTCCAAATCATCTGCGGCGCAATGCTCCTTGTGGCCTCGGCAGCGCAGGCGCAAACCGCCGCTACGTCGGCCGCTGACGACGTGATACGCATAGCCACCGACCACACCGACCTGCTGTTGCGTGTGGCCAACGGCGGCCGCCTATATCAAACCTATTACGGGCCGCGCTTGGCCCACGCCGACGAAATCGCCACGCCCCCGTGGCAAGTCTATGCCGCGTCAGACGGCAGCGTGTGCACTCGCGGCTGGGAGGCCTACGCCTGCTCCGGCACTGAAGACTTCTTTGAACCGGCTCTGAGCGTGCGCCACGCCGACGGCAACATGACCACCTATCTGCGCTATGCCGGCTCCTCCACCGCCGCAATCGACGGCGGCACCGAGACCGTCATCACCCTCAAAGACGACGTCTATCCCGTGGAGGTGAAGCTCCACTATCAGACCTATCCCGCTCACGACATTATCCGCTCGTGGAGCGAAATCAGCCACTCTGAAAAGGGCGCAATCACCCTGATCAACTACGCCTCGTCGATGCTCTACTTCAACGAGCCGAGCTACTATCTCACGGAGTTTTCCAGCGACTGGGCACGCGAGGTGCAGATGTCTACCCAGAAACTCGAATTCGGCAAGAAAATCGTGGACACCAAGCTCGGCACCCGTGCCGCCATGCACGCTCAGCCATTCTTTCAGATTGGAATGAATGAACCCGCGGCGGAAAATTCCGGCCGAGTGTTGGTGGGCACCATCGGCTGGACCGGCAATTTCCGCTTCACCTTTGATGTGGACAACGTGGGCAACCTGCGCGTGATTTCCGGCATCAACCCCTATGCCTCGGACTATCAGCTGGCCCGCGGAGAAGTGTTCACCACTCCGCAATTCATCTTCACCCTGAGCGACGAGGGCACCTCCCGCGCCAGCCGCAACTTCCACGACTGGGCTCGCCGCTATTGCCTCAACGACGGCATGGGCGACCGCCTGTCGCTGCTCAACAACTGGGAGAACACCGGTTTCAACTTCGACCAGGAGATGCTTGGCTCGCTGATGAAGGAGACCAAAGAGCTCGGCGTGGATATGTTTCTGCTCGACGACGGATGGTTTGCCAACAAATATCCCCGCAACGACGACACCGCCGGCCTTGGCGACTGGGAAGCCAACGCCGCCAAACTCCCCGGCGGGGTGGCTGCGCTGGTGAAAATGGCCGATGAGGCCGGAGTGAAATTCGGCATCTGGATTGAGCCGGAGATGGTGAACCCGCAGAGCGAGCTCTACGAGCGTCACCCCGATTGGGTGATTATGCAGCCCAACCGTCAGCCCTACTACTATCGCCATCAGCTCGTATTGGACATGAGCAACCCCAAGGTGCAAGACTACGTCTTCTCCGTGGTAGACCGTCTGATGACCGAAAACCCGGGCATAGCCTTCTTCAAGTGGGACGCCAACAGCCCCATCACCAACATCTATTCGCCCTATCAAGGCAAGAATCAATCGCAACTCTATGTGGACCACGTGCGCGGCCTCAACAACGTGATGAAGCGCGTCCACGAGAAATATCCCTCGTTGCCCATGATGCTCTGCTCGGGCGGCGGCGCTCGTTGCGACTACGAGGCGCTGAAATATTTCACCGAATTTTGGTGTAGCGACAACACCGACCCGGTGGAGCGCGCCTACATCCAATGGGGCTTCTCGCAAATCTTCCCCGCCAAGGCAATGTGTGCCCACGTGACGAGCTGGAACACACGCGCTTCGCTGAAATTCCGCGTTGACATGGCCTCGATGGCCAAACTCGGTTTCGACATCGGTCTCGACGAACTCTCGGCCGACGAGCTCGCCTTTGCCAAACAGGCCGTGGCCAACTGGACAGAGCTGAAACCGGTGATTCTCGACGGCGACCAATATCGACTGGTGTCGCCCTACGAGAGCGCCCACATGGCCGTGAACTACGTCAGCACCGACCGCTCGCGCGCCGTGCTCTTCGCCTACAATCTCTATCCGCGCTATGCCGAGAAGCAGCACAACATCAAGCTTCGCGGCCTCGACCCCGACCGCCGTTATCGCGTGGAAGAGATCAACCTCATGCCCGGCGCAACCTCCACGTTGGCCGAAAACGGATGCACCTATAGCGGCGACTACCTGATGAAAGTGGGCCTCAACGCCTTCAGCTTCGCCCCCCTCACCAGCCGCGTCATCACCCTCACCGCCCTCTAACCGCCAATCCGGAAGGGGATAATAACAGAAGCGCCTCCGAGGAGTCTCGGAGGCGTTTTTGTGCGATCGGATTACTGTTGAGGCTTATTTAACCTTGGCAGCGAGCTCTGCACCGGCTTTGAACTTCACGGCCTTGCGGGCGGGAATTTCGATCTTTTGCTTGGTGGCGGGGTTGATGCCCTGACGAGCGCCCTTCTCCACTACGGAGAAAGTGCCGAAGCCGATGAGAGTGATTTTGTCACCTTTGGCAACAGCTTCGCTGATTGCTTCAACGGTGGCGTCGATAGCCGATTTAGCCTGGGCCTGGGTCAGACCTGCCTTGGCTGCGATTGCGTTAACGAGTTCAGTTTTGTTCATAAACTTAAAACGGTAAAGATTTGGTTTGAAAAAAAATGGTTTATTCTTTGACTGCAAAATTACAGCTATTTT
>CAZJWM010000078.1:0-10557 GCA_964549975.1 uncultured Bacteroides sp. | reverse complement strand
GAAATCCGCGACCGTCTGGGCGGCGGCAAAGCCTCCCTGCCCATCGCCGGCACCGCCGTCTATATGACCTCCTATCCTCGCCACCAAGACCACGTGCAACCTTGGGAAGCTATGCTCAACCCTCGCGTGTGGCTCTATCAAACTCCCGCCGAAATCCTCATCAAAGCCTCCAACGGCGCCAGCGACTTCGGCAACAAATTTGGCCAACCGCTGATTTGCGGTTCGCTGCTCACATTTGAACACGACGAAAACGGCCGCCTCTACGCCTACGACAAAGTGATTATGCTCGCCGGCGGCGTGGGCTTTGCCGCCAAGCGCGACGCCCTGAAAGGCCATCCCAAGGCAGGCGAAAAAGTCATCGTCATGGGCGGCGACAACTATCGCATCGGCATGGGCGGCGGCGCCGTCAGCTCCGTGGCCACCGGCCAATACGACAACAGCATTGAGCTGAACGCCGTGCAACGCGCCAACCCCGAAATGCAGAAGCGCGTGGCCAACGTGATTCGCGCCCTGGCCGAAAGCCCCGAAAACCCCATCGTGTCGATCCACGACCATGGTGCCGGCGGCCACCTCAACGCCCTGAGTGAGCTGGTGGAAGAAACCGGCGGCCACATCGACCTCTCGGCCCTGCCCGTGGGCGATCCCACCCTCTCGAGCAAGGAGATTGTGGGCAACGAAAGCCAAGAACGCATGGGCATGGTGATGGACGAAAAAGACATTGCACGCGTGCGTCAAATTGCCGAGCGCGAACGTGCTCCGTTCTACGTGGTGGGCGAAACCACCGGCGACGACCGCTTCGTCTTCGAGCAGGCCGACGGCGTTAAGCCCATCGACCTGGGCATGACCGACATGTTCGGCTCATCACCCAAGACCGTGCTCACCGACTCCACAGTGACCCTCCACTACGCCGACGCCCCCTTGAGCGCCGACCACATTGAAGAATATATCGAGAAAGTGCTCTCGCTGGAAGCCGTTGGCTGCAAAGACTGGCTCACCAATAAGGTGGACCGCTCCGTCACCGGCAAAGTGGCCCGTCAGCAATGTCAAGGCGCCACCCAGATGCCGCTGAGCGACTGCGGCGCCGTGGCCCTCGACTACACCGGCACCCACGGCATGGCCACCTCCATAGGCCACGCCCCGCAAGTGGCCCTGGTTGACTCCGCCAAAGGCTCCGTCATCTCCATCGCCGAAGCGCTCACCAACATCGCCTGCGCTCCCCTGGCCGACGGCCTGAGCGGAGTGTCGCTCTCGGCCAACTGGATGTGGCCCTGCAAAAACCCCGGCGAAGACGCATCGCTCTATCGCGCCGTGCAAGCCGCCAGCGACTTTGCCTGTGCTCTGGGCATCAACATCCCCACGGGCAAAGACTCCCTGAGCATGACTCAGAAATATGGCGAACAGAAAGTCTACGCCCCCGGCACGGTGATTATCTCCGCAGCCGCCGAAACCGGTGACGTGCGCCGCATTGTCAGCCCCGTGTTGCGTCGCACCAACTCGTCGCTTTTCCTCATCGACTTCTCCAAGTCGCCTCTGGCATTGGGCGGTAGCGCTCTGATGCAGGCCCTGGGCCGCGTAGGCTCCGAGGCCCCCACAGTGAGCGACCCCGCATATTTCAAAGCCGCATTTGCCGCAGTGCAAGAGCTGGTGAAAACCGGCTTGGTTTGCGCCGCCCACGACGTCAGCGCCGGCGGTGTGCTCACCACTCTGCTGGAAATGCAATTTGCCGCCGAACCCTGCCACGTGAGCGTCAACGCCAAGAACCTGCTCGACCAAGACCTGGTCAAAGGCCTCTTTGCTGAAAACCCCGCCATCGTGCTGCAAGTCATCGCCGGCGAATGTGACACCGTGGAACGCGTGCTCGACAGCTTCGGCGTCGAAGCCCACTACATTGCCATGGTCACCCCGGCCGACACATCCTCAATGTCGGTGGTCAACGGCCACGAGCTGCGCCTCGACACGGCCCGCCTGCTCCAATGCTGGTATGAGCCCTCCTATCGTCTGGACTGCCTGCAGAGCGGAGAACAGTGTGCCACCCAACGCCGCGACAACTACGGCCGTCAACCCGTGAAATACTCCTTCGCAGCCGACTACGACGGCTCGCTGGCCTCGCGCTCGCTGAGCTATACCCACGGCCGCACCGGAGTGCGCGCCGCCATCATCCGCGAAAAAGGCGTGAACGGCGACCGCGAAATGGCCTACTCGCTCTATCTCGCCGGATTCGACGTGAAAGACGTGCACATGACCGACCTGATGAGCGGCCGCGAAACCCTCGACGACGTGAACATGATCGTGTTCTGCGGCGGCTTCTCCAACTCCGACGTGCTCGGCTCCGCCAAGGGCTGGGCCTCAGGCTTCCGCTGGAACGACACTGCCAAAGCCACTCTGGAGAAATTCTACTCGCGCAAAGACACCCTCAGCCTCGGCGTCTGCAACGGCTGTCAGCTCATGATGGAGCTCGACCTGCTCGGCCTCAAAGACCCAGGCGCAAAAATGGAACACAACATCAGCCACCGCTTTGAAAGCACCTTCCTGAGCATCGACATCCCGCAAAACAAGAGCGTGATGCTCGGCTCGCTGGCCGGTCGCTCTCTGGGCATCTGGGTGGCCCACGGCGAAGGCCGCTTCATGCTTCCCAAGGCTGAAAGCGCCTACAACATCGCCGCTAAATATTCATATTCAACCTACCCCGGCAACCCCAACGGATCCACCTACGATGTGGCCGCCCTCACCTCGGCCGACGGCCGCCATCTGGCCATCATGCCCCACCTGGAGCGCGCCATCTTCCCGTGGCAATGCGGCTACTATCCCACCGAACGTGCTGCCGACGAGGTGACACCTTGGATCGACGCCTTCATCAATGCCCGCAAGTGGATCGAAACAAATAAGTAACTCTTCAACGTCGCCATGGCGCTGGGTGCCCTCGCTCTATCTGATTGAGGGCCTACCCAACGCCTTGGTGGTCACCGTGTCGGTGATTCTGCTCAAAGACATGGGTGTGGACACCTCCACGGTGACCTTCGCCACGTCGCTCCTATATCTGCCCTGGGTGGTGAAACCGCTCTGGGCACCTTTTGTTGATGCCTCTGCCGGCAAACGCCGCTGGATTGTGGCCATGCAATTGGCCATGGCCGCGGGCCTCGCCGCCGTGGCCGCAGCCCTGCAGTCGGCCTGGTTTTTCGCCGTGAGCATCGCCGCCTTCTGGTGTGTGGCCCTATTTTCCGCCACTCACGACATAGCCGCCGACGGCTTCTACATGTTGGCCCTCGAGGCCAAAGCTCAAGCCGCCTTCGTGGGGATTCGCTCCACGTGTTATCGCATAGCCACGTTGGCCGCATCCGGCGGCGTGGTCTGGCTGGCCGGACGCCTCATTTCCAACGGCCTTGGCGCCGCCTCTGCCTGGAGCATCATGCTCGCCGCAGTGGCCGCCCTGTTTGCCCTGGCCGCCATCTACCACAAGATTGCGCTCCCCACACCGGCCTCCGACGCCCAACGCAGCCCCGCCTCATCCGGCCAACTGCTCAGCGACTTTGGCCGCTGCATAGCCGACTTCTTCCGCAAGCCCCACATAGCCACGGCTCTGCTCTTCATGCTCTTCTATCGCTTCCCCGAGGCGCTGCTGAGCAAGGTGGTGCCCGTGTTTCTCAAAGATGCCGACGCTCTGGCCCTGAGCAACGAGCAAGTGGGTGTGGCCTACGGCATGGCCGGCGTGATCGGCCTCCTTGTCGGCGGCATCATCGGCGGACTGTGTGTGGCCCGCTACGGCCTGCGCCGTTGTCTTTGGCCCATGGCCCTGATGCTCACAGTGCCCAGCGCCTTCTACGTCTATCTGGCCGTGGCCCTGCCCGAGTCCATGACGCTAATCTCCACAGGCCTGGCCATCGAACAGTTTGGCTACGGCTTCGGCTTCACTGCCTACATGATGTATCTCATCTACTTCTGCAAAGGCTCCAACTTTGCCACCGCCCACTATGCCCTCTGCACGGGCATCATGGCCGCCGGACTCATGCTCCCCGGCATGGCCGCCGGATGGCTCCAGCAGCAGTTGGGTTACGTCAACTTTTTCATTTGGATTATGGTGAGCTGTCTGCTCACGTTTGCAGCCTGCCTGCTGATAATGCCCCAACTCAAAGATGAGAAGAATTGATTCGCAAACCGTCCGCAAAATCCTCGACACGGCCGACATCGTAGAGGTGGTCTCCGACTTTGTCAACCTCAAACGTCGCGGCCAAAACTACGTTGGGTTGTGCCCGTTCCACAACGAGCGCACCCCGTCGTTTTCCGTCTCCAAGGCGCGCGGCATCTGCAAGTGCTTCTCCTGCGGCAAAGGTGGCAACACGGTGAACTTTATCATGGAAATTGAGCAGCTCAGCTACGGCGAAGCGCTCCGCTGGCTGGCCAAGAAATACAACATCGAAATCGAAGAACAAGAGCTCACCCCCGAGCAACTCGCCGCCGCCTCGCGCCGCGAAAGCATGCTCGCGCTCAACGACTTCGCCCTCGAACACTTCCAACACAACCTCACCGACCATCCCGACGGCCAAGCCATAGGCCTGGCCTACTTCCGCGCGCGCGGCATCACCGACGCCGCCATCAAACGCTTCCGCTTGGGCTACGCCCTGGAGCAACGCGACGCCCTGGCCTCTGCAGCCCGCGCAAAAGGCTACTCCGACGACCTTCTGGCTGAAAACGGCCTCTGCATACGCACCGAACGCGGCTCGCTCTACGACCGATTCCGCGGTCGCGTCATCTATCCCGTCTTTGCCCTCTCGGGCAAAGTGCTCGCCTTTGGCGGACGCACCCTGCGCAAAGACAAAGACGTGGCAAAATACGTCAACTCTCCCGAGAGCATCATCTACAGCAAAAGCCGCGAACTCTACGGCATGTATCAAGCCCGCCGGGCCATAGTGCAGCAAGACAAATGCATCCTCGTGGAAGGCTACATGGACGTCATCTCCATGAGCCAACGCGGCATCGAAAACGTGGTGGCCTCCTCCGGCACGTCGCTCACCGAAGGCCAAATAGCCATGATCCACCGCTTCACCAACAACGTGACGGTGGTCTACGACAGCGACGCCGCAGGCATCAAGGCCTCCCTCCGAGGCATCGACATGCTCCTGGCCGAAGGACTTAACATCAAAGTGATGCTCCTGCCCGAAGGTGACGACCCCGACTCATTTGCCCAAAGCCACACCCTCGAAGAGATTCAGGCCTACATGGCCGAAAACGAAACGGACTTTCTCCGCTTCAAAGCCCAAGTGCTCCTCTCGGCTGTCAAAGAAAACGACCCCATGGGCCGCGCCCACGTCATCAACGACATGGTGCGCTCCATCTCGGTCATCGCCGACGAAGTGGTGCGCAACGAATACATCAAAGAGTGCTCCAGAATGCTCGACGTGGGCGAAAGCACCCTGGCCCGACAAGTGGCCAAACAGCGCGCCGAAACCGCCGCCAACGGCGGCCGCAAACCCGCCGCCCACGCCCTACAGACTGCCGACGAAGGCGCCGAGCCGGTGCCCTCGGTCATTGAACGCTCCACATCCGGCGCCGCCGCCCACGACGTGGCCGCCTACATGCGCCCCTACGAAATGGAGACACTTCGCCTGGCCCTGCGCTACGGCCTCATCCCCCTGACCGAAACCGTCGGCGACGACGGCTCAGCCGGCCAAACCATCGACGTGCTCCAATACATTGACGGCGAACTCCGTGCCGACGGCATCACATTTGCCAACGCCGACCTCGCCACAATCTTCAATGCCGTCATGGCTCTGCGCGAACTCTGGCCCGACGTCGCCGCCGCCCAACAGCAAGTGATCGACGCCGAAGCCAAACGCCTTGCCGACCAAGGCTTCGAAGAAATCCGCGCTCAAGCCACATCCCTCCCGCAAACCCAAAAACTCGAGGCCGAACTCCAAGAGCGCATCGACCTCTACAAACACACCGCCATGCTCGACTTTGCCGAACGCTACGTGGTGCGCGAACTCTCCGCCATTGACGACCCCGCCTCGCGCCGCATAATCAGCAACCTCGTGAGCGAACGCTACGTCTTGAGCCGCATCCACACCAAGCACGCCCGCGTCGAACAAGAACGCGACTGCCTCACCGACCGCGTCCCCAAAGCCGTCTACGGCTGGAAAAACGCTGTGCTCGAATGGCGCGAAAAGCAACTCCGCGCCGAACTCGCCCGAGCCGTGGCCGCCGCCGACAACCAACGCGTCACCGACATCATGTCGCGCCAACTCCAAACACGCCAACTCATCAACGAACTCGCCAAATACCTCGGCGAGCGCATCGTCCTCCCCCGCAAATAGGGAGGGTTAGGAGACGTGGTAGTTTAGGGTCTTGGTTTTGTCTTTGGTGTGCTTGTTTCGTTTGTTGTAGCGGGGACAGATGGCGCTGAGGAGGAGTCGGACGGCAGTGTGTCGGCGTTTGTGGTAGCTCTCGCAGGTATCTTTTGCCGGGTCGAAGTCGCCGGGAACGAATGACTCTGAGGAAACGTAGCAATAGGTGGCCTTTTCAATCAATGAGGGCACGGTGCTGACGTCGTCGGTCACGTGGTTGAGGTCGTCGATGCTCGGCGCGAGACACGTGATGCCGCGAGTGCCGCATTGTTCAATCACGGCGCCAATGGTTTCGGCATATTTCAGGCGCAATGGGGTGAGGTCGAAATCTTGCCAAACGCTTTCGCCGATGTTTTGCACCGGGCGAAGTTGCACCACGTCGGGGAATACGTCGGCCGCGGTCCATGGTGTCCAAAATTTGCCGTCGGCAAGGTCGTCAACATTCAGCGAGTTTACGGTGAAGTTCACGCGGATTTGAAACCGTGGGAATTGCTCCTTCACATTGTGGAGAATGGCCAGCAGACGTTGCAGGCGTTCAAACGTTGCTCCGGTCATGAGCTCTTCGTAGGTGGCGGCACAGGTGCCGTGCATGGAGATTGTTATCTCGTTGAGCCCGGCTTCCACCAGTTGCAACAGGTCAACTCGGCCGGCGGCAATCAGTTGGCCGTTGGTGGTCAGGGAGATATATGGGATGCCGGAAGCGTGTCCGCGTTTCACCAAATCCAATAGTCGGGGATATAAGGTGGGCTCGGCGCCACAGCCGATTTGCAATTTGAGTGCGCGATGAAAAAGCGCTGTCTGCAGGTTGTCGATGGCCTCGTCGGAGATGTTGGGCTGCTTGCAGATTTCGCGGTTTTCTTGGCTGAAGTAGCACATTTTGCAACGAATGTTGCAAGCCAGAGTCGGGTCCATGAATATGCCGACGAAGCGCCTGCCGGTGAGCATCATGCCTGCCAATCCAATGAGTTTGATTGGCGCGGGAATTTTACGACCTAAAGCGAGTTTAATGAGTTTGTAGATATTCATTAGATGAGTTTCCGAGGAGGGTAGCAATGCTTTTGTGGGGTAGGGGTTTAGCTACATTGCTCTATAATCCAGCGCTCGATGTTGCGCGTCTGAGATGAGAAGTTGACGCCGACTTTCACGAGTTTGCGACCGTCGGCGACAAAGGGCAGAGCATAGTTTTTGTCGTTAATCTGCGCGAGGGCCTCTTCGGCGGTGCCATTGAGTTTGAACTCCATCACGTAGATGCAGTCAGGGGTTTGCAACACCAAGTCGATGCGGCCTTCCGAAGTGTGATACTCCGCCTTGACGTAGAAGCCCATGAGCTTCGTGACGATGAAAAGCACGTTTTGATAGTGATTTTCAAGGTCTTTCACCAATTCGTATGGGGTGTCGGCAAACAGCGATGACAAACGCTTCATGAAGTCATCAACCTTGCCGGCCTCAACTTCCTCAACAAATCCGGCGATATAGAATGCAGATTGCGCACGGTTTATAGGCGAATAGTATGGCAGCAAGAACTTCATAAACCCATCCTCAACTTCCACGTTAGGAAATCCGAGTTTGTATATGCCGAAACGAGGATTATAGCCTTTGATGGTCAGATAGCCGCTTTGGTATATCACGGGGATTGGGTCTGTGGACTGTGAATCCACGCTATTCAACACGTCGGCATCGCACTCCACTTCCGACATCTGCTCCAAGTTGTAGTTGTGTTTTTTCAACAAGTACACAAGATATGAGGGCGTGCCCGTTTCAAACCAGTAGCTTTTGATTTTGTTGCTTTGGAAGGTGCACAACAGGCTGAATGGATTGTAAATCCCCTCGGAATCTTCGCAGAAATGGTAGCCGTCGTATTGCACTCGGAGCACTTCGCGCACCTCATCATAAGGTCGACGCATCACGGCGGCCAGGCGTTGAATATACGGCACGAAAACCGTGTCGAGTTCTTCGTCGGTGATGCCACAGATTGAAGTGTACGGTTCATCCATCGAGATGTCGTAAAGGTTGTTCAAGTCGCTGAACACGCTCACCTTGCCAAACTTTGTCACGCCGGTGAGGAATGCGAATTTGATGCATCTATCCATGCTCTTGAGCGCGCCATAAAAGCCTTTCAGGATGGAACGATACGTAGCTTGCAACTCCTCGTTTTCAATTGTTTGAAGCACCGGTTTGTCATATTCGTCGACGAGTATAACAACTCGCAGCCCCGTCTTTTCATAGGCACGACGTATCACGCCCTCAAAGCGTGTTCCTAACGACTTTTCAACAGCATTCTTTCCATAGAGCTGTTCCCACGAATCAAGCTCCACATCAAGCTTGTTTCGTAAGTCATCTTCGGTTCTATATTCGCCGACATTCAAATCGAGATGAAGCACCGGATAGGTGGTCCAATCCTTTTCCAACTTCTCAATGGCCAAGCCTTCAAAAAGCTCTTTCTTGCCGGAGAAATAGGCATGGAGCGTTGACAGAAGCATACTTTTGCCGAAACGGCGCGGCCGCGACAAAAAGTAATATCTACCTACCGTAGCAAGCTGATATACTAACGCAGTTTTGTCGACGTAAAGATATCCGTCTTTACGCAAACTCTCAAAGTCTTGTACGCCGATGGGCAAATTTTTCAACGCTTCCATAGTCTAAGCTTTAATTGATTAATGCAAAGGTGCTAAAACTTTTTCAGAATTCAAAATTTCCCCCACTTTAATTTGCGCTACATGCAAGCAGCCGCATGAAAAAGAAAATATGATCAATCAACAAACTTCAAACGAAATGGCAACAGTTAAGCTAAAATACCGCCCATCAACCGTCTCCGGCAAAGAGGGAACGCTCTACTTCCAGATAATTCATGACCGAGTTGTGCGCCAGTTGGCTACCGGTTATAGAATCTTCGATGATGAATGGAACGGTGCAAAATCTATGATTGTGTGTGGCAGCGATGCCACTCGCAATCAGGTTTTGGCCGGCATTCGCGACAGCATCCGTTGGGACATCGAACGACTAAACCGCATCATCAACGACTTCGACAAACGTGGCTACGCATACACTCCGGATGAAGTGATTGCCGAGTTCCACCGCATATCGCAGGAGCATACTCTGTTCAACTTCATGCAGCGCGAGATTGCACAGCTACAGCAACGTGGCAAGATTCGCACGAGCGAGACTTACCAAACAGCGCTGAATAGTTACCGCGATTACCGCAACGGTGAGGACATCATGTTGGATGCCATCACCTCTGATGAGATGCTATTGTACGAGGGTTCGATGACAGCTCGCGGATTGTGTCCGAACACCACATCATTCTATATGCGCATCTTGCGCGCGGTTTATAATAAAGCCGTCGAGAAAGGTATGACGGAGCAGAAATACCCGTTCAAGCACGTTTACACAGGTATCAGTAAAACCATAAAACGCGCAATTTCACTCAATGACATCAAGCGCGTAAAAGCATTGGAATTGCCGGCAAACACATCGCTATCACTTGCGCGCGACCTCTTTCTGTTCAGCTTCTACACACGCGGCATGACCTTTGTGGATATGGCGAATCTTCGTCGAAAAGACGTGCAATGCGGCTGCATCACATACCGTCGCCAGAAGACCGGACAGCTGCTGAACATTAAGATTGAGAAGTGTACTCAGGAAATAATCAAACGCTATAATAACCCTGATTCTGAATACGTTTTCCCTATCATCAAAACCATTGGCAGGGAGTATCGCGAATACAAGAACGCGCTGAAGTTGATTAATGTTAGATTGAAGGAAATCGGCAGAATGATTGGCACACCAATCAAACTCACCACCTACGTCGGTCGCCACAGTTGGGGCAGCGCCGCCAAAACCAGCAACATTCCAATCTCGGTAATCAGCGAGTCGATGGGTCACGACAACGAGACAACCACGCAAATTTACCTTGCCTCGCTCGACACCTCCGTCATCGACCAAGCCAACGCCAAAATCCTAAAGAAATTATAGCCATCTTTGTTTAGCAAAAAAATCGCACTCTTAGTAAGAGAGCGATTTGATTTGAATTATAGGTGATACACAGTCGTTTAGCAATTGCGCCGAAACGCAATTGCTAAACATTTTTATGTTTTACAACATAAATCAACTTTTATTACGCAAAAAATTTGCTGCAAATAAAATAATTACCTACCTTTGCTCAACCAAATCGCTCTCTTACTAAGAGTGCGATATTCGAAATTCTGCACCGTCAATTTTA
>CAZJWM010000077.1:0-10592 GCA_964549975.1 uncultured Bacteroides sp. | reverse complement strand
CAAATAACCAGCATCTCCGATGCATCGCCGCACTTAACCATGCTGCATATTGCCTGTTTGATGCGGTTGCCCTGCTACCTTCGGCAGACATTTTTCTCGTCTTTCCACCGGGCACACGGTCGCCGTTGGCTCCCTCTGTGCCCGGAACACTCAGTATGCGCCTCTCGGCGCATTGGTTGCTTCCGGGGTTTAGCGGTGGCGGTAGACGAGGCGAGTGAGGGCCACGGAGCCGAGGGAGCAGAGCAGCAGGATGAGGGCGGAGGTGTATTGCGTGTTGCCGATGCTCACCAGCGGGGAGATGATGCCGCCGAACACGAAGCCCACGGCGCCGACTATGGCGGCGGCAGCGCCCGTGTATTGTCGGCCGCAATCCATGGCCATGGAGGTGGAGATGGTGAACACCATGCCCAGCGACAGCAGCAACACCAGGGTGGTCACTTCGTAGGCCACGAATGTGTCCAATGTGGCCACGCCGGCAATCTGCAGCAGTGCGCCCACGCCCATGCCCAGTGCGCCCACGAGCATTGCCTTTTCAGGCACGGAGAACTTCAGCGCCAAGCCCGAGCCCAAGCCGATGACCACGGAGTTGATGCCGAAGGTCAGCGCAAAGAGCAGTTCGGAGAAGCCATAGTGGCTTTGCAGGATGAATGGGGCTGCGGAGATGTAGGCAAACAGTGCGCCCGACGAGAGGCCGTAGCACACCACCAGCGCCATGAAACGGCGATAGCGCAGCAGGCTGCCATAGTCTTTGAACGTGGAGAAGATGCTGCCGCGGATGCGCGCTTGCTCCGAGAGAGTTTCGCGAAACACCATCGACATCACCACCAGCACCACGCCGATGGCGGCCAACACCATGAAAATTCCTTGCCAACCCACGGCTTTGGCCATTAAGCCGCCAATCACCGGGGCCGTGGCCGGGGCGATGCCGTTGATGGCGCCGATGATAGCCATCATTTTGCGCAGGTTGCGGCCGCTATAGCAGTCGGTGGCAATGGAGCGCGAGAGCACGATGCCGCCCGAGCCGCCCAAGCCTTGGGCCAGTCGGCACACCAGGAAGAAGATGATGCTCTTGGAGAATACGCAGGTCACGGCGGCCACAACAAACATGGCCATTGAGATGATCAACACCGGGCGGCGGCCATATTTCTGGCTCAGCGGGCCGAAAAACACCTGACCAACGGCCAGGCCAATCATCCCCATTGTGAGCGACAGCTGCACCATGGCGGGGGTGGTGTGAAAGTCGTCGACCATCGCCGGGAGCGTGGGGAGATACATGTCCGTGAGCAGCGGGCCGAAGGCCGAAATGGCGCCTAAAAAGATAATCAGAAAGTAAAAGTAAGACGGTGTGTATCCACCGTAAATCGAGTTGTTTTCTTGCATATTTGTCTAATTTTCACTGCAAAGTTAGGCATAATTCTCGGTCTATTTTTCCCCGTTAGCTATTTTTCTCCAATTTTTTGAACAAAGTATCAAATTTTTTATTTACCTTTGCAGTGTCATACTACACTATAACACCAAAACACTTTCTCATCATGTTGACAATCGACAATGTTAGTTTCAGCTACCGCAGCGGGCGCGACGTGCTCTCCGGCCTGAACCTCCGCTTGGACTCGGGCGGCGTCTACGGGCTGCTCGGCCTCAATGGCTCCGGCAAGTCCACCCTGCTCTATCTCATCTCCGGCCTTCTCGCCCCCACCGCCGGCCAAATCCTGCTCGACGGCGAGAGCACCTCGGCCAGAGCCTCAGAGACGCTCTCCAAGCTTTTCATCGTGCCCGAGGAATATGATTTACCCTCGGCGCGCCTTCAAGCCTACGTGAAGGCTCTACGGCCCCTCTATCCGCGTTTTAGCGACGAAATACTCCGCTCATGTCTCGACGGCTTCGACATGGCCCACGACGTGGATATGGCCACACTCTCCATGGGTCAGAAGAAGAAGGTCTACATCTGCGTGGCCCTGGCCACCAACACACCGCTGCTGCTGATGGATGAGCCCACCAACGGCTTGGACATCCCCTCCACGTCGCAATTTCGCCGCGTGTTGGCCTCGGGGATGACCGACGACAAGATTGTGGTGGTGTCCACCCACCATGTGCGCGACGTGGAGCGTCTGCTCGACCACGTGGCCATGCTCGACACCAACAATCTGATTCTCAATGCCTCGGTGAGCCAAATCACCTCGCGCCTTCGTTTCGGCGAAGCCGCCCAAGCGCCCGCCGACGCCTTCTACGTGGAGCCCTCGCTGCAGGGTCAGCGCTTTGTGGCGCCCCTGACCGACGCCGAAGCCGAGACCGCCCTCGACCTCGAACTGCTCTTCAATGCCGCAATTGCCACGCGCACTTCGGCCACACTCACCAACTTCCTAAACTCCCCCGCTGCCTTATGAAAAACTTCGATTTCACCCGTCTGACAAACTATGCGCGCTATGACCTGGCCACCAACGGGCGCCGCTATCGCAACGTGGCTCTGCTCTTTGCCTCACTGATGGTGGGATTTCAGCTGCTCGGCGCCTATTCGCTCTGGAGCGAGTTGCGCGAAAACGCCGTTCACTATCGCCCCTTCATCGACTCAACCACCGAGACCACCGGAGTGGCCATCATGGTGTTTGGCTCAATCTTCGGCCTGATTTGCGCCACCCTCATCAACCTGCCGCTGCGCAGCAAGCAGGGCCGCATACAGATGCTCACCGTTCCGGCGCAAAATTCCGAGAAATTTCTCTGGCACGTGGCCGTCTGCACCCTGGGCGCTCTTGGCATATTCCTGGCCACGTTCACCCTCAACGAGTTGATCAATCAAACACTGGTGCGCATGGTGGTGGGTTCGGCCCACGTGGCCTCCTTCTACGGCCTGCTGTTTGACACCATTGGCGACATCCTGCTGCCGCTCTCCGCGCTCAACCTCCTCCACGTGATTCTGCTGCCCCTGGGCTTCTACGTGCTCAACTTCTCCTTCGTGGCAATGGTGAGCACCTTCCGCTGGCGCAACAGCCTGCTCTGGTCGCTGCTGATGATGGTGGTAATCGGCGCCGTGTGGTTGCTTGTGATGATGCCGTTGTTGGTGAATCTGCCCCTGTTTTTGGTGACGTTCTTTCATAATTTCTCCATTGTGGAGCGCATATTGCTACTCGACGTCGTTGAGTGGGGACTGATTGCGCTGATGTGGGTGGTGACCTATCGCCGCTTCTGCCGTCTGCGCCTCATCGACAAGTTCAACAAGAAATAATCGCCCTATGGAATTTCAAGAAAATAAAGCCATCTTCCGGCAGATAGCCGACCGCCTCTGCGAGGGCATCATGGCGGGCGACTATCCCGACGATGCGCGCATCCCCTCGGTGAGAGAATGTGCCGCCGCGCTGGAGGTGAACGTCAACACGGCGCTGCGGGCCTACGACCTGCTGCAGCAGAGCGAGCTCATCTACAATCGCCGCGGCATGGGCTACTACGTGAGCCCCGGCGCCGCCGAGCGCATCCTGCAGATGCGCCGCAGCGAATTCTTCCAACGCGAAATCCCCATCCTGCGCCAAAACATGCAGCGCCTCGGCATCTCCGCGCAGGAGCTACTTGAGCAATTGAAAATTGATAATTGAAAATTGAAAGTTGAAAGTTGATTTGTGGGGAGAAATTGCTATATTTGCAGACGTTATGAATAAGAATCTGAAATATGTGGGAGCGCACGTGGCCGTGAGCGACGGTGTGGCATCAGCGCCGCTGAATGCCCACAACATCGGGGCGAAGGCCTTCGCTCTGTTCACGCGCAATCCATCGCGTTGGCGGTCAGAGCCGCTGATGCCCGACGACGTGGAGCTCTTCCGCCGCCGCTGTGCCGACTATGGCTACACGCCCGACAGGATTTTGCCTCACGACAGCTATCTAATCAATCTGGGCGTGGCCGACAGCCGCAAGCTCTTTATGAGCCGCATGGCGTTTCTCGACGAGATGCAGCGTTGCGAGCAGTTGGGCTTGACGATGCTCAATTTTCATCCGGGCAGCCATCTCAACGAGATGGAGCCTGACGCTTGTCTGGCGCGCATAGCTTCGTCGATTAACCACACTCTGGATAAGACCACCTCGGTGAAGGCTGTGATTGAAAACACGGCGGGCCAAGGCTCAAATCTGGGTTTCACTTTTGAGCAGCTGGCGCAGATCATCGACCAAGTGGAAGACAAGGAGCGCGTGGGCGTGTGCATAGACACGTGTCACGCGTTTGCTGCCGGCTACGACTTGGCCACGCCCGAGGGATATGAGAAGGTGTGGGCCGACTTCGACCGCATCATCGGCTTGCGCTATCTCAGCGGCATGCACCTCAACGACGCCAAGAAGGGCCTGGGGAGCAAAGTTGACCGCCACGCCTCCATCGGCCAAGGTATGATGGGCCGCGACACCTTTGCGCGCATCATGCACGACGACCGCCTTTGCGGCATCCCCATGATTCTCGAGACGCCCGACGACAGCATCTGGGCCGACGAGATTAAGATGCTGTATAGTCTCTAAGACGTAAGATACTTATCTAAAAAATAGCGACCTCGCCGGCTCTGCGATGAGCGGGCGAGGTCGATTGTTTGTGGGGGAAGTTGTTGCGTGATTAGGGGACGCGCACTTTGGCGGTGCCGGCCGAGGTGTGGCGCAGGTAGATGCCGCCGGAAGTGGGGGCGGCGATGCGTTGGCCTTGGAGGGTATACCAGGTGGCGTTGGAGTCGGAGAGGTCGGCAGCGGTGACTTCAGAGATGGCGCTGTCGTTGGCGTCGGTGAGGAATGAGTAAGCTGTGGGGGCTTTCAGTCCGGTGGTGGAGAGATAGCTGCTCAGAGTGCCGGTGACGCTCACCTTGCGGCCCAGGATGGTGGGATTGTCTTGCAGGTTGAGGGCGGCGCGCACGTCGGAGTTGGCGGGGAGCTGAACGGGCAGACACTGCTTATAGTCGTCGGCTGTGGGGTTGGCCTTGTCGCAGAGGATGATGTTGGAGGTGACGGTGACGTTTTCGTTGGAGAACACCACGTTTTTCTGCGAGAGCGAACCGCTCTTGACGTAGCCCACAATGTAGCCGCGCACCTCGAAGTCGGTGGTGCCCAGGGGGCCCATCTCCACGGCATCGCTCACGCCATACCAGTCGTTTTCGTTGTCGGTGGCCGAGAGGAATGAGATTGTGCCGTCGTCGAGGGAGATTTTGCGCAGGGTGATGCCGGTGGCCGATTCGTCCCACCAGTTGGGTTTCAAGAAGGTGATGTTCTTGTTGCCGGGGAAGCAGTCGTTGGCGTTGCGCGAGGATTTGCTGCCGATGCCGTCGGCCTCAACCAGGTCGACGTATTGGTGAGTGGCCAGGGTGTTGACGGTGTTTTGGTTCCACACGGCCTTGTTGTAGTCCACGTGCCACACCAGCATACCCGAGCCGGGCAGGTAGGTGTCCCAGCCGGCTTGCTGACGATTTTCCAGCAGGAAGAATTCGTTGGCGTTGTTGGGGTTGGAGATTGAGTAGACTTGGTTGGTGGTGCGCAGGTCGGTGAGGGTGTGGGTTTCGCCGTCGGCGGTGAGTTCCACGGGGGAGCACCATCCCATGGCGTTGCGCTCGTAGGCGCTGTAGACCGGAGGAGTGCAGCCGCCGTTGTTGTAGGGGCCTTGGGCGAGCACCGACCAGGAGCCGGGGGTGTAGTTGTAGGCGTTGCCGTAGTTGGTGTCGTAGAGGTCGGGTAGACCCATCACGTGGCTGAATTCGTGGACAAACGTGCCGATGCCGTCGGCGGAGTATTGCTTCCATTCGTTCACGCAGGCGTAGTTGCCCAGGGTTTTGCCGTCGAACTTGTAGCCATACGACTTGATGTTGCTCTGGTGGGGCCACACCGTGTTGGTGCCGCCATAGGATGCGCGGCCTTGTCCGGCGAAGATGATAAACACGTTGTCGATCACGCCGTTGCCGTCGGTGTCGTAGTCGGCAAAGTTGATGGTGGAGTCGAGTTGGCGGCAGGCTTCCACGGCCATCATGTAGGCCTTGGAGTCGTCGTTCGAGGCGTAGTATTCCGACTTTTGCGACATGGTCACGGGGCCGTAGAGGTCGAATTCGGGGGTGAAGATGCCCATCGACGATTCTTTGAAGAATTCGGCGGCGCAACCGGTGCCGCCATCTTCGCTGAAACCCTCTTGGTTGAGGAAGTTGTTGAAGTAGGTGTGGGCATCCACTGCGGGGCTGTGGTAGGACTCGTCGCTCACGCGGAATTTGATGTCTTGGAAGTCCACCAACACCACCAGCGCCTTGGGCGAGCCGGTGTGGTCAGGGAAGTCCACCGAGGGGTAGAGGCCCACCTGAGCTGCGCGGTTGATTTGCAGCGAGGATTCGTCGGCCGCGGTCAGAGAGTCGGCCAGCTTGAGGCGTTCCTGAATTTCGGGTGAATTGAACTTCACGGGCGTGGCCGAAGCCACCAGGCGACCGTCGGCATTGAGCGTGGCCAGTTGATAGAAGCCGGTGGCGGTGGGCATCAACAGCGCACCGTCGGCGTTGAGCGTGAAGTTGCGATGTTCGTCGCCCACGCGCTCGAGCATCACGGTGGTGCCGTCGGGCAGAGTCACCGGTCGCAGGCCGGGCAGAGCGGGTACCGCCAGCGCCTGCGAGGCGGCGGCGAGCATCAGAGATGCAACAAAGAGCTTAGCATTCATTGTCTGCTGTAAGGGTAGTTTTGTTAGAAAAAATTGTGTAAGATTATTTAGTGTAGAGGAAGCGCTTAATGCTCCGTTTAGGGGTCTTCTCAAACTCCTCGGTCATGATGCGCACTCCGGAGATTTGGCTGTAGGCTTCGAGCTTGGGGTTGAGCTCGGCAATGTTTTGGTCGAGTTGAGCTTTGATGTCGGCGGCCGAGAGCTGTTCGCGGGTGGCCTCGTCGTAGTCGGGATAGATCAGGGCGGTGAGTTTGCCGTCGCCGGAGTCGATGACCAGCGATTCGCTCACCAGCGGCATGTTGTTCAGACGTTGCTCAATCTCTTCGGGGTAGATGTTCTGACCGCTGGGGCCGAGAATCATCGTTTTGCTGCGGCCGCGCAGATAGATGAAGCCGTCGGCGTCGATGGTGCCCATGTCGCCGGTGTTCATCCAGCCGTCGGGGCGCATCACGGCTTCGGTGGCCTCGGGGTTTTTATAGTAGCCGAGCATCACGTTGTCGCCTTTGACGAGCAGTTCGCCGGGGATGTTTTCGGGATCGGGCGACTCCACCTTCACCTCCATGCGGCGCACCTTCACGCCGCACGATCCGGAGCGGAAACGCTGCCATTCGCAGTAGGCAATCAGCGGGGCACATTCGGTCATGCCGTAGCCCACGGTGATGGGGAAGCCGATGCGCATCAAAAACTCCTCCACCTCGTGGTTGAGTCCGGCGCCGCCCACCACCATCATCTTCAGGTTGCCGCCAAAGGTGGCCATGAGTTGCTCCTTCACCTTGTCGAACACCTTTTGGTCGAGATAGGGGGTGTGGAGCAGCAGGCGCGTCAGAGGTTTGTCCAGAGCCGGGAACACCTTGGTCTTGATGATTTTTTCGATGATCAGCGGCACGGTGATGATCAGCTCGGGGCGAGCCGTGCGGAATGCCTCCACCAGCACTTTGGGCGAGGGGATTTTCGTAAGGAAATGCAGGTGAGCGCCCTTGACGATGCCGTGGAGCATCTCAATGACCAGGCCATACATGTGGGCCATGGGGAGCATGCACACCATCGACTCGCCGGCGCGGGGATATTCCAGACATTCGATGCAATATTCCAGGTTGCTCCAGATGGCTTTGTGGCTGATCATCACGCCTTTGGAGAAGCCGGTGGAGCCGGAAGTGTAGTTGATCAAGGCCAGCGAATTGGGGTCGTCAACCACGTAGTAGTGAACGTCGGCGGGGGTGAAACGTTCGGGATATTTTTTGCCGAAATACTCGTTGAGATGTTGGCGGGCGTCCATCAGACGGCCGTTGCGGCAGAGCAGCAGCGAGAAGTCTTTGGTCTTGACCACGCCCTCGAGAGCGGGCATTGAATCGGGGTCGAGATTTTCGTAGATTGACTCGTCGACGAAGAAGAGCTTCGCGTCGGAGTGGTTCACCAGATGGTGGATGTTGTCGGGCTTGAACTCATGGAGCAGCGGCACCACCACGCCGCCAAAGGTGTGGATGGCCAGGAAGATCACAGCCCATTGCGAGGAGTTGCGACCACACAGGGCAATCTTGTCGCCGGGGCGGATGCCCGTGTGCTCAAAGAGCAGGTGGAGTTTTTCGATTTTGCGAGCCAGGTCTTTATATTGCAGCGACTCGCCGTTGAAGTTGGTCAGCGCCGGGCGTTCCCAGTTTTTGCGGACCACCTCTTCGATTATGTTGACGATATCTTGTTTCATGGATGGGGTATTAGTTATAGGATGCAGAAGCGCGAAGACGGAACAAGTGCCTCAGGAGCGGGGCCATAGGCTCCGTTCCTGTGCACCTGTTGAGAGAGTTGTGGTTCTGTATCAATATGAAAAAAAACGTTTGCTTAGAATTTGTCGCGGAGCGTCTGGGCTGCAGCAGCCAGGCCTTCGGCGTCTTTACCGCCGGCTTGAGCGAAGCCGGGTTGACCGCCGCCGCCGCCCTTGATGGCTTTGGCGGCTTCGCGCACCATTGCAGCGGCGTTGAGGCCCTGCTTGGTGAGGTCGTCGGTGAGCATCACCGTCAGCAGCGGTTTGCCGTTGGTGTCTTGAGTGGCGGCAATGAAGGCTGTGTGTGCGGGCGAAGCGGCGCGCACGGCAAAGGCCACGCCTTTCACCACGTCGGGCAGACGCACACCCAGCAGTTCCACCACTTTCACGCCATCAACCACCGAGGCCTTGCTCAGGCGTTCGGCCGCTATGTCGGCTATGCGCTGGAGCATGACCTCTTCGGCCTCGCGGCGCATTTCGGCATTCTCTTCCAGAGCTTTGCGCACGGCGCCTTGCAGGTCAACCGCGCCATTGAACATGGCCGACAGGCCGGTCATCATATCCTTCATGTCGTCAATGGCGCGCTCCACGTTTTCGCCGGTGATGGCCTCGATGCGGCGCACTCCGGCGGCGATGCTGCTCTCCGTGAGGATGCGAATCATGCCGATGCAGCCGGTGTTGGGCACGTGGGTGCCGCCGCAGAGCTCGATTGAGTCGCCATAGCGAATCACGCGCACTTCGTCGCCATATTTCTCGCCGAAGAGGGCCATGGCGCCCATTTCGCGGGCTTGGGCGATGGGCACGTTGCGATGTTCATCCAGGGCAATGGCTTGGCGCACGTAGGAGTTGGCCAGGTGTTCCACCTTGCGAATCTCCTCGGGGGTGAGCTTTTGGAAGTGGCTGAAGTCGAAGCGTAGCACCTCGGGGCTCACGTAGGAGCCGCGTTGCTCCACGTGGGTGCCCAACACGGTGCGCAGGGCCAGGTGGAGCAGGTGAGTGGCCGAGTGGTTGCACTCGGTGGCGCGGCGAGCTGCAGCGTTGATTGCGGCGGTGAAGTCGGCAGCCGGGTCGGAGGGCAGCGTGGTGGTCAGATGCACACCCATACCGTTTTCGCGTTTGGTGTCGAACACTTCGATGACCTCGCCGGCGGCGGAGGTCAGAGTGCCGCGGTCGCCCACCTGGCCGCCCATTTCAGCGTAGAAGGGGGTTTGGGTGAGCACGATTTGATAGAACTCTTTGCCCTTTTGCTTGACTTTGCGATAGCGCTGAATCTGTGTGGGGCAAGAGGTTTGGTCGTAGCCCACGAAGGCTTGTTCGCCTTCGCGCACCACGGTCCAGTCGTCGGTTTCCACGGCGGCAGCGGCGCGGGCGCGTTGCTTTTGGGCTTGCATTTCGGAGTCAAATTCCTTGTGGTCGAGCGTCATGTCGTTCTCCTTGAGGATGAGCTCGGTGAGGTCCAAGGGGAAGCCGTAGGTGTCGTAGAGCACGAAGGCTTGGCGGCCGCTGATCTCTTTGAGGCCTTTGGCGCGGGCTTCGCTCATGGCGCCGTCGAGCAGGCGGATGCCGTTGTCGAGGGTGCGCAGGAACGATTCTTCCTCCTCCTTGATCACGCGCATGATCAGTTCGCGCTGGCTCACCAGCTCGGGATAGGCTTCGCCCATCGACTCAATCAGAGTGTCAACGAGGCGATACATGAAGGCCTCTTTGCGGTCGAGGAAGGTGTAGGCGTAGCGCACGGCGCGGCGCAGGATTCGGCGAATCACGTAGCCGGCTTTGGCGTTGCCGGGGAGCTGGCTGTCGGCGATGCTGAAGGAGATGGTGCGCACGTGGTCGGCGATCACGCGCATGGCCACGTCAACCTTCCGGTCGTCGCCATAGCGCTTGCCGGAGAGTTCGGCAATCTTGGAGATGAGCGGGGTGAAGACGTCGGTGTCGTAGTTGGAGGTTTTGCCTTGCAGGGCCATGCAGAGGCGTTCGAAGCCCATGCCGGTGTCGATCACCTTGGCGGGCAGGGGTTCGAGCGATTGGTCGGCCTTGCGGTTATATTGCATGAACACGAGGTTCCAGATTTCAATCACCTGGGGATGGTCGTGGTTCACCAGGTCGCGGCCGCTCACCGCGGCACGTTCCTCGTCGGAGCGCAGGTCGATGTGGATTTCGGAGCAGGGGCCGCAGGGGCCGGTGTCGCCCATT
>CAZJWM010000076.1:4187-10750 GCA_964549975.1 uncultured Bacteroides sp. | reverse complement strand
CCGTCACAAAGTTAGCAAAAAAAATTAACAATCCAAACTCTTCCGACAAAAAAATCGCAAAAAAGATTCTCGTTCGGGCGGAACGTAGAGTGATATTTGTCTAATTTTTGTGCTGCAATGATGGTTCTCACCGTTAAGCGTGGCACAGTTTATCAAATTACCTATTGTGTGCGCGCCCTATATCCCGGGCCCGAACGAGAAGCTGTGTGTGTTTTCCATAATATCGGGGGTTAATCTTACATATATCACGGTTACACGCAGCAAATGTACGCAAAAACGCGCAAATTACCCCCCCCGACTGTTAAACATTCTTAAATAATATAAATCGTGTAACGATTTCTCGCATTTGTGAAAGAATATGTCGCAAACTAATGCAATTTTGGGCGGCCTCTGTGTTGTTGAGGCCGCCCTTTATGGGGACTGTGTTTTGGCTTCGGTAAAAATTCTCGCACGGCGGAACGAAGCGTGAAATGTTGCGGTATGGCGGTTCGCATCGTCAAGACCGCGATTGTCAAAATTACCTATTGTGTGCGCGCCGGTGGTTCACGCAACGGCGAGAATTTGGTGTGCAATCCACGGCATTAAGGTTAGATCGTACATATATCACGGTTACACGCCGCAAATTTACGCAAAATCCCGCAAAATACCCCCCCCCAAGTGTTAAAAATTGATAAAGGCCCCCTCTAAATCTCCCCCTGAAGGGTGAGACTTCTGCAGATGCAGCTACTTCTTAAGACAAAAATGACGTGGTGGTGCCGCGCTGAAAGTCTCCCCCTTGAGGGGGAGATTTAGAGGGGGCCTTAGAACGTAAGGTGGATGGCGGCGCGGATGCCCCAGCGGTCGCCCACGGGGTTGTTGCGGTAGGTTAGGCGCCACACATAGTCGACGCGCAGGATGCGGAAGATGTTTTCCAGACCAACGGACATCTCCATGTAGGGGGTGTGGGTCATGCGCTGAGTGGCGTCGGCCTCGGGAAATTGCAGCAGATTGCTGTTGTAGGCCGGGTCGTTGCGCCGGCTCAGATGGCCCCACAGTGCGCGGAAACAGAACACCTCGCGTAGCTTCAGCCGTTTCACCAGCGGAATGTAGTTGAGCAGTGCGCCGTTGGCCCAATAGGTCAGTTCGGTTGAGGCGTAGGAGTCGTTGACAAATTCCAGCGGCCGCAGCAGTGCGTAGGTGTTGGGCTGGATGATCCAGCTCACGTTGGCGTTGGGCAGCAGCAGGTCGGGGAAGGCCGATTGGCTCCACACGTGGCCGCCGGCAAGCTGCGCGTCGAGGTAGCCCCACGACGAAAACCAGAAACGTTTGTCGATGGAGGCCTCCGTCTTGTTCACCGCGTAGCGTGTGCCCAATATCCCTTTCGGGGCGAAAGTGTGCATCAGTCGGAAGACGGGTGCGTCGGAGTTAACCGCGATGCGTTCCGACGTGGTCTGCATATACTTTTCCCCCGGGGCGTAGCGCAGCTCCAGACGCAGGCCCGTCTGCTGATAGTGGCTCAGCGAGGTGCCGTCGCCCAGGGTGAAGGGCACGTAGCGCGTGGCCTCCTGACGCTCGTGGCGCAACCGGGCTGTGAGGGAGAATTGGCTCCAAAATTCGAAGTTGAATTGCAGGTCGGTGAGGCGGTGATAGGTGAGTTTGTCGTTTTTCGCGCTGCCGATGGAGAAGAAAAATGCGTCGGAGTTGGCCGTGAAAAATTGCTGCCCGAGCATATCCACGTCGTAGGTGTGGGTAAGGCGCAGCGAGCGCACGGGAAATTCGCGCGAGGTGCGCCGTTTGTCGATGAAACTATACTCCAACTCGGCGGAATATTTCAGTTTGCGATCGCGGAAACCGTAGGCGCCATACGCGCGGCCAAACCATCGCTTCGACAGCGAAGGGTAGGTGACCACGCCCACGCGAGCGCGATAGCCCTCGAGCTCGTTGCGGCTCAGCAGCGACACAATCGGCCCGATGCCAATGGTGCCGTTTTTGCCGCCGGGACGGTAGTAACCGCCGGAGATCACGCGCATCAGTTGCTCCGTGATGCGGTAGAGCGGCAGACGGCGCATTGAGGTCATCATCTCGTCGATGCGGTCGGCGCCGTTGGGCATCTCCACGGGGCGATAGCTCACGCCCTGCAGGTCGTTGAGCTCAATCACCGAGCGCGGATTTTGGAATATGGTGGAGTCGGCCGGCGGCAGATAGGAGTGACTGTTGTAGACCACCAGTCGGCGGGCGTAGAAATTTTGCGGGGGCACGTACATCTCCAGCTGCATGTCGTCGAGCGTCTTCAGTCGGGAACCGTCGGGGCCGCGGTCATACTCCTGGGTGAGACTCAACGCCGTGACGAAGTTGACGTTTGCGGCTGCCGGCAGACGCATCTGCACTCGGCGGATAAACATTGTGGAATCCCCCTTGGCCACGTAGAGTTTGCCGTTGAAACCGAACATCGCCGGATTTTTCGGCACGAACGAGAGCACCACCAGCGAATCGGCCGACGTGGCGTCGGCAATCGTGTCGGTGAGATAAAACTTGTAGAAGTCGGTGGCGGTGGAGCCCAGCGGACTCACAAAGCGGTTGCTCAGCAGCGTGATGTCGCCGCTGTTGTAGAGATCCACCTCGCGAAGCATGTCGCTCAGCAGGGTGGTCATAGCCTCGCCATAGGAGAAAAGTTCGTCGAAACCCTTCGACGAGCTCATGCGCACCACCTCGCGAGTGCGCTCCGGCGAGCGTCGGTGGTAGACGTCGCTCACGCTCTCTTTGACGCTGAGGTTCACCACCGGGTAGCCGCTCAGCGTCGACGTGTCGGCATATTCCTGCAGGAAGCCGAAGCGTCCGGTGGAGTCCATGTCGTGGAAGAGAGCCGCAAACGTGGTGCGTTCATATTTGCCATACTGATAGTAGGCATTGTTTTTGGCCGGGTCGGTGAGCGAACGTGCGTCCATCACGCGGCGCACGAAGTCGACGGCTGGGTTGTTGCGTTTGCTGTAATGCTCGCGGGTGCGCTTCACGTTCACCTCTTTCAGCTCCACATGACGCTCCTCCTGCGGCTCGTCGGCGCGAGCTGCAGGTGATGCAATCAGCAGTGAAATCAGCAAAAAAAGGTAAGTTAGAAAGCGCCTTGTCATTAAGTTAGATATAAGGGAGGACATCCCTTGCGGCGCCGTCGGGCGTCTTCGGGGTAGTCCTCCCTGTAATGAATGACGAAAAATAAGTCGATTGGATTATTTGAACATCTCGTTGGGGTATTCGCCGGCAGCGTGGAGAGCTGCGAGCTTTTCAACCACACCGGGACGGTCGGCAGCGTAGGTCACGCCAAACCATTTGGAGTCGGTGTCGAGCACCTTCACAGTGGCTTCGCCGCTGTTGATCAGAGTGTCGACGGCCAGCGGGATGAAGAATTCGCTCTTGGGGGTGTTGATGTCTTTGTCGAGGAATTTGCGGAATTCGCGTTCCGAATATTCGAAATAGTCGGGAGTGAAGCCCCAGAGGTTCATGCTCACGGGAGTGGCGGGGTCGAGGTGTTGGATTTGGCCGTTTTCGTCGGTGAAGGTGATGCGGTGTTGCTCATCGTAGCTGATGGCAGTGCGCTCCACCACGGAGGTCAGCAGGCCGTTTTTGTTTTCGCAAACGCCGCGGGCCACGGAGCCGTTTTCGGTCATGGTGTTGCCAACGCGGAAACCCACCATGCAGTAGTCGCCGGTGCGGTCGTAGTCCTTGGAGAGTTCTTTGCCAATCACAGCGAAAGCGTCGCGGCCATAGAAGTCGTCGGCGTTGATCACTGCAAAGGGTTCCTTAATCACGTCTTTGCCCATGAGCACGGCGTGGTTGGTGCCCCAGGGTTTGGTGCGGTCGGCCGGGCAGGTGTAGCCTTCGGGCAGGTTGTCGAGAGCTTGGAACACAACCTCGGTGGGGATGTGGCCTTCATATTTGGAGAGCACAATCTTGCGGAAGTCTGCTTCGAAATCTTTGCGAATCACGAACACAACCTTGCCAAATCCGGCACGGATAGCGTCGTAGATGGAGTAGTCCATAATGGTTTGACCCTGAGGGCCTACGCCATCGAGCTGCTTGAGGCCGCCGTAACGGCTGCCCATACCGGCAGCGAGTACAAAAAGAGTGGGTTTCATATTCTTATTTTATTTATTGGTAAAGCGGAAAATGATATAATGCTCGTAGGTTTCCTCGGGGCGCAACACCACCGTGGGAAATTGCGGATGGTTCACCGAGTCGGGCAGACCTTGACATTCGATGGCCACGCCTTCGTAGTCTTCGTAGCTGCGGCCTTCCTTGTTTTTGGGCGAACCGGCCAACCAGTTGCCCGTGTAGATTTGCACACCGGGCTGGGTGGTGGCCACTTCGAGCACGCGGCCCGACGTGGGGTCGGTCAGGCGAGCCACCGTGGGGACATCTTCGTCGGAGGGGTTCATGAATTCGTCAACCAAGTAGCAGTTGTCGTAGCCCTTGCCGTAGTTGAGGGCGGGGAAGTCGGCTTTGATGTCTTGACCAAGGGGTTTGGCGGTGGTGAAATCCATCGGGGTGCCCTTCACGGCCTCAAGGTTGCCCGTGGGGATGAGCGTGTCGTCGGTGGGCAGGTAGAGGTGGGCGTCGAGTTGCAGCAGATGGTTGAGCACTGTGCCTGAGTTGTGGCCGGCCAAGTTGAAGTAGGTGTGGTTGGTGAGGTTCACCAGAGTGGGGGCATCGGTGGTTGCCTCCAAGCGAATCCACAATTCGTTGGCCTCGGTGAAGCTGTATTCTGCCGTGGCTTCCACGTTGCCGGGGTAGCCCTCTTCTCCATCTTTTGCGTGATAGGTGAAGGTGACGGTTTGCTCCTCCTCGTCGATGGCCACGTCCCAGATTTGGTTTTGGAAACCTTCGGGGCCGCCGTGCAGAGCGTTCGGGCCGTTGTTGATGGCCAGATTATACTCCTTGCCGTCGAGGGTGAAATGGCCGCGGGCAATGCGGTTGGCGCAACGTCCGGGCACCTTGCCGGCGCAGGGGCCGTCGTAGAAATAGTCGGTGGGGTCGGCATAGCCAAGCACCACGTCGGCCATTTCGCCTTTGGCGTCGGGCATGATGGCCGACACCAGGCAGGCGCCCAAGCTCGACAGGGTCACCTGTGCGCCCTTGGCGTTGGTGATAGTCACCAAAGTGATCTCCCCTTTTTGCGAGGGGAGATGTTTCACTTCGAATTTCATATCGGGGCTATGCATTAGAGACGACGTGCACCGTCGCTGATGATAACGGGGTAGATTTTGGGTTCGTGGCCATATTTGGCGTTGAACTTTTCGGTGACCGTTGCGATAAACTTGTCGTAGAGGTCGTTCTTCACCAAGTTGATGGTGCAGCCGCCGAAGCCGCCGCCCATGATGCGCGAGCCGGTGACGCCGCATTCGCGGGCCACGTCGTTGAGGAAGTCGAGTTCCTCGCAGCTCACTTCGTAGAGCTTGCTCATGCCGGCGTGGGTTTGATACATGCGCTCGCCCACGGTCTCATAGTCGCCGCGTTCCAGAGCGTCGCACACGTCGAGCACGCGCTGCTTTTCGCCGATCACATATTCGGCACGCATATAGTCTTCTTGGCTGATTTCGCCTTTGATGCGGTTGAGGTCGTCCATCGAGGCGTCGCGAAGGGTTTCGATGCCGAGTTTGGCGGCAACGCGTTCGCAGCTCTGACGGCGCTTGTTGTAGGGCGAATCCACCAGCTCGTGTTTCACCACGGAGTCAACCAACACCAAGGTGTAGCCATCGAGTTTGAAGGGGAAATATTCAAATTCCAGCGAGCGGCAGTCGAGACGCATCAGATGGTCTTTTTTGCCGAATACGGAGGCAAACTGGTCCATGATGCCGCAGTTCACGCCGCAATAGTTATGCTCGGTGCTCTGGCCAATCTTGGCAAGCTCGAATTTTTCGATTTTGTTGTCGTTGAAGAGGTCGTTCATTGCAAAGGCATAGCAGCTCTCCAGAGCGGCCGACGAGCTCAAGCCTGCGCCCAGAGGCACGTTGCCGGCAAACACTGCGTCGAAGCCTTTCACCGTGAAACCGCGTTTGATCACCTCGCGGCATACGCCGAAGATGTAGCGGGCCCACTGCTGCTTGGGAGCGTCTTCCTCTTTGAGGCCGAATTCGGCATATTCGTTGATGTCGATTGAGAATACGCGCACTGTGTCGGTGTCGTTCGGACGGATGCAAGCGGCTATGATTTTGTCGATTGCGCCGGGGAATACGAAGCCACCGTTGTAGTCGGTGTGTTCACCGATGAGGTTGATACGTCCGGCAGAGGCATACATGATGCCTTCGCCACCGAAGCGGGTGGCGAATTCCTGCTTGATCTTCTGCTCCATCTTGCAGGAGCAGTCATGCTGTTCAGTTTTCATGAATTATGGTGTTAAAGTAAAAAGTGATATTTTAGTTTATATGCCACAAATTTACGAAACATATCTCAACTCTCCAAATTTTTCTCGCATTGCGTGCCTTACAAAAAGCAGAAGGACCGGGCCCGGGGGGGGCTCGGTCCTCTATGGGGTGAGGTTGTGTGGCGGGTGGGGTTAGCGCACGATGAACTTGCCGGTGCGGGAACCTGCG
>CAZJWM010000076.1:0-4087 GCA_964549975.1 uncultured Bacteroides sp. | reverse complement strand
GTTGTGTGGCGGGTGGGGTTAGCGCACGATGAACTTGCCGGTGCGGGAACCTGCGCGGTAGATGTAGACGCCGGCGGGGAGGCCCTGCAGCGACAGTGTGCCCTGGCCGTTCAGGCGGCGAGTGATGGCCGATTGGCCTGCGATGCCGTAGACGTTTACCGTGGTGGGCTTGCTGAAGTTGTAGCTCATGGTCTTGCCGGAGAAGGCGATGGTGGAGCCTGCGGCTTCAACGGTTTTCAGACCCGCTGCTTCGGAGGGGAGGAAGCGCACCGTGATGGTGACGGTTTCACCGGCCATTTTGCATTTGAGGGTAGCCTCTTGGGCCTCGCTCAGCGGGCAACCGCCGGTGCCTTCGTAGTCCCACATCGAGAGGTCGAGTTGCAGGGCGTTGGCTGTGCCTGCCGTCATGGTCATGGTGCGGTTGATGGTTTTGTTGTCGCTATAACCAATGATGGAGCATGTGCCGCCGCCGCAGAATTGCACGTCGTCGTAGCCGGTGACGGTGAGGTTGACGGTGCCTTCGCCGGTGATGTAGAGCTCGGGGTCCCACATGTAGTTGACGGCGCCGCCGTAGTCCACGTAGGTGTAGCCCACTTCGATGACGTCGCCGTCGGAGTAGGTTTGAGTGCCTTCAGCGCCGCGTTGCACGGTGAAGTTTGCTGCCGAGGCTGCGCCGAAGCAAGCGAGAGTTGCAATGAGAGTAAAAATTTTCTTCATATAATGATGTTAATCGGTTATTGTCACGTTTGTGCGGATGGCATTGGCCACACCGGAGCCGGTGTAGACAAAGGCCACCACGGCGAGATTTTCCGGCACCCAGTTGGGGTCGATGGCAAGTGTGGCGGTGGTCGAGGCGTAGACGTTGGCAGTCAGCGGCATGGCTTCGCCGTCGGCACCGTTCACTGCTGCGCGCAGCACGTTGTTGTGCACGTAGTTGCGCTCCATCGAGCCGTTGGGTTGGCGCTGCATGGCCACGATGCCACTTTCCAGCAGCCAGATTTGCATCTTGGCGTCGGAGATGGCGCTCGCGCTCAGGGCGGAGGCGGTGATGCTCACTTCGTTGGTGGAGGCCGAGTAGGTGGCATCCAGAGTGAGACTCACCTCGGCGGGGGTTGCGGCGGCGGTGCGCACTGCGGCGGCCCATTCGTCGGGTTGGATGGTGGCGCCTTTGTTCACCTTGCCGGCGGGGAGACCGATGGCCTTGGCGTCGTTGATGTAGGCTTCGCCCACTTCCGTGCCCAGACCGCCGTTGGCGGTGGAGATGCCGAAGTTGCCGGAAGTGGTGCCGTGGATGCTCACGCAGATGAGTTTGTCGCCATATTGCTCTTGGAGGGTTTCCATCAGCTCGTGGGCCGTGGGGCAGTTCACACACAGTTGGCCGGTGAAATCTTCGAGCAACACGGTGCGCTGCGCTTCCACCGATTCCACTTCGGCGAAGCGGGTTGTGGGCTCATCGCAAGCCGCGAGACCCAGAGTGGCGGCGGCAGCGGCTATATAGTTGAAAAGTTTTTTCATCAGAAGTTGTAGTTATAGGAGATGGACAGACCGCGAGTGGCGGGCACGTAGCGACACACGCCGCCCGAGCAGTTGTAGCCGGCGCGAGTGCGGCCGTAGCTCAGCATCAGTCGGTTTGAACGATAGTTGCCGGTGACGGCCACCATATAATAATGTAGCTTCTCTTCGTCGTTGCCGAGGTTCCATTGGTCGGAGACGCTCACCATGATGTGGGGCAGCACCGAGAGCTCCAGCAGGCCGTAGAGCCAGTCGCCCTTGTCTTGCTTGGTTTGGAGATATTGCACCTCGCCGCGCAGGGTGAAGCGTTGGTCGAACTTATATTTCACTTCGCCCACGGCAATGTTGGAGTTGACCATGCCGCCGTGGCCTTCCACCACGGTTTGGTTGTAGCGCTGATACATATACATGGCGTTGACTTGCAGGCGCGAGGTGATTTTCTTGTCCATCTGCAGGTTGATGTCGGAATAGTAGAGCGGGCCCCAGCCCCAGAACCGGCTCTTTTGGCCGTCGGTGCCCCAGAGTTCGGGGTGCGAGCCCACGGCCCACTCCTCGCCGTCGCGGTCGAGACCGTGAATCCAGCTCACGTTCAGGCGAAACTTCGTGCCGTAGCGGCCGCCCAGGGCGGTGCGCTTCTTGAAGGTGTAGGCAAAGTTGCCCTGCAGGGCCCATTCGCCGGGAGCGGCTTGAGTGGCATAGGGATACATAGCCGCCAGAGCGTAGGTGTGCTGATAGGCAAAAGCGGGCATATTGTTGATGAAAGCGCTCGTGCCGGTGATGCCGCTCTGCGAGCGGAAGGCCATGTTTTCCGAGCGTTTGGCCTGCACCTGTGCGCTCCATCCCGGTTGGGAGTAGGAGGCGGAAAGCATATAGGCCGAGCCGCGGCTATAGGTGTAGTTGTTGTCGGCCGAGGGGTCGGCGCTCTTCCAAGCGCCTTCGAGCAACACGTCAAGGCCGTTGACGTTCACCTGAGTGCGGGCGTCGAAAGCGCTGGTGTTGTTCGGGCGAATCAGTCGCAGGTTTGTGCCGGGCACAATCTTATCCTCGGGATGCTCGTTGCGCAACACCCACGAGCCGCCCAGACTCCATGTCACGTTTCGGTCGGCCAGCGGCTTGATGTATTGCTGCATATCCAAGTCGAGGTTTGCGCCGTAGATGCGGCTCGACGTGCTCCACGACCAGTAGCGGCGCTGCACGCCGCCGAGCAGAGTGACGTGAGCTCCGGGGATGCAGTCCAGACGCAGGCGGCCGCCGCGGATGCTGTTGTCCACGCCCAGCGAGCGCTCCTCGTAGGTGCGCAAGATGAAGCCGCTGCCAAACTGTTCGTAGAAGTCGCCGGCAGTGAGTTCCACTCCGCCGAGTTTCAGTTTTACGAAGATGTTGCCCAGGCCCCAGCCTTTGAAGTCGGGTTCAAAGCCGGGCAGTGGATAGTCCATATATTCCAGGCGCAGGCCGGCGTCGACATATTTGCTGAAGAGGCCCGCCGAGGCGTAGCCGTTGCCGAGCACGTCGCTGTCGTAGCCCGTGGCGCCGATGGCTTTGTCGGTTTGAGGCACGAGAATGTCGGCCTGCACTGCACCGTGGACCGACACCTCATTGTCCTCGGCCATAGCGGCGGAGGCCACCATGGCAGCAGCTGCAGTCAGTAGGGCTGTTTTGAGCTGCATCATTTTTGGAGCTTGCGGAGTTTTTGGATGATGTGGCTTTCGGAGCCTTCGGTATAACCGCTACGGCTCTCCACAATGTTTCCTTTGCCGTCAATGATCAGCAGGTGAGGAATCTGCTGGATGCCCATGGCGCGCATGAAGTCGCTGTTAGGGTCGAGCAGGATGTCGAATTCCCAGCCTTCGGCGTCGACGAAGGGCTTCACTTTGGCGGCGTCTTGGGCCTTGTCGATGGAGATGGCCACCACCTTCACGCCGGTTTCGTCGCGCCAGTCGTCGTAGACTTCGCTGATGGCGGAGAGCTCGCGTTTGCATGGTTTGCACCATGAGGCGAAGAAGCTGATCACCATTGGTTTGCCGCCGTTATTGAGCTTGGCAGTGTCGACCGTGCGACCTGTCAGGTTTTTGAGTTTCACCGAGGGGAGGGCTGCTGAAGCTGCCACGGGCAGAATCAGCAACATTGCAATCAGGAGAATCGACTTAATTGTCTTCATCGTTGCGATAGTTTGGTTTAGGATTATGATTGTGTATACTTATTATTATGGTGCAAAAATACGCAATTCCGCTCTAACTGCCAAACAAATCCTCGATTTTCCATCGGAATCCTCGGTTTTGCGACCTCTGCGGCGGGGGCGGAAATTTGTGGATGTTTCTCCGACACGGGGCGGCGGAGGGCGCGAGTGGCTGAGTAGATTTTTGCAAAAGGGTAGGGTGATGATCGGCGTAATCACCCTACTAAATCCGCGAAAAGTAGGGTGAAAGTGTAGGGCTGGGTCGGAATAACCATAAATAATGTTAAGTATTTGCATTTTCTTGTCGAAATATTTGGAGAAAGCCAAAAATGGCCGTACCTTTGCCCATCTTTGACAGTTGGAGGCCGAAAAATAGCCGCTTAGCCCCTGGTAGTCAGA
>CAZJWM010000075.1:0-10944 GCA_964549975.1 uncultured Bacteroides sp. | reverse complement strand
GGTCCCCAGCTAGCCTGCGGCAAGCTGGGGTTACCAATAACCAGCATCTCCGATGCATCGCCGCCGCAGTCAGCGTAGAATGCGATGTGGGCGAGAGCGCGGCGCCCCGGCGCCGCACGGGCGGCGGCCGGCGGCCAAGAGCGGCGGGAAAAGAATTAGTCCAATTGGCCGGATTGGACCAATTGGACTAATGGAGTGTCGCTTTTGCGGCCCCCTCCCTTTCAGGGGAGGGCGGGGGGAGAGGCCTTAGGGCGGGGGGAGAGGCTTCCTTATCTCAGCAGCTTGCCGCCTTGGATGCGGAGCAGGCCGGGACGCGGCGAGAGGATGCGGCGGCCCATCAGGTCGTAGGCAGCGGCTGCAGGGGCGACTTCGGCGTTGAGCTCGCTGATGGAGGAGGTGGCCGAGGTCAGAGAGATGGTGGTGGACTGGTTGGGGGCGATGTTGGCCGTGAAGGTTGCCACGGCTTCGCTGCCGATGGCGTTGGTGGCCAGCGAGAGCACTGGCACGTTGGCGGGGAGTTCGTCGCCTTCGGCGAGTTCTACGAAGGTCACGCCGGTAGCGGCCTCAGCGGCGCGGCTGATGGCGGGAGCGCTTGCGGGAGTGTCGGTTTCATTGCCTTCGGTTTCGGTCTCGGTTTCAGTGGCGGCAGTGATTTGCGGGATGTAGGCCACGAAGCCTTCCTGCGGGGTGTAGGTCTGCCAAGCGTTGTTGCCCACGAAAGTGGCACTGATGGTGGAGGTGTTGGCCACGGAGTCAACGGCTTCGGTGGTGATGGGGAAGTTGATGGTTGTGCCCTCTGCACCGGTGACGAAGATGGGGGTGGAGGCGGCCACGGCGGTGCCGGCGGCAGCAGGGGTGATCACCATGTTGACGTCGGAGAGCGATGCGGTGTAGAATTCGCAACCGGTGGCGTCAGTGGGGATGGTCACAGCGGCGGGCACGCACAGGGTGGCGTAGCCCACGGTGCCGATGGTCAGGGGCAGAGCGTCGACATATTCCAGCTGGAAGTTGTAGCCGCCGGATGCGTCGGTGCCGGAACCGCCGTTGGTGTAGAGGCTCGTGCCGGTGTACATATAGCGGCCTTTGTTGTAGTAGTGCACGAAGTAGGTGCCGGCTTCGTTGGTGCCCTCTTCGAAGGCCACTGTGGCGCCGGTGTTGCCGGATGCACCCTCAGTGTCGGTGGTGAAATAGAGCATCGAGGAGCCCTTGGCGTAGCGGCCGCCTTGGAAGCTGATGAGGTTTTCGCCGGTGTAGTAGAGGATGGTTGATGCGTCTTTTTCGGTTACGAACGAAGCGTGGGTGTCGTCGTAGTTTTTCGACGAGAGATAGGGAGCGGCTTCCCAGCTGTTGGTGGTGCACCAGGTGGGGCCGGAGTGGATGCGCAGGTAGCGGCCGGCCTCGGGCATGGTGAGGGTGGCGCCATTGAATGCTGCGGTGTATTGCGAGTGGTAGGTCTGGCAGATTTCGTCAACGCTCTTGGAGGAGTCTTTGGCGGCTTCTTGCAGGGCTGCGACGATGTCGGCGGTGTTGCCGGCGGTGGTGGTGTAGTTGTTCAGACCGCCAACAAAGAGGGCTGCAATCTCATCGGCAGCGCTGGAGATCATGTTGCGGATTTCGGTTTCCTCAATCAGCGAGAGATCCCACTGCGAGTTGGCCGTGGCCGACCAGTAGATCACCTTGCCCGAAACCACGGCATTGTTGACGTGCAGACAGGGGTAGGCCGACGTGGTGGTGAAACCGGTGGTGGCGAAGGCATAGTGGCCGTCAACGGGGGTGGCGCTGTAGGCCACGGCGTCGCTTTCGAGTGTCACCACGGGGATTGCGGTGTTGGAGGCAAAGGCCGTGAGTGAGCCCAGATAGGTTTGATATGTGGGCGAATAGAGCTTAACGTCGAAGGCGCTTCCGTTCCATGAGGAAGAGGCGATTTTCCAGACGGCGTCGAGGTCGCGGGTGCCGCCGTTGGTGAGCCATGAGCCATCGTTTTTCAGATAGTTGCTGTTGCCCACGTTGAGGATGGTGACGTAGCGGCCGGTGTAATACGTGGCGATTTTGCCGTAAGCCTGAGCGGCAATCGAGTCGATGGCGGCTGCTGATGCCTCATAGCTTGTGGCATATTCCACAGCCTCGGCGGCAGTGATATCTTCGGTGATATCCACGCCGGTGTATTGCTCCTTGGCGGCCTTCAGCCCGGCAACGACGGTCTCCTTGTATGAGGCAAATGCAGCGTCATCGGCAGTCACGCGATAAATGTTGAAAAGGGTGGAGTAGATGCCGCCGTTGGAGAACGGGTCTTTGGCGGTGTCGGCTGTGCCGTAACCGAATGTGCCGTCTTCGCGCACGCAGAACACGCGGCGAAGCGACGAGGCGGTGCAGTTGTAGTGGAGATTGAAGTAGCTGTTGCCGCTATAGGTGGTGGGCAAGAAGTGGAACGAGCTCTGAGTGCCGGTGCTCGTGGTGGTTGTTGCCGAGTTGGGGAATTCGATGTATTGGCCGTTGATGTTGAGGGTGTAGACGGCGTAGTCGGTGTGGGCAGAGGCCTGGCAGGTGGTAGTTGTGCCGGTGTAGGTGTCCAAACTCCAGAGCGCCTTATCTTCGGAGATGCCTGCAGTGGTGAAAGCCGCGGGAGTGACGGCGGAAACGGTCACAGTGGTGAAGGTGTTGTCGTCGCCAAGGGTGAATACACGGTATTGACCATCGGTTGACCAAGTAGGACAGGTGGCAGTGATGATGTATTTGTCGCCTGATTGGAGTGTAGACAGGTCGGTAACCTGCTCATACACCGTAGCCCTGACGCTCACTTGCATTGCCGTGATGGCAGCAAGAAAGAGTAAAAGTTTTTTCATAAGTAAATGAAACGGTTTGATTAGTTAAAGAAATGATTTTATTATAGTAATGGTAAGTTCGGTTGACTAATCGCCAAATTTACAACAAAATTCCGATTTTAGGCAAAACCAGTAGGTTAAATTATGTTATTATGCTGAATAATCGCCTAATACATCTACATTTGCGCAAAAATCCGTCACACTCGGCGCCCCCGGCGCCGATGCGCCCGCGTATGTAGTGACACGAGTCAACCAAATTCGGGCAGGGACAGACGGCCAAGCGCGCCGGCGGCGCGCCGTGTGTCAGGTCGGAGACCTGTTCGGTCTGAACACGGGTCGCGGCCTCGCCGCGGCCCGTGTGGGCTGACAAACGCCATGCGGGTCGGAGACTCGCAGTGTCTTGGGCGACAGATAGCAGACACTGCGGCTCGCCGAGCCGCAGCTCTGACGAGCGCCTACCCTGGCCGCGGCAGGGGCCGCGACCAGGGTTCAGACCGAACAGGTCTCCGACCTGGCACACTCGGCGCCCCCGGCGCCGCCCGGGCGGCCATCGTCTAAGAGCGGCAGCAAAAGAATTAGTCCAATTGGCCTAATTGGCCTAATTGGACTAATGGGAGCAGCTTGCGCTGTACTACAGACTAAATTGACTAATTGACTAAAGAACTTTCAATTTTCAATTATCAATTTTCAATTTTTCAGTCGTCGGACGAGCCAGATGTAGTAGCCGGAGAGGGGGAGCGTCACGCCGAGGATCACCAGGATGAAGGTCAACCACTTGATGATGGGGCCACCCCAGGCGCCGGTGTGGAGCGAGTAGATCCAGCCGCGGAGCTTTTTGGAGGTGGGAGCGTCGGCATAGGCCGTGTAGGATGTGATTTGGCCGGTGGCGGTGTCGAAGCTGTAGGTGTCGGAGGCGCGTTGGTTGCCCATGCCGTCGAAGGCCACGCTCACTTCGCCGTCGCTCAGGGTGATGGTCTTGAAGTTGGGGGCTTCGGCCTTCACTTGCTCGAAGGCGCGGTCGTAGCCGAGATAGTCGGTGATGCCTTCGCCGCGACCTTCGCCGCGACCTTCGCCGCGACCTTCGCCGCCGCGACCATGTCGGCCGCCTTTCTCGCCCTTTTCGGGCTTGCCGCTTTTCTCGCCTTTGCCGCCCTTATCGGGTTTTCCGCCCTTGTCGGGTTTGCCGTGGCCGCCGTGGCCGCCGGCTTGGGCTTCCACGCCAAAGAGGGCGTTGACGCCGTTGCTATACCAGCGATACGACCATGTGAGGCCCGTCAGGCAGCAGAGCAGCAGAATCAGCGCGGCGTAGATGCCGCCGGAGATGTGGAGCGACACCCAGAAGGCGCGCATCGACTTGAAGCGCACGGCCAGTGCACGGCCAAGCGACTTGCGGGCGCGGGGCACCCACAGGAATATGCCCGTGAGCAACACCAACACGGCGGCCAGAGTGGTCAGTCCGGTGAGCGTCTTGCCCACGGAGTCGCGCGAGCCGCCGAGCCAGCGGTGGAGCTTAAACATGGTGGCGAAGAAGGGTTTGCGCTCGGAGCGGCCGAGCACTTCGCCGGTGTATTGGTTGACGTAGTAGCCGTCGTGAGGCGAGGTGCTCAGGCTCAGGCGGTAGGCCATTTCGGGGGCTGCGGCGATGGTCAGGCCGGTCACCTCCACGGAGTCGGGCAGCGAGGCCTTGGCCGAGTGCATGATTTGGCCGATGTGGAGCGGCTCGGTCTCCAACGGCGTGATCTTCAGGTCGCGCGAGGGTTCAAGCATCAGCATTGCTGCCGAGAAACACATCACGGCGAAGATCAGGCCGAAGGGGATGGAGAGCCAAAGGTGAATCTTTCGGAATATACGTTTCATTTATATATGAGTAACTGAATCAGAGTTTCAAGAGTTTGCCGGCACCGCCAACGCTTGAGCACTGCACTTCCAATCCGCGCACGGCCGAGGCTGTGGGGCCGTCGATGGCGTAGATGGCGGGATAGCCCTCGGTGGGGGTCACGGCCAGATAGGCGGTGGTGCCTTCGGAGTAGATGTTTTTGCCGAAACCGCTGATGAGATCCGACGAGGGAAGTCCGGTCACATAGGTCAGACGACGCGAGGAGGTGTTGTAGACGGCCAGACGGTTGGCGGTGTAGCCGGTTTCGGAGAAGGGGCGGTCATACATCATCAGCAGGAAATATTCGCCACCGATATACCAGCACTGGAGGAATCCGGCGCCGTCGCTCTGCGCTTCCAGGTCGCAATAATAGGAGTCGAACTCGTTGCTACCCTTGGGGATGCGACACACGCCGGCGGGCAGTGTGGTGCGCTGCACCTCTTCGGTGAGGGTTTTGGCATAGGAGGGGGAGAACACGTAGATGTCGCCGTTGTCGTCAACCCACGTGGTCTGATAGTATTGCGACTTGAAGCGGCCGCAAGCGTAGGAGATTTTGTCGGTGGTGGCAATGTGGCGGGTGGTCATTGTCTCATCGTCGTAGATGGCCACGGAGCATTGGTTGGGGTATTGTGTGCCCACGACGGTGCCCTTCAGGTAGGCGCCGGAGTTGGAGCCGCCGGCCTCTTGCTTGACCAGCTCGGGATATTTCACCCATTTGCCGCCGTCGGCAGCTGCGCCATATTGGCTCAAACCCATGGGGATGACCGCCGAGATGAGTTGCGAGCCGCGTTGAGCGATGCCGGCCAGGGTGACATATTCGCCGTTGCCCAGATAGTTTTCGGCGCTGTAGGCGGCGTCGTTGGTGTTGTTGAAGGTGTATTCCTGATTGGGCACGTTCAGATAGTTGATCGAGAGGGCGTAGGGGAGATAGCCGTTGGCGTCGGCGCCGGTGGTGGCTTGAGCGCTGGAGGCGGTGATGATGTAGTCGCCGTAGGTGCCGTAGGTGGTGAAGCGGCTCACGGAGTATTCAATCGAGCGCTTGCGGATGTTGCCGTCGGCGTCGCGATAAAACGAGCGGGTGGTGCCGTTGTTGCCCTGGTTGTAGGTCAGAGCATAGAGATATTGATTTTTGAAAAACACCCATTGAGTGGCGCTCTCCACGCCCAGACCGTTGCCGGCTGATGACACCGAGCCGCCGTCGAGACCGGAGGCCGAGAGCAGCACGTTGGAGGTGCCGGCCGAGGTGGTGGTGGAAGCGGCGATGGCAAACTGTGCGTAGTCGGTGTCGGTGGTGACGGTGGTGTCGTCATCGTTGGTGGGGTTGTTGTCGTCGTCGGAGCAGGCGCTCAGGCTCACGGCCACAGCGGCAGCGGCGAGCACTCTCAGTGAGAAGCGGGAAATGTACATAGTCGTTGTTTTACGTTGCAAAGTTATAGAATTATTTTGATTATTTGCTGAGGAAAAGTCTCACTTTGGCCATGAATGAGCGGCCGGGCTTTTGCAGTGAGTAGTTGTCGTAGAGCTTGGAGTTGGCCAGATTGTGGCACTCGGCGGAGATGTTCCAGCGGCCGTCGGCAATGACGTAGGTCACCGACAGATTGTGACACCACTGGTTGGGCACCATGAACTCCGAATTGTCGGCGCCGATGGCCTCCGAATAGTAGCAAAACTCGCGGGTGAACTGATTGTCGTAGGCAATCTGCAGCGAGTTGCTGCGGCGGCCAACGCCGTGGAATGTGTAGGCGGCGTCCATGTCGGTGAAGAAGTAGGGCACGTTGGGCATACGCGAGCGGTAGGTGAGGTTGGCTGCGGTGGTGCCCATGGCCGTGGGCATGTTGTCGCGGATGTTCATCCATGTGAGGTTGCCGCCCACGGTCAGCGCGTTGCGCCAGGCGTAGCGTGCCGAGAGGGTCAGGCCCTTGGTCATCACCTTGCCATAGTTGATATATGTGGCGGCATATTTGCCCCCGGAGAGGTTTTCGATGTTGCGCTGGATGTAGTCGCGGGTGTCGCGATAGATGAGGCTTCCTTCCACCATCAGCGAGTGGCCGCCCTCCCAGAGGTGGCTCCAGCTGAGGTTGAGGTTGAGGTTGTGGCTGCGCTCGGGCTTGATGGAGATGTCGCCGTTTTCGAGGTCTTCATCGCCAAACATCTCGTCGATTGATGGCAGGCGGCAGGCATATTCATAGGAGAGCTTGGCTTGCAGGTCGATGGGGAGGAACCACGTGGCCGCAGCGCCGCCGCCAAGATTGCGAGTGGTGCGCGAGAGGCGCTCATAGTTGTCGGCGGCCGCAGAGGTGGCTATCGGGCCGGAGATCGATTGGCTGTAGAGTTTGCCGAAGGCCGACGCGTTCCACGTGCTCGAGGGCATATAGCGGTAGCTCACGCCTGTGATATTTTTAGTGGTGTTTTTGGCGATGGCGTCGAGCACGGTCACCGCGGCGCGCATATCGGCATTGCGGCGATGGAAAGCCGTGGTTTGATTGTTGACCACCACCTGGTGGCGTCGGCGCCACGTGTAGGTGGCCGTGGCCGAGACGTTGAGCGTGGTTTGACGCGCCTCGCTCAACTGATAGCTCTGTTCGCCGGGCGAATTCAGCGCGCGGGTTTGGCCCAGCCAGTTGTATTTCACCGTGGCGGTGTCCACGTTGGTGGTGCGGTCAATCGAGAGGTTGGCCGAGAGCGAGAACACCAGGCGCGGAGTGAAGAGATCGCGCTTGTAATACTCAAAAGTAGGTACGAGCGAATGGCCGTGGCGATGTTTCTGACCGTAGACCACCACTTGGCGCACGCCCGTCTGAATCTCCTTGTAGTAGCGGCTATAGCGCAGACCCACCGACATTTTGTCGGCCCAGGCCACATCCTTCACGCCGAACTTCACGATGGCGGCTTCGTTGTGGAAGTTGTCGTTGAAGCGCTTCACGCGTTGCAGATTCGAGCGGTCGATGGCGCCGGTTTGGAAGTTTTCCACCGCGGCGTCAACCTTGTAGCTGTTGTCGCTATAGTTTTGGAATGCAGTGAGTTGCCAGAACAGACCGTTCTTGAAATTCTGCGAGAAGTTGACGTTTGACTTGTGGGTGTTGAACGAGCCGCCGGCATAAGACACGTCTAATGTCCAGGGGCGCACGTTGCGTTTGGTCACCACGTTGACCACACCGCCGATGGCATCCGTGCCGAATTGCACCGGCACCACGCCCTTGTAGACCTCGATGCGGTCGGCCATGTTCACCGGTATGTTGTTGATGCTGAACGATGAATTGGTGTCTTCTTGCGGCACACCGTCGATAAACACCTTGACGTGTTTGCCGGAGAATCCGTCCATCATCAGCTGCAGGTCGGAGCCCGTGCCGCCGCTTTCGCGCAGCTTGATGCCCGGGGCACGCTGCAGAGCGTCGGAGAGCGATTTTGTGGAGTTTTCAAAGGCCGATGCATCCAGGGCCACCACATTGAAAGCACTGGTTTTCACGCGGCGCAGGCCCAAGCCCGTGACGGTGACTTCGTTCAATTGGCGTTGATGCCCGGCGGTGGAATCGTTCAGCGCGTGGCGATGAGGATTCACAGCGGAAATAGTTGATATCGGTAAGATTGTCGCGGCGAGCAAAATCAGGCTGCGGCGAGCATTGCGTACAGTCCGTAGTTTCATATGTGCAAAGTTACGGCCTTCCCGCCGATTGCGAAATACTCAAAATTAGGGATTTTTTGCCGACGTGTGAGAAATTTGTTGTAATTTAGCGTTGTAATTGTAAAACCATTCTACCTCTATGAACGAACCGACTCAACAGCCCACTCCCGCCGGCGGCACCCCCTGGGACCGCCCCTACACCTTCGACCGCGTGGTGCGCATGGTCATCACCGTGGCCTGCGTGGCCGGCGGCATCTGGCTCCTCAGATATCTCAGCGGAGTGTTGCTCCCATTCCTGGTGGCTTGGCTCGCCGCCTATATCCTCGAACCCATCGTGCAATACAATCAGCGACTGATGCACACACGCGGCCGCGCCGTGCCGGTGTTTGCCACTCTGCTCGAGGTGCTGATTGCGCTGGCGGCCTTGGCCGCATTCCTGCTGCCGCCGGTGATTCGCGAGGCCCACGAGGTGGGGACGATGCTGATGGACTATGCCAACTCCACCGACCCCATCGAGTTCATCCCCGAAGAGGTGCACCAATATCTGCGCGACCACATCGACTTCCAAGCCATCTCCGCCGGCCTCAGCGGCCAAGACATCCAGTCGATTGTGGGCTGGTTGCTCTCGCTGATTTCAGGCAGCTTCAACCTGGTGATGAGCGTGGTGAGCTGGTTTGTGGTGCTGCTCTATCTGGTGTTCATCATGATTGACTACGAACGCTTTCAGCAGGGCGCCCGTCGGATGGTGCCGCCGCGCTATCGCCGGGTGGTCTATCGCGTGGGCCACGACGTGAAGTCGAGCATGAACCGCTATTTCCGCGGCCAAACTCTCGTGGCCATGACCGTGGGCGTGCTCTTCTGCATAGGCTTCTCTATCATCTCGCTGCCACTGGCCGTGGTGATGGGCCTATTCATCGGGGTGCTCAACATGGTGCCATACTTGCAACTGATTTCGCTGGTGCCCTGCACACTGCTCTGCCTGGTGAGCAGCGCCAACGGCAACGCCCAATTTTGGCCGCTCTTCCTTGAGGCAATGGCCGTCTACGTGGTGGTGCAATGCATCCAAGACCTGATTCTCACGCCGCGCATCATGGGTCGCGCCATGGGGCTGAACCCCGCCGTCATCCTGCTGTCGCTCTCGATTTGGGGCTCGCTGCTTGGCTTCAGCGGACTGATCATAGCCCTGCCGCTGACCACCCTGATAATGTCGTACTACAACCGCTACGTCATCAATCGCCAACCCCCGCAGGCAAAAGAAGAGGGGGACGACCAACCCACCTGAGTGTCGCCCCCCTCTTGCGGCCCGAAGCTACGTGGCCTCCACAGCGGCCAGCAGAGCCGTTTCGCTCATCTCGCCGCTTTGGCGCCACACCTCTCGGGCATTGCGATAGACGATGAACGTGGGAAAGGAGGTGACGCCGTTTTCCTCGGCCAACGCCGGATAACGGTCAACGTCGATTTGCTCCACGGCCACGTCGGCGGCAACGCTGCGCCGCACATTCTCGACAACGGGCATCATGCGCCGACAATGGCTGCACCACGATGCGTAGAACTCCACGAGCACCACTCGCGGGCTCCTAATCATTTCATTGTATTCCATAAATATAACCGATTTAGGGTCCACTGCATAACGCCACGCCCACGCCCAAAGTTCACCTCCTGCGAAATCGGATTGCAGGATTCGATTAAAAAAGTTATCTTTGCAACTGTTATGCCGAATTATGCACAAATTTTTGAGTGGTGCGGCCAAAGCGCCGCACTCACGGCGTTGGCCACCTTGGCCCTTTGGGGCGCTGTGTCGGTGGTCACCTACTATCTGTTGGTGTTCCTGCTGGAACGCGTGGTGAAACCGCTGGTGGCCTACACCCCCACCACCTGGGACGACGACCTGCTCAACGACCGCGTGCTCCACGCCATCTCCCACCTGGCTCCGCCCATGATTCTCAACTATGGACTCATGGAGCTGACCTCCACCCAAGCGTGGGCCTCGTGGCTGGTCAAAGCCACCGACATCTACATCGTGGCCACCTACGTGATGCTCGCCTGCGCACTGCTGCGCGGGGTGGTGGACCACGTCAAAGCCGAGGAAAAATTTCAGAGCTACCCCATTCACGGCGTCTATCAGGCGCTGAAAATCGTAATCGTCTGCGTGGGTGTGCTGGTGTGCGTGGCCATCGTCATCAATCGCGACCCGTTGGCCGTGGTGGCCGGATTGGGTGCCTCGGCAGCCGTGCTCTCCCTGGTGTTTAAGGACACCCTGATGGGCCTCGTGGCCGGAATCCAGCTCAGCGCCAACGGCATGCTCCATGAGGGCGACTGGATTGTGGCCCCGAAATTCAACGCCGACGGCACGGTCATCACCATCGGATTGATCACCATCAAAGTGTGCAACTGGGACAAATCCGTCACCACCATACCCACCTATTCGCTCATCACCGAATCGTTTCAAAACTGGACACGTATGCAAGACTACGGCGCCCGCCGTGTGAAACGCCACGTGCTCATCGACGCCAACTCGGTGCGCTATCTCACCGACGCCGAACGCGCCGACCTGGGCATCGCCCCCGAGGAGCCCCCGATGGTCAACCTCCGCGCCTTCCGCGACGCCATGGAGCAATTTCTTG
>CAZJWM010000074.1:9552-10993 GCA_964549975.1 uncultured Bacteroides sp. | reverse complement strand
GCGAAATCGGCCACGGCAACCTGGCCCACCGCGCCCTCAAGCGCATGCTCCCCGACGACTTCCCCTACGTGGTGCGCGTGGTGAGCGACATCCTTGAGAGCAACGGCTCCAGCTCCATGGCCACCGTCTGCGCCGGCACCCTCTCGCTGCTCGACGCCGGCGTGAAGATGAAGCGCCCCGTGGCCGGCATCGCCATGGGTCTGATCTCCGACGGCCAAAAGTGGGCTGTGCTCTCCGACATCCTCGGCGACGAAGACCACCTTGGCGACATGGACTTCAAAGTGACCGGCACAGTGAACGGCATCACCGCCACCCAGATGGACATCAAGTGCGACGGCCTTAGCTATGAGATCCTCGAAAAGGCCCTCATGCAAGCCCGCGACGGCCGCCTGCACATCCTCAATATCATCAACGAGACAATCCCCGAACCTCGCGTCGACTTCAAGCCGCAAGTGCCTCGCATCGTCACCATGACCATCCCCAAGGATCTCATCGGTGCTGTGATTGGCCCGGGCGGAAAGGTGATCCAAGGCATCCAAGAAGAGAGCGGTGCCTCAGTGAGCATCGACGAAATCGACCAGCAGGGCTACATCGAAGTTGCTGCCCCCAACAAGGACGCCATCGACCGCGCCCTGGCGATGATTCGAGCCATCGTGGCTCAACCCGAAGAAGGCGAAGTCTACACCGGCAAGGTGATGACCATCCAAGACTTCGGCGCCTTCGTGCAGTTCATGCCTAACCGCGACGGCCTGCTCCACATCAGCGAAATATCCTGGGATCGTCTGCCCGACATGGAGGCCTCCGGCCTCAAAGAAGGCGATGAGGTCACCGTCAAACTCATCGAGATTGACAAGAAGACCGGCAAATATCGCCTGAGCATGCGCGCCCTCCAACCCAAGCCCGAAGGCTACGTTGAGCGCGAACGTGCACCCCGTCAGCGTCGCGAAGACAATGGCGAACGCCGCGAACGTGGCGAACGCCGTGAACGCCGCGACGGCGACCGTGGCCCTCGTCGTTCACGCGACGACCGCCGCTAATCCCAACGCCCCACTCAGTTGATATGCACCTCATCGCATATCAACGACAACATCCAACAACAACTCCCCCCGTTCCCGCCCACTGCGAAGCGAGCGGGAACCTTTTTTTTTGAATTGAAAGTTGAAAATTGAAAATTGAAAGTTTGTTTAGTTCTGAGTTTTTAGTTTTGGAGTTGAGAGTCATTAGGAATTAGGGCGACCTCATCAAAATTCTGTATACTAATTCCGCTGTAAATCAAGCGGATGCGATGCCTCGGAGAGTAACCTGATGGCGCCGCAATGCTCAAAAGCCAAGAGAACGATACGTATAATCGTTGGTGACACACGGCGCGCCTCCGCCGCGCTCTTGCCGTGCCGCCTATGCCGTGTTTTCAGCGCCGCTTTTTTAACTATATTTGCTTGTG
>CAZJWM010000074.1:0-9452 GCA_964549975.1 uncultured Bacteroides sp. | reverse complement strand
CTGAAACAACTCGATGGGATTCGGGATACGTTGGGCGGCATTTTGCTGATAGCGGGCCCGATTTTGGCGATACTGAAGCTGGATACAAATCCGGAGGTGAAATACTGGTATCACCGCTGCTTTTTGATTGTGGCCGTGCCCTACATTGTGGCATGGTGGACCTATGTCATCAAGAGCCGACTGCAGGGCAAGCGTGTCTTCGAAAAGGAGGTGAATCGCCGCCTGACCTACATTGTGGTATGTCTGTCGGTCTATATCATCTATCTCCTCTACAAACATTTCGCCTGAGGCGAAGGAAACACAACGGCCGCGGGCGGAGAGCTCGCGGCCGTTGTGGATGGTGGTAGATGCGGGTTTGCGACGACGGGGGGGTTAGATTTCGTCGCGGTGGTTGATGTAGAAGGTAGAGAGGTCGGAGAGGAAGTTGTAGTCGAGCACACGCGATATGCGCAGCAACAGTCCGGTGTCGATGCTCGCGCGGGTGAAGATGTCGTAGACATTTCTCCGGTCGCAGTTGAGCTGCTCGGCCAACCATTGGACATTGTGCGACTTAGGCTGCCGGTCAAACTGAGCCTTAATGTGTTTACCAATGTGCATTTCCTGTCTGTAAGTTTAACTATTTAGCGGTCTGCGGCGTCACCCCGCAAGACCAAAAACAATGGGTGTATAAAAAAATTTTGTGTTGTTTGTGTAAATCGAGAGCGGGGATGACGATGCGCCGGGCTTTAAGGGGGGCCGAGGCGCTCCGCTGTTCGGTTATTTTTGTGCAATATGGTCGGCGAGGCGGAAGTGGGTAAGTTTCGTATCGGCGACTGCTGCAAATGTAATACTTTTTCAGAAAATATGCAAATTATATTCTAAAAAATCTAACAGAATTCACCTTTCGGGAAACATTTTGTTGATGATTAGGGCAATAGCGCCGTCGCCGGTGACGTTGCAGGCGGTGCCGAAGGAGTCCATGGCTATGTAGAGGGCTATCATCAGGGCGCAGTCGGCGTCGGTGAAGCCGAGCATTGAGGAGAGCAATCCCAGCGAGGCCATGATGGCGCCGCCGGGCACTCCCGGGGCGGCTATGATGGTGATGGCCAGCATGGCCACGAAGCCCATCACGGCGGCGGGGTCGACCGCCATGGCCTGCATGATCATCAGGGCGATGGCGCAGGAGGTGATTTTCAGCGCTGAGCCGCTCATGTGGATGGTGGCGCAGAGGGGGATGACGAATCCGGCCACGGCGGGGCGCACGCCCGTGAGGATGCTTTGGCGGAGCGTGACGGGGATGGTGGCTGCGGAGCTTTGGGTGCCCAAAGCGGTGAAATAGGCGGGGAGCATGGTGCGCAGCAGCGGCAGCGGATTGCGTCGGGCCACGGCTCCGGCTATGGCATATTGCACGAGCAGCAACACCACGTGCATCACAAAGATCACGGCTATGATGCTCAAGAAGGTCATCAACACCGTGGCCACCACTCCGGCCATGGCCATATTCATGAAGATGGCAAAGATGTAGAGCGGCAGCAGCGGGATGATGACGCCGGTGATGGTGAGGGTGACGATGCGGCGCAGCTCGTCAAAGCCGCGATGAAGGGCCTCAGAGCCGCTGTGAGCCATTCCAAGGCCGAGAATGAAGGCCAACACCAGCGCGGTCATTACGCCCATCAGAGGCGGCATTTCGACGGTGAACCACGGGGCTATGTCTGCTCCGGCGAGGGCGTCGCGCTGCAGGGCGCCGGGGGTGATGAGTTGCGGGAAGGCCCAGTTGCTCACACCCAGGGCCATGGCGCCGGAGCCCACGGTCATGGCGTAGGCTATGGCGGCGGTGGCGGCAAGCATACGCCCGGCACCGGTGCCCACGTCGGCAATGGCCGTGGCCACGTAGGCGAGAATGAGCAGGGGAATCACAAAGCCCAAGAATTGCGAGAACAGGGCCGAGAAGGTCATCACGGTGCGCGCGGCCCAGAGCGGCAGCAGCTGCGCAGCGCCGATGCCGAGAATCATGGCCAACACTATGCGGCCAATAAGCGGCAAGCGCCGCCAAAGGTTTGTTTTCATGAAGTAGGGTCAGGTGTTAGAGAGCAAAAGTCAACGCAGCCCGAGCTCACGTGGGCGGGGGCTGCGTGTGAATATGGTGGGCGACGAAGGCGAGGGGATTATTCCTCGTCTTCTTCGCTTTCGCGCATGTTGTGGAACACGTTTTGCACGTCTTCGTCTTCCTCAAACTTGTCGAGGAGCTTCTCGATGGAGGCACGCTGTTCGGCGGTGACATCCTTCAGGTCGTTGGGAATCCATTCAAATTCCGACGAGATGATTTCGAAGCCGTTGTCTTCGAGATAGTGCTGGAGCTCGGAATAGGATTCGAAGGCGGCGTAGAGCACGATTTCGCCTTCATCGCCCTGCTCGAGTTCTTCCACGCCAAAGTCGATGAGTTCGAGTTCGAGGTCTTCGAGGCTGATATCCTCTTTGGCTTTGATTTTGAAGACACACTTGTGGTCGAACAAGAAGCTCAGAGAGCCTTGAGTGCCGAGCGAGCCGCCATGTTTGGTGAAGTAGGAGCGCACGTTGGCAACGGTGCGGGTGTTGTTGTTGGTGGCGGTTTCCACCAGGATGGCGATGCCGTGGGGGCCGTATCCTTCGTAGATGATCTCCTTGAAGTCGCCGGCGTCTTTATCGGTGGCCTTTTTGATGGCACGTTCCACGGTGTCCTTGGGCATGTTGGCAGCCTTGGCGTTCTGCATCAGAGCGCGCAGACGGGGGTTGGTGTCGGGGTCGGGGCCACCGGCTTTGGCGGCGATGGTGATTTCCTTGCCGATGCGGGTGAAGGTTCGCGACATGTTGCCCCAGCGTTTGAGTTTGCGGGCTTTGCGGTATTCAAATGCTCTTCCCATGGGTATGGAGTTTGGATGTTATGAGTTTGTAACTATTTGTTTTTTGTAAATGCTTAACGGAGTTCGGCGCCGAGGCGTTGCTTGAGGTTGTTGATGATTTTGGTCATCGTGGCGTCGATTTGCTTGTCTTGAAGGGTCTTTTCGTCGTCTTGCAGGGTCATGGCAATGGCGTAAGACTTCTTGCCGGCGGGGAGGTTTTTGCCTTCGTAGACGTCGAAGAGTTTCACCGAGCGGAGCAGGCGGCGTTCGCTTTCGCGCACCACGGCTTCAACTTGGGCAAAGCTTATGGCGGAGTCGATCAGCAGGGCCAGGTCGCGGCGCACGGGCTGAGTCTTGGGCAGGGCACCGGCGGTGACTTTGCGTTTCACGGCCAGACGGGTGATGGCGTCCCAATCGAGTTCGGCAAAGAACACCTCTTGCTTGATGTCGAATTTCTTCAGCAGCGCGGGGCTAACCACGGCCACCACGCCGAGCTGTTTGCCGGAGCGGGTGCGCACTTCCAGAGCGGCGCTGTAGAGGTCGGGGGCAATGTCGTCATTGCTCTCAAAGCTCCATTCGCGTTCGCTCAGGCCCAGGCGACTCATCACGCCGGCCACTGCGGCCTTCAGATGGAAGGGCGTGGCCTTTTCGGCGGGAGCGAGCCAGGAGCCGGTGGAGACGTTGCCGGTGAGCCAGAGGCCCAGGCGTGTGCCTTCGCTATAGGGAGCCAGCGGGGCATCGGTGGTGGAGGCTTTGGTGGGGTCGAGGCTGTAGACGTGGCCTGTTTCCACAAACATCAGGTCGGCGGCGCGGCGGTTGATGTTGTGGGCAATGGATTCGAGGCCGCCATAGAGCAGGGTGCGGCGCATCAGGGTCAGTTCGCCGCTCAGGGGGTTGAGCAGACGGATGCAGCTCTCGGCGGGATAGGTGCCTTCGGCGGGATAGTAGCCCTCGGCCGTGAGCGAATTGTTGAGGATTTCGCGGAAGCCTTGGGCGGCAAGTTGGTCGAGGATGGTTTGGGTGAGATCATCCACAGCGTCGGTTTCGCCCTTGATGGAGAGCGAGGCTGTGATGCGGCCGGGGAGCTCCACGTTGTTGTAGCCGTAGATGCGGAGAATCTCTTCGATGACGTCGCAGGGGCGCTGCACGTCAACGCGATATGTGGGCACTTGCAGCTCCATGACGCCGTCGGCGCTTTCGGCTGCAATGTTGATTTCGAGTGAGCGGAGGATGGAGCGCACAGTGCCGGCGGGAATCTCCTTGCCAATCAGAGCGTTGATTTGGGCAAACGAGAGGGTCACGTCGAAGGGCTTCACCTCGGTGGGATAGATGTCGACCACGGGGCCGCAGATTTCGCCGCCGGCGAGCTCTTTGACCATCAGGGCGGCGAGCTTCAGGGCATACATGCAGCCGTTGGGGTCGACGCCGCGCTCGTAGCGGAACGAAGCGTCGGTGTTCAGGCCGTGGCGACGTGCGCCCTTGCGGATGGTGGTGGGGTTGAAGCAGGCGCTCTCCAGGAAGATGTCGGTCGCCGTTTCGGTCACGCCGGAGTCGAGGCCGCCAAACACGCCGGCCAGACACATGGGCTCTTCGGCGTTGCAAATCATCAGGTCGCGGGCGTCGAGTTCGCGCTCCACGCCGTCGAGGGTGACGAATTTGGTGCCTTGGGCGAGGGTGCGCACTTCAATGCGCTGGCCTTTCACCTTGGAGAGGTCGAAGCAGTGGAGCGGCTGGCAGAAGCCGTGGAGGATGTAGTTGGTCACATCGACCACGTTGTTGATGGGGCGTTGGCCAATGGCGTTGAGGGCGTCTTGGAGCCACTTGGGCGAGGGGCCCACTTTCACGCCGCGGATGGTCAGGCCGGCATAGCGGGTGACGTCGTCGGTGGCGATGACTTCCACGGGGATGCCGCCGTCGGTGCGGTCGAGGGCAAAGGTGTCAACCGAGGGGCGACGCAGGCCGGGGGTGAGGCCGCGCTCAGTGGCCCAAGCGGCCCAATCGCGAGCCACGCCATAGTGGCCGGCAGCATCGATGCGGTTGGGGGTGAGGTCCACTTCCAGGCAGAAGTCGGAGGTGAGACCGAAATATTCGGCGGCGGGGGTGCCGGGGGCCACGTCTTCAGAGATGACGATGATGCCGTCGTGGCTGGTGCCAACGCCGATTTCATCTTCGGCGCAAATCATGCCAAGAGATTCCACGCCGCGGATTTTGCTTTTCTTGATTTTGAATTCTTTGTCGCCGTCGTAGAGAGTGGTGCCAACGGTGGCCACCACCACGGTCTGACCGGCAGCCACGTTGGGGGCGCCGCAGACAATCTGCGCGGGGCCGTCGGCGCTTCCGAGGTCCACAGTGGTGACGTGCAGGTGGTCGCTGTCGGGGTGCATCTCGCAAGTGAGCACCTTGCCGATGACCACGCCGCGCAGACCGCCGCGAATTGATTCAACTTCTTCAACTGCGTCACACTCCAATCCGATGGAAGTGAGCGCGGCTGCGAGCTCTTTGGGCTCTTGAGAGCAGTCCACGTAGCGGCGCAGCCAATTGTAAGATATATTCATAAAACTTGTTTGTAGTGGGCACTATCTTGTTTAATAGCGCAAAATTACAAAATTTTCCGCACCCCGCCAAACTAAATTGCTAATTGTGGGTGCGGGCAGCGATGACTGAGGCCGGGACCCGGGTGTGGGTCTCGGCCTCGTGATGGGGGTGTAGGAAGCTCGCCCGCGGGGCGGACGGGATTATTTGCGGCGGTTGCGCACGCTGCGAGTGGCGCTCGACGATGATGACGACGAGGAGGACTTGGGCGTGGATGTCTTTTCCTTCTTGACTTTGGAGCGCGAGGATGTGCGCGAGGAGCTCTTGGTGCGCGAGGATGTGCGCTCTTTCACTTGCTCTTCTGCTCCGGAGGCCACCTTGGTGGAGTCGGCGGCAGCGCGGGCTGCGGCCAGTTCTTCGCGAGTGGGCACCCAGAGGTTGTCGGCATAGTGGTCCAGACGGTTTTGGATGCTGTCTTGAGCGCGACGGCGGTCGTCGGGGTCTTCATAGAGCTGAGCCATAGAGCGGTTGCGCAGGTTGCGGGTCTTGTAGATGTCGCCTTTGTAGAGGTTCATCGTGAAGAAGTCGGCATAGGTGTAGCGCTGCAGGTTGTTGTCGTCGTCGGTGAAGATATATTGCTTTTGGAGGAAGGGCTTGAGGTCGGCCATCTTCATCCAAAACATGGGATATTTCACGGCGTCTTCGCCATAGAAACCGGAGCGGTGCATCACCGGGCAGATGGCCTCCACGGAGGTTTGCATTCGGTTGCTGCGATTGTCGAAACGCCACTGCTCGATGACGTAGTAGCTCAACACTTCGTTGGTGGGCACGTCGGCCTCTTCCACGGTGTAGAGCGGATTTTTCTCGGAGTAGCCTTTAGCCTGGGTGGCGGGGATGTCGAAGCGTGCGAGCATTTCGCCGACGTTGATTTTCTTGTCGTCGGTAAACTCCTCGCGGCCGTCGAGATATTCGTAGGCTGCAATTTGGTTGGAGGTGAGCAGTCGCAGCATTATGCGAAAGAGGTTTTCGTTGCCGTCGACGATGTCCTCGGGATAGTAGAGGGCGGCGTTTTCGTCAGCGGCGGTGAGGTCGAGTTCGCGATAGATGACGCGCATCCAGCGGGTGTCGGCATCGGAGGCTGCGGAGGCTTCGCCGGTGAGGTGGAGCTGAGCGCGGGTGGTCACCTCGGAGGAGGGCGTAGCGGCGGCCTGACCGGGGCGAGTGCGCGGGCCGCGGCTCACTGTGGTGGCGCCGGAGCGTTGCGTGGTGGTGTCATCTTGAGCAACCACGCCCAGCGAGCAGATCAGGGCGGCAGCGATTGCTATATGTTTGGCTATTGCTTTCATAATCGAGATTTGGGTGGGTGGATGAGAGGTTAGTTAACGATCACTTCCAGGGGCGACAATTCGCGGGTGATGCCGTCGGGGCCGGTGGCTTTCACCGAGGTGACGTAGAAGCGTTTGCCGCGTTTGAGGTTGCGGAATTGCTGGATTTGGCGGTCGGAGAATTTCGCGCCGTTGGAGTTTTCGGGGATGGCGTTGCCCATCTGGTCGAAAAAGACGGTTTGAAACGACACGACGGTGAATTTGATGTTGAGCAGCTCGTCGTCGATGGCGGCTTCCAGGCCGTGGGCACCGAGCAGGGTGGCTTTGCTCAGGGGCTTGCCGCCGCCATAGCGGTCGGCGTTGCCGGAGGCGTCGGTGTAGGCAATGAAGGGTCGCGGATCGGGGAGTTTGCGGGTGCGGAACTTGGTGGAGCCCACCTGCTGCGAGCGGCCGTCAACTGTGGCGGTGACGGAAATCACGGCTTCGGCGCCCACTTTGGAGGGGCGAGCCACCCAGGCGTCGCCGCGGCGAGTGAGGGTGCCGTTGGTCATAGTGGCCGACACATCCTTGGTGTGCACACCGGGCACGGAGATGCTGATGGGGTTGTCGATGCCGGCATAGAGCACGTTCATCATCGTGGCCGACACGGTGGCCGTGGGTTCAAACACGGTGTAGCTCGACGAGAAGGGATGGCGCGTGGTGGAGCCGTCGCCGTGGACCACCTGCAGGTAGCCGCTATAGTCGAAGGTGCCGGTGGCGCCGGTGGTGAATTCGTAGAGGTTGCTCCCCTTGGGCAATTCCTTGCCGCCGATGAAGATGGCGGGGCGCTGAGTGGTGTCCACAGCGGCCAAGACGATGTTGGCGGAGTATTTGCCGCCGCGCATCACGGAGCGGCTCTGCGGGATGACGAAGGCGTTGAGCTCGTTGACGCGCACGTCGCCGGCATCAACGGCCGAGAGCAGCGAGGTCAGGGCCTCACCCTCGGCATAGCGGATGTCGTTTTGCAGCTTGGTGAGCAGCGTCACGGCAGCCACCACGGGTTTGTCTTCGAAGTTGGCTTCCTCCCAGCGGCGTTTGCCGGCGATGCCGGGTTTCTGCACGGGGTCGGTGTTGAGCGAGGCTATGATGCTCGTGCGCTTTGCGGAGTCGGGCACCAACGAAGCCACGTAGTCGCGATATTGGTTGATGTGGAGGCGGAGCTTCTGGCCGCTCATGGAGGTGGGGTTAAACATCACCACGTTGGCGGCTTCGATGTCGTCGCGGTGTTGGATATCCTCCATGTTGGCGGCAGAGCCGTCGGCTTTCTTGATGATGGCAAACTTGAGAGAGTCGACCGTCTGATAGAGTTCGGCCGTGAGCCGGCGCACTTGGTTTGCGCGGTCGAGCCAGGCGTTGCCCTTTTCGGGGTTGGTCTGCGCAAAGTCGCTCAGACGGCCATAGAGCGCGTCGTTGCGGCGGAGCACATTTGCGTTGGAGCGATTCAAGCCGCCTTCCACCTGCGTGAAGCCGTCGAGCACGTCGGAGCTGACGTTCAATGCAAGCATTGCCGTCAACACGATGTACATCAGGTTGATCATTTTCTGTCGGGGAGACAGACGTCCGTTCGAGGCCATTTGCTAAGAGTGGATTCGGGGTTTATGAGAGCGGCTGAGCGCTGTCGTAGGGGTTAGTGTTGCTGTTAGTGTTGACTGAGGGAGAGGCGGGTTGAGCGGGCTGCGGCATGGCGCCGAGTCCGGGGTGACTTTGAGTCATGGCGGAGATCATCTTGGCGTAGATGTCGTTGAGCTGAGCCATGTAGCGGGCCATGCGTTCGGTCTCCTCGCAATAGTGGGAGGATGATTCGGCCGATTTTTCATACATGTCGCGGATATCCTTGATGCCGCGGTTCACGCGGTCGATGCTGTCGAGCTGCGAGCTGACGCTCTTGAGCTGGATTTCGTAGATGGTGTTCAGGCCGGCCACGTTGCGGTTAAGCGTGGTCATCTCGTCGACATAGCCGGTGGATGATTCGGTGATGCGGTCGGAGTTTTCGGTGATGGCCTGATAGCTCTGGAGCAGGATTTGGCTGACATTGTTGAGGGCCTCGGTGCTCTGGCGGAGCTGTTGCATCTGTTCGCCCAGGGCGGTGATTTGGGCCACATAGTGTTCGGTGGCATCGGCCACTGAGGCGTCGGCGCCCAGAGGGGTGTCGGCCACAATCTGCGCGGCGCTGCGCGCAGGGGCTTGTGCTGCAAAGGTGGCAGCGGCTTCGGGGTCCATGGCAGCCGCTGTGCCGCCGTTGATCACCACTGTGCCTCCGGCAGGCACGCCGGCGACGCCACCGCCGCCGTTACCTCCGGTGGAGAGGTCGGGGCGATCTTCGGGGTCGCGGGTTTCGAGCACGGGGAACACATCTTCCCAGTGGTATTCGCGCGGCGGGCGGTCGAAGGCCGTGAGCACGAACATCAACACCTCGGTGCCCATGCCTATGCAGAGCAGCATATTGCCGCCGGGGAGGTGAAGGATTTTGAACAGTGCGCCCCAGATGACCACGGCAGCACCGATTGAATATGCAAAGTTGAAGAAGCGTTGACCGCCTTCGCCGCTGAGGAAGCGCTCCACAGCGTTTTTGTATCGTCTGATTTTTCCCATAGTTGGAGGTTATTTACGTGATTTTTGACCTTTGGCAAAGCCTATCTGGGTGCGCACGCAGCGGAACCCGATGTAGGAGCGTTGCTCGTTTTGATATTCCCACATG
>CAZJWM010000073.1:0-11239 GCA_964549975.1 uncultured Bacteroides sp. | reverse complement strand
CCCGGCGCCGCTGCCGGGCCACTACTGGTTTATATCATTTTCGTTCTCTTGGCTTTTGAGCATGGCGGCGCCATCAGGTTACTCTCCGAGGCATCGCCTCCGCTTGATTCACAGCAGAATTAGTATGCAACATTTTGATGCGGTTGCCCTAACTAAAAGCTAAAAGACTTTCAATTTTCAACTTTCAATTTTCAATTGCCGTTGCCAACTCGCTGCGCGCAGCGAGTTGGCAACGGCCAGGAGGGCGACGCCGACGTCGGCGAAGACGGCGCCCCAGAGGGAGGCGTAGCCGAGGGCGCCGCAGAGGAGGATGATGAGTTTGACGGCGATGGCGCCGGTGATGTTTTGGCGGACTATGGCGGAGGTGCGGCGGCCGATGGCCACGGCTGTGGCCACGCGAGAGGGCATGTCGTTTTGGATGACTATGTCGGCGCTTTCGATGGCGGCGTCGCTGCCGAGGCCGCCCATGGCTATGCCCACGGTGGCGGTGGCGAGCACGGGGGCGTCGTTCATGCCGTCGCCCACGAAGGCCACGCGGCGGCGTTGGTCGCGGATGAGCGAGGCGATGTAGGTGGCTTTGTCTTCGGGGAGGAGCTCGGCGCGGGAGAATCGGATGCCGAGGGTGGCGGCGAAGTGGTCTACGATGTCGCGTTTGTCGCCGGAGAGGAGGTGGATGTCGGAGATGCCTTGTGAGTGGAGTTGGGCGATGGCTTGGTGGGCGTCGTCTTTGAGGGTGTCGGCCAGGAGGAGGGCTCCGGCGTAGCGGCCGTCGATGGCGCAGATCACCACTGTGGCTACGCTGTCGCTGAAGTCGGCGGCCACGGCCACGCCTTCGCGGGCCATGAGTCGGGAGTTGCCTATGAGCAGGCGGTGGCCGTCGGCGGTGAGGGCTTCGGCGCCGTGGCCGGCGATTTCGTCCATTGAGGCGAGTGCCACGGGGGTGGCGCCTTGGGCTTTGGCGTAGGCCACCACGGCTTGGGCTATGGGGTGGGTGCTACGGGCTTCGACGCTCATGGCGAGGCTCAGGAGGCGGGAGCGGGAGGTGACGTCGGCGGCCACGTCGAATTGAAACACTTCGAAGCGGCCTTTGGTGAGGGTGCCGGTTTTGTCGAAGGCCACGGTGTCGACGGTGCAGATGGCGTCGAGGTAGTTGCTGCCTTTGAAGAGGATGCCTTGGCGGGAGGCGGCGCCGATGCCGGCGAAGTAGCCCAGGGGCACGCTGATGACCAGGGCGCAGGGGCAGGAGATCACCAGGAAGACCAGGCCGCGATAGAGCCAGTGGGAGAACACGTAGTTGAAGCCCATGAGCGGGGCAGCGGCGGCGGGGAGCAGGGTGATGGCGGCGGCCAGGGCTATGACTATGGGGGTGTAGATGCGGGCAAATTTGCGGATGAAGAGTTCGGTGGGGGCTTTGCGTTCGGAGGCGTCGCGCACCATGGAGAGGATGCGAGCCAGGGTGCTTTGGTCGTAGGGGTGGGTGACGGCGATTTGTATGCTTTTGCCGCTGACGATCATTCCGGCCAAGACGGGTTGGCCGCAGCTGATGGTGCGGGGCACGCTTTCGCCGGTGAGGGCTGAGGTGTCGAAGGCGGCGTCGCCGGCGGTGAGCAGGGTGCCGTCCAGAGGCACACGTTCGCCGGGTTTGAGTTCGATGGTTTCGCCCACGCAGACGTCGGCGGGGGCCACTTCCACGGGCCCGTCGGGGCGGATCACGGTGGTGCGCTCGGGGCGCACGTCGAGCATGTCGCTGATGTTGCGCGAGGCGCGGTCTAAGGCGGCGTCTTGGAGGTTTTCGCCGATGGCGTAGAAGAGCATCACGGCCACGGCTTCGGGGTATTCGCCGATGACGAATGCGCCGATGGCGGCGAGGGTCATCAGGGTGAATTCGCTGAAGATGTTGCCGTGGGTCATCTCTTCGATGGCTTCGCGACACACGGGCAGGCCCACGGGGAGGAAGGCTGCCACGTAGTAGAGCAGGCGCGCCGTGGCCGAGGGTTGCAGCGCGCAGAAGTGTTCGGCGATGATTGCCACAAGGAGCATCACGGCTGAGAGGGCGGGCATGGCCCAGGGGCCGAGCAGGGTGTTTTCTTGGGTGTGTTCGTTGCTCATGAGTGAGGGTGGGGAATGTTATGTTAGACGGAATGTGAGTCGATGGAGGGGGCAGGGGCCGTGGGCGGCGATGGCGGCGCGGTGGGCGGCCGTGGGGTAGGCCTTGTTTTGTTCCCAGCCATATTGGGGGTAGGTTTTGGCGGCTTGAGCCATGAATTCGTCGCGGTGGGTTTTGGCCAGGATTGAGGCGGCGGCGATGTTGCCGAGTTTGGCGTCGCCCTTCACCACGGTTTGCCAGGGCACGTCGGCCCAGGGGGTGAAGCGGTTGCCGTCGACCACCACAAATTCCGGCTTGACGCTCAGGGCGTCAAGGGCGCGGTGCATGGCCAGAATCGAGGCGCGCAGAATGTTGATTTCGTCGATTTCCTGTGGCGAACATTGGGCCACGGCCCAGGCCACGGCTTCGCGCTCGATGATGGCGCGCATCTCATTGCGGCGAGCTTCGGAGAGCTTTTTCGAGTCGGTGAGATGGGGATGGGTGAATCCCGGTGGGAGAATCACGGCGGCGGCAAACACCGGGCCGGCCAGGCAGCCGCGTCCGGCTTCGTCGCATCCGGCTTCGCAGAGCGTGGGGTTGAGTTGCGTCGGTAGCATCAGAAGTCTAATTGAAGGAGGAAGCGCTCCACGGCTTGGCGCGTGGCCGTGGTGGAGGCTTGTAGGTTGTTGGTCATAATCACAATCACGTGGGTGGGCTTGCGCGTGGAGGGGTCGAGGCGATAGCCGGCATAGCAGAGGATGCCGTTCATGCTCCCGGTTTTGAGCACAAACTCCTTGGCGCGCGGATTGTCGGCGAGAAACGAGCGGAGAGTGCCGTCTTGTCCGGCGCGGGCAAAGACGGCCACATAGTCGGCGTTGGAGGCCATGCGGCGCAACACGGCGCCGAGCTGCTTGGGGGCAATGGCGTCGACGCGGCTCAGCCCGGAGCCGTCGCGCAGGCGCACGGTGGAGAGATCCACCCCGCGGCGACGCCAATGGCGCTGCTCGGCGCTGAGGGCGGCGCTGAGGCTGCTGCCGGCGGCCAGTGCGCGCAGAGTGCCCTCGGCCATGGTGTTGTCTGAGCGCACCATCAGCGAGCGGGCCACCTCGCGCAGTTGCGGCGAGGTGTAGTCAAGGATGAGCATTGCCTCCGACGATGAGCCGCTCACCGCAGCCTTCGTGTAGCTCAGGCCGCTGCGCAAGCTCTCCAGCAGATAGTCGGCGGGGTAGGGCATCGACGCATTCAAAGTGGCCTGCTTGCGCTGGCCCAGCGAACCGCTCACGGTGAACTCCCGCGCTCCGGCGCCGCGCTGCAAATCAAGCGAACCGCCGCCCGACGCGCTCAAAGCGTTGACGGCCGTCACGCTCGAAATCGAAGGCGAAATGCGCATCGACGGCACGTCGATGTTGACGGCATTGTCGGCATAGTTCAACGTGTAGAATCCTGCGCCATAGTCCCAGGGGATATCCTCCACCTGCCACGAGGCGATGGCGCCTTCCGAGGGCCACGTGCGCCCTTGCTCCACGGCGCCCTCAATCCGTTTGATGCCATGGTCGGCCAAGGCCTGACGCACCGCGGCAACAAACGCCGGCTGCTCGCGGAAATGGCGCGACCCAAGCGTTGGGTCGCCGCCGCCCTCCACCACCAATCGGCCGTGGAGCGTGCCCGCCTGGTCAACCTGGCCGATGGCGTAGACGCGCGTATGCCAGCGGAAATCGCCGCCAAGCGAGTCAAGGGCCGTGGCCACAGTGAGCGATTTCAGAATACTTGCCGGAGTGAGCAGCCGCCCGGCCGACTGCTCGGCCAACGGCTCGGCCTCCTCCTCGACGGGGGCGATGTACACCCCCACCGACACGGCCTCGCCGCCCGTGAGCTGCAGCGGCTCGGCGCACCACGCCCCTGCCGCCGCCAATATCGTCAACGAAACAAAGAGTTTTCTCATCATGTCAATACTTTCTGCAAAATTACAACTTTTCCCCCAATTTCCCATCCCCCGCCTGTGCAACCGCATCAAAAAGGCAATATGCAGCATGGTTAAGTGCGGCGATGCATCGGAGATGCTGGTTATTTGTAACCCCGGCTTGCCGCAGGCTAGCCGGGGGCCGCGCTGAGCCCTCACGAGCTACCTCGAAGAGGTTGTCACCAGAGCGGCACTGGTGACATGGTCTCCGACCAAGTTGCTGTGTATCAGCATTGTGCCCCACCTAGGCCGCTGTGCGGCCAAGATGGGGTTTTAGGATAACCAGCCTCTCCGAGGCATCGCATCAGTTTGATTTACGGCAGAATTAGTATGCCGCATTTTGATGCGGTAGCCCTGATCCCCCCGCCTGTGGCATTCCATGAAAGCCGCATCAAAATGTGCTTGATAAATGTGGTGTTGCATCGTTGATTCAAGGCAATTTTGCGTCGATAAGTGTCCAAATCTGCACTTTTTGACCCACATTTGGCAAGTAATCGCCGTTGAAAATTATTGTCGGATGTAGCGCGTTTCAATAGAATTGTACTACTTTTAGAGAACGAAAAACGAGCAGGAAAGTGAGCTATTAGTTGAAGAAATAGTAATAGCCGCCGATAGTGCCCGACGTGAAGTGCTTGCAGCAGTAGGAGTAGCGGCTCACGTCGTAACCGCCAAGTTCTTTGTAAGAATTCTTGGATGCGACCATCCACTTTGTTTTGTCGGTGCTCGAAGTGCTAAGCACCACTTTATTGTCTACGTTCAGTAACCACTTATACATATTTACGGTCTGATAATCCGAATATTTCGTGTCACCAGATATCGATTGAGCGAACGTGATTCTGACGGCCTTAATCGACGTGATGGTGTATTTTTCATCGAGATCGCTTCCGCTGCTTGAACTTTCGCTGTTGGCGCTCGAATCGCTTTCGGTTCGATATAGCTTACCAAAAGCTGAACCATACAGTCCCCCTGCCATAATGTCAAGCAGGTTCTCTCGATCCAGCAAATAGAATTCTATATCAAAACTATTATTATCAAAATTATAGCAATGGAAAAGCATATTGTTCCAGCCCGAGCCCAAATATTTATCTTGTGGATTGCTGTACACGTAGCAATTATTATTGTCCGCAGATCCACTGTTATAATTCAAATTTGAGATTTCGCCGGAGCCTGATGGATAAGCTAACTTGCTTGGCAGATAAGGGGCATCAACATGCATTGAATAACTATATGACGAGCCGGAAATTGATAAATCAACATCAACGGAATAGTCATCGAAACAAGCTATAGGAACGTCATTTTCTTGATCTATGAGATAATTACCTTTCATCGTCACGGTCCCATGCCAGGTGCCCTTCAGTTCGGCCATAGTTGGATGCTTTGAGGTTGTTTCATCGTCATCGCCACTACACGAAGTGGTGCAACAAGCCAATATAGCCAACAGCATGTAAGTGAAATATTTAAATCGCGTCATTATTATTGAAATGTTTTTATTGGTTAGATATTGATTTTAGCACAACGAAGAGCCCAACCGACTTTGTTGAAGTCATCGGCGTGGAATTCGGTGGCAAATGTAATTAATTTTTGGTGAATTTGCAATAGGTGGGGAAGAAAAAAGCTGCGCGGAGGCGCAGCTTTTTTGGGGGGGGAAGGGGAGGGATTATTTGGAGAGGAGGGAGAGGGAGCGGGTGACGAAGTCGTTGAGGGCTTTGCCTTTGAGGAGGCCGGCGGAGAGGAGGGCCAGGTCGATGAGTTGGCGCACTTGGGGTTGGCCTTGGGCAAAGGCGGTGGCGGCGTCGGCGATGGTGTGGCGGGCGTCGGCAATTTTGACTTCGAGGGCTGAGACTTGTTGCTGTTGGTCGTCTGTTAGTTTGCCATCGGTGGCGGCGTCGCGGAGTTGCTTGATTTGACCACCCAGGTCGGTGATGGCGGCGAATTGGGTTTCGGCGTCGGAGCCGAGGGCGGCGGTGGCGTCGGCGGTGATGGCGGCTACGAGGGGTGAGTCGACGTTGACCACGAGGGAGTAGTTGTCGGGGAGTTGGTCGTAGAAGCTCATGCCGGGTTGCATGGCGGCCATTTCTTTCATTCGGCGCATGTATTCGCTTTGGGTGACGGTGATGGGTTGGGCGTCAGCGGTGGCGGCGGGGATGCTTTCGAAGAGGATGGTGAAGTCGGCGTGGTCTATTTCGGGGACTTGTGAGCGGAACAGGGCGGTGAGCATTTCGCGTTGGGCGCCGGAGAGGTTGGCTTCGGTGCGGTCGGCTTTGCGGATGAGGTTGTCTATGATGTCGGAGTCTACGCGCACGAAGTGTGAGCCTTGGAGTTTGTTTTCGAGCAGGCCGACGAAGTGGGTGTCGAGTTGGCCGTCGAGCAGGAGCACGTCGTAGCCTTTGGCGCGGGCGGCGTTGATGTAGTTGAATTGGGCTGTGGGGTCGGTGGCGTAGAGGTAGATGAGGGTTGAGTCTTTGTCGGTTTGGGCGGCGGAGATGAGAGTTTTGTATTCATCGAATGTGAAGTGGGAGCCTTCGGTGTTTTTCAGGAGGCAGAACTTCATGGCGGCGTCGCAGAATTTTTCGTCGGTGAGCATGCCGTAGGTGATGAATAGTTTGATGTCGTCCCATTTTGATTCGAAGTCGGCGCGGTCGGCTTTGAAGATTTCTTCGAGGCGAGAGGATACTTTTTTGGAGATGTAGCCGGAGATTTTTTTGACGGCAGCGTCGCTTTGGAGGTAGCTGCGGCTGACGTTGAGGGGGATGTCGGGTGAGTCGATGACGCCTTGGAGGAGCATCATGAATTCGGGGACTACGCCTTCAACGCTGTCGGTGACGAAGACTTGGTTGCAGTAGAGCTGAATGCGGTTTTTGGTGATTTCGAAGTTGTTGTGGATTTTGGGGAAGAAGAGTATTCCGGTGAGGGTGAAGGGGTAGTCGACGTTGAGGTGGATCCAGAATAGGGGATCGTCTTGGCCGGGGTAGAGTTCGTGGTAGAATTTGATGTAGTCTTGGTCGGTGAGTTCGGAGGGCTTTTTTGTCCAGGCGGGGGCTGTGTCGTTGATGGTGGTGGAGTTGGATGCAACGGCCACGGGGAGGAAGCGGCAGTATTTTCGCAGGAGGGTGTCGATGCGGGGTTGTTCGAGGAATTCTTTGGAGTCTTCGTCGATGTGGAGGATTATTTCGGTGCCGCGGTCGGTCTCGTCGGTGGGTTGCATGACGTAGGCGGGGGATCCGTCGCATTCCCAGCGCACGGCTTGGGCGCCGTCGGCGTAGGAGAGTGAGCGGATTTCCACTTTTTTGGCCACCATGAATGCGGAGTAGAATCCGAGGCCGAAGTGGCCGATGATGTTTGCGGCGGAGTCTTTATATTTGTTGAGGAATTCTTCGGCGCCGGAGAATGCAATTTGGTTGATGTAGCGGTCGATGTCGTCGGCGGTCATGCCGATGCCGCGGTCGGTGACGGTGAGGGTTCCGGCGTCTTTGTTGACGGTGACGTTGACGGTGAGGTCGCCGAGCTCGCCTTTGAATTCGCCGATGGAGGCGAGTGTTTTCAGTTTTTGCGAGGCGTCGACGGCGTTGCTGACGAGTTCACGCAAGAAGATTTCGTGGTCGCTGTAGAGAAACTTTTTGATCACCGGGAAAATGTTTTCGGTGGTGACGCCGATAGAGCCGGTGCGGGTTTTGTTATCTTCCATATGAGGATGGGTGTTGATGGGGGTTGAGTTGTTGTTTTTGAGTTTGATGTAGGGGCCGGCGAGAGGGGTGGGGGCCTACATAGGGGATACGTAGCAAAAGAAATGCCACCCCGCAGTGGGGTGGCATTTTTATGGCGTAGGACTGACAAATAGTCAGTTGATTAGTATTCGTCCCACGATTTGATTTGGATGTCGTCGATGGTCATTGAGGTGAAGGCGCTGATGAAGGCGGAGGCCAGACGAGCGTTGGTGAGCAGGGGCACGTTGAGGTCGATGGCGGCGCGGCGGATTTTGTAGCCGTTGCTAAGCTCGGTGGGGGTGAGGTTTTTGGGGACGTTCACCACCATGTCGATTTGCTTGTTGTGGAGCAGTTCGAGGGCTTGTGGATGCATGTCGGGCTGGGAGGGCCAGTAGACGCGCACGGCGGGGATGCCGTTGTCGTTGAGGAACTGGTGGGTGCCGCCGGTGGCGTAGATGGTGTAGCCGCTGCGGTGGAGCAGGTGGGCCGAGTCGAGCATGTCGGCTTTTTGTTTGGCGGTGCCGGTGGAGAGCAAGACGCTCTTTTGGGGGATGCGTTGGCCCACGGAGAGCATTGATTTGAGCAGGGCTTCGGAGGTGTCGTCGCCGATGCAGCCCACTTCGCCGGTGGAGCTCATGTCGACGCCGAGCACGGGGTCGGCGCCTTGCAGGCGGGAGAAGCTGAATTGGGAGGCTTTGATGCCCACGTAGTCGAGGTCGAAAGCGCTCTTGTTTGGTTTCTCCACGTTGAGGCCGAGCATCACTTGCGTGGCCAGGTCGATGAAGTTGATTTTGAGCACCTTGCTGACGAATGGGAACGAGCGCGAGGCGCGCAGGTTGCATTCGATGACTTTGATGTCGTTGTTTTTGGCGAGGAACTGGATGTTGAAGGGGCCGGAGATTTGCAGGGCTTTGGCGATTTTGGCGCTGACTTTTTTGATTCGGCGCATGGTTTCGACGTAGAGCTTCTGCGGGGGGAATTGGATGGTGGCGTCGCCGGAGTGGACGCCGGCAAATTCGATGTGTTCGCTGATGGCGTAGGCTTTGATTTCGCCGTTTTGGGCCACGGCATCCATTTCGATTTCTTTGGCGTTTTGGATGAATTGGCTCACCACCACGGGGTATTCCTTGCTGACGTTGGCGGCCAGGCGCAGGAAGCGTTCAAGTTCTTCGGTGTTGGAGCAGACGTTCATGGCGGCGCCGGAGAGCACGTAGCTTGGGCGCACCAGCACGGGGAATCCCACTTCGTCGATAAACTTGTGGATGTCGTCCATAGAGGTGAGCTCTTGCCAGCGGGGTTGGTCGATGCCCAGGTCGTCGAGCATGGATGAGAATTTGTGGCGGTCTTCGGCGTTGTCGATGCATTGGGCGGAGGTGCCGAGGATGTTTACTCCGGCGGCGTCGAGGCGCATGGCCAGGTTGTTGGGGATTTGGCCGCCCACGCTGAGGATTGCGCCGTGGGGTTGCTCCAGGTCGATGATGTCCATGACGCGCTCGTAGGTGAGTTCGTCGAAGTAGAGACGGTCACACATGTCGTAGTCGGTGGAGACGGTCTCGGGGTTGTAGTTGATCATCACGGAGCGCCAGCCTTGTTTCTTGACGGTGAGCAGGGCGTTGACCGAACACCAGTCGAATTCCACGGAGGAGCCGATGCGGTAGGCGCCGGAGCCGAGCACCACTATGGAGCGGTGGTCGTGGAGATATTCCACGTCGCCCACCGAGCCGTTGTATGTGAGGTAGAGGTAGTTGGTTTGCGCGGGATATTCGGCGGCGAGGGTGTCGATTTGTTTCACCACCGGGAGGATGCCTTGGGCTTTGCGGTGGTTGCGCACCTGCAGGGCCGAGGCTTGGGCGTTGGTCATGGTCTCTTTGAAGATGGCGCGGGCCACTTGGAAGTCGCTGAAGCCTTGTTGCTTGGCTTGGGCGAGCAGGGCGGTGGGCAGGGCCTCCAGGGAGTTGTATTCGGCTAGCTCAAGCGAGGTCTGCATGATGTTGTGCAGACGGTAGAGAAACCAGCGGTCGATTTTGGTGAGCTGATGGATTTGCTCCACGGTGTAGCCTTGGCTCATGGCTTGGGCGATGACGAAGATGCGCTTGTCGGTGGGTTCGCGCAGGGCGGTGTCGATGTCGGCCACTTTGAGTTCGTGGTTGCCCACAAAGCCGTGCATTCCTTGGCCAATCATGCGCAGGCCCTTTTGGATGGCCTCTTCGAAGGTGCGACCGATGGCCATCACTTCGCCAACGGACTTCATGGAGGAGCCGATTTCGCGGCGCACGCCGTGGAATTTGCCGAGGTCCCAGCGAGGGATTTTCACCACAATGTAGTCGAGCGCGGGTTCGAAGAAGGCGCTTGTCTCTTTGGTGACGGAGTTTTTGAGGTCAAACAGGCCGTAGCCCAGACCGAGTTTTGCGGCAACGAAGGCCAGGGGATAGCCGGTGGCTTTGGATGCGAGGGCCGAGGAACGGCTGAGGCGTGCGTTGACTTCGATCACGCGATAGTCCATTGATTCGGGGTCGTAGGCGTATTGCACGTTGCATTCGCCCACGATGCCGATATGGCGTATGATTTTGATTGCGAGAGAGCGCAGTTTGTGGTAGTCGTTGTTGCTCAGAGTCTGCGACGGCGCCACTACGATGCTCTCGCCGGTGTGGATGCCCAGCGGGTCAAAGTTTTCCATGTTGCAGACGGTGATGCAATTGTCAAAGCGGTCGCGCACCACTTCGTATTCCACTTCTTTCCAGCCTTTGAGAGATTTCTCGATGAGCACTTGGGGCGAGAAAGCGAGGGCTTTTTCCACGAGTTTATTGAGCTCGTCGGGATTTTCGCAGAATCCGCTGCCGAGGCCGCCGAGGGCATAGGCAGCGCGCACGATTACGGGGTAGCCGAGGTCGGCGGCGATTTCAAGGGCGGTGGCCACGTCGGATGCGGCGCGGCTTTTGATGGTCTTGACGTCGATTTGGTCGAGCTTTTCAACGAATAGCTCGCGGTCTTCGGTGTCGATGATGGCGCGGACGGGAGTGCCGAGCACTTTCACGCCGTAGCGGTCGAGGATTCCCGAGCGGTAGAGCTCTACGCCGCAGTTGAGGGCGGTCTGGCCGCCGAAGGCGAGAAGGATGCCGTCGGGGCGCTCTTTTTCGATCACGCGCTCAACAAATTCGGGGGTTACGGGCAGGAAGTAGATTTTGTCGGCAAAACCTTCAGAGGTTTGCACTGTGGCAATGTTGGGGTTGATGAGCACCGTGGAGATGCCTTCCTCTTTCATTGCTTTGAGTGCTTGAGCGCCGGAATAGTCGAATTCGCCGGCTTCGCCGATTTTCAGCGCGCCGCTGCCCAGAAGCAGCACTTTTTTGATAGATTCGTCTTTATTCATAGTTGTGTGATGCTTCTTATAGTTTATAGGAGAGCGATAAATTCGTCGAAGAGGAATTCGGTGTCGCGTGGGCCGCTGCAAGCTTCGGGGTGGAATTGAGCCGAGAAGTAGGGTAGGCA
>CAZJWM010000072.1:0-11500 GCA_964549975.1 uncultured Bacteroides sp. | reverse complement strand
GAGCAGCGCTTGCTGCATGCTCGGGAATTGAAAATTGATAATTGAAAATTGAAAGTCTTTTTAGTTTTTAGTTTTTAGTTTTTAGTTGGGGCGGCGGCCTTAGGGTCTTTAGGGGCCTTAGAGAGGACTTTCCACTGCGGACTCCGGACTAAAAGACTTTCCACTGCGGACTAAAAGACTTTCCACTGCGGACTAAAAGACTTTCAATTTTCAATTATCAATTTTCAATTATTAACACTGGGGTGGGGTGGTATGTCGCTGAAAATGCGTAAATTTGTGGCTCAATTTATGCAAATATAGTTCACAAAAGATGAAGAAATCCCTACTCTCACTTCTCGCACTGGCTGCCTATACGTCGGCCGGCGCCTACACTGCATCGCAGGTGACTTCTTTGAGTCAAATTGTTGATGGTGAGACGTATGCCATTGTCGCTCATATTCCTTCAGGCGACCGCATCCTCACCCTCGACGGCACAAACACCTCTTTCGCATCCCTCTCTTCGGATGTGGCTACATCCATAGCCAACACCGCCACCCATTGGCAAATCAAAGTCTCGGAAGGCGACTTCTGCAGCCACAGTGCATACACCGATCACGGCACCGTTTACACCATTAGCCAAAACGGTCGCTATTGGACCCACGCCAAAGGCACCTCTTTGGCCACTTCCACCGAGGCCGGAGAATTAAGCAAATTTGAATTCCACACCATCACCACCACAGCCAGCAATCTTGGCGCAACAAATTGCTTCGCCATTATGGGCGACTATGTGCTTTCGTCGAAAGGCACGTATTCGCAGTTTCAGTATCTCCTGGCGGTGAACAATAGCGGCTCCGAGGATCAGCTTACTCGCACATCGCTTGACTATAACGTAAATACGTACTATACCGGCGCTTTGTCGTGGAAGACTTACGACTACAGCTATTACAGCGATAACTCGTCGATCTACTTCCTCATCTACAAGGTGGAAGCCGAACTCGCCGACAAGGTCAACGACCTGCGCGAGGAGTATAAGGCCAAGTGTGCCGACTTCGCCGCAAGCTACGGCGTGAGCTTCGACACGAGCGTTTACGCCGCTAAAATCGACGCTGTGAGCGCCGATAGCGAGGCCGACCTCGAGGCTGCCGCAGCTCAGATGAAGCAGATTTCCGACGAATCGCTCAGCGCACAGGTGCAGGCCGTGAAGGACTACTACGGCAGTCACTACTTCACCATGCGCAACTGCGGCAACAGCTACTACGTTGGTGCCACCACCGCCTACAATGAAACCTATCAGGGCACGTTCACCACTCGCGCCACCGCCCTCTCGGCTGCCTACGTCTGGAACGCCACTGTGAGCGGCAACGCCGACGGCCTGTATATTTCGTTCTACAACCCCTTTGCCGACCTCTACATTGCCGGCGAAAGCTCCGTGGCTCCCAGCCGCCGCATCCTCACCGAGCATGCCGCCGCTGCCTATGAGTTCACCTCCAACTCGGCCGACGGTAGCCGTCTGTTGCTCCACAACGGTTCGGACTACGTGCACAACAACAACCTCGACGAGCTGCAGCTCTACACCGACGCCGCCTACCTGACCAACGACTACACCAACTGGCAGATTGCCGAGTTGACCGCCGAGCAGCAGGCCGCTATCTACGCCGGTCTGGTTGCCGCCGCCAAGCAGTTGACCTATTCCGACGGCACCACCACCTCGATGGGCCTGACCGACGCCTCGCTCTATGGCAACGGCCTGAACCACTATTCCGACCCGCTGGGCGCCCTGCAGGCTGAATTTGCCGCCAAGGTGACCGACGAGGCCGAATTCCTCGACGTGATTGCCGCCTATAAAGAGACCGTGGCCACCGCCGCCACCCTCGATGCATCGGCCAAGGGCAACGGCATCAACATGCCCGCCGCCGGCACCTTTATCCGCGTGAAAGCCGGCCCCTCGCAGGCCGCCAACCTCACCAACGGCATGGGCTACCTCACCGCCGTCAACGCCTCCGGCAAGGATCAAGCCACAGTGGTCTACTCGCTCGAAGATGACGCAGCTCAGCTCAACTCCATCTTCTACTACACCGGCGAAAACCTCGTGGGCTTTGCCAACGGTCTGCACATGCGCGGCGGCGACGGCGTTCACCTCCACAGCGACGCCACCGACCTCACCCCCTTCAGCATCTCGCTTGTGGAGTCGCTCAACGAGGCCGGCACCTACCTGCTGCAATTTGCTTCGGGCAACTATTTCAACCCCTTGCGCTACCTCTATATCAACACCGACGGCCTGGTAAACGGCGGTCAATCGTCGTCGCTCAGCGGCATTGAATCAAGCAGCAACGCCATTGGCTATCACCTCCACCTCGAAGCCGTTGAGTCGCTGCCCGTGACCATCGGCGCCGACGCCACCGCATCGGTTTGCTTCCCCGTGGCCGTGACAATCCCCGCCGAGGCTACCTGCTTCGTGGCTAAAGTAGACGGCACCGACATCAAATTCATCAAGGCCGCTGCCGGCGATAGCTACGCCGCTCAGACGCCAATCTTCGTGACCGGCACCGCCGGCGACGTGGTCAACTTCGCCATTGCCGCCGAAGGCTCCGCCGACTACGTTAGCGACGAATTCACCGGCAACTACGCCGTGAGCGCCTTCAGCGCCGCCGACGGCACCATCACCTATGTGCCCGCAGCCGCCGAGGCTGCCGCAGTTGACGCCGACTTCGAGAGCGACCTCAACGCCGTGGTTCACTTCGTCAAGGCTTCCGGCAACCTGCCCGCCAACGCTCCCATCCTCACCATCGACGAGTCGATTCTCAATGGCGCCAACGCCCACGAGAGCGTGTCGATGACCCTCGACTCCGACGTTGAAGATGAGCAGAGCGTATCGCTTGTGGCCACCCTCACCGCCATCACCGAGCTCATCACCGAAGACGAAGCCGCAGAAGAGGCCGTCAGCTACGACCTGCTGGGTCGCCGCCTGGCCAACCCCTCCGCCGCCAAAATCCGCATCGTCGGCGGCAAACTTCTGGTTAAGTAATCGCCTAACGATATCACATATAAAAAAGTCTGCTTGCCCACGGTGGCGGCAGACTTTTTTTGTGTTCAGTTATGTTTTTGGGTAAAAGTTTGAAAAGCGGCAAAAAAAGCGTATCTTTGTAGCGTAACTAACGTTCAAACTCATGGGATATAGCATTCTCGACTTCCTCTGCTTGATCGGCTCAGTGGGCTTGTTCCTCTACGGGATGAAGGTCATGAGCGAAGGTCTGCAAAAAGCCGCAGGCGACCGTCTGCGCGACATTCTGGGCGCTATGACGCGCAACCGACTGACCGGTCTGCTGACCGGCATAGCCATTACGGCCCTAATCCAATCGTCGTCGGCCTCGACGGTGATGGTGGTGAGTTTCGTCAACGCCGGTTTGATGACCTTGGGTCAATCGATGTCGGTGATTTTCGGTGCGAATGTTGGCACCACGTTCACCGCCTGGATTATCGCCCTATTCGGGTTTAAGGTGAGCCTTGGCTCGTTTATGTTGCCCATCATAGGTGTGGGCGTGCCGCTGCTGTTTTCCGACAGCTCGCGGCGCAAGAGCATTGGCGAATTCCTCATAGGCTTTGCCTTCCTCTTCTTGGCTCTCGACATGATTAGCGCCTATGTGCCTGACCTGCAGAGCAATCCCGACATGTTTGAATTCCTGACGCGCTACACCGGCATGGGCTACGGCTCCATACTGATATTCACGCTCGTGGGCGCCGTGGTGACCCTGGTCATCCAATCGAGTGCCGCCACGTTTGCCATCACGCTGATTATGTGTAGCAAAGGCTGGATATCCTTTGAGTTGGCCTGCGCCATTGTGTTGGGTGCCAACGTGGGCACCACCATCACTCCGCTGTTGGCCTCCATGAGTGGTAACACGGCCGCCAAGCGCACCGCCATGGGTCACCTGATTTTCAACCTCTTCGGTCTGATTTGGCTGCTGCCTATTTTCAGCCCGTTTGTCCACCTGAACGAATGGATCACCCAAGCCTTCGGCCAAGGCGACCCCAACGCCCTCTATCGCTACATCACCGGCCTGCAACACTCCGACCCTCAGATGTATAGCCACCTGTTTGACAAGTCGCTGCCCGGGTCACACCCCGTGATGGCGCAGTTGGCGGCCATGCAAGTGAGCGTGAGCATAGGCATGTCGATGTTTCACACCACCTACAACATTGTCAACCTCAGCGTGATGATCTGGTTCACTAACCTCTACGTCAAGATTGTGGAACGTCTGCTCCCCACCAAGAAAGGCTCCGACGAAGAGGAATTCTCGCTGAAATTTATCGGCGGCGGCATTGTGAGTGCATCCGAACTCAACATAGCCCAAGTGGAGAAGGAGGTGAGCGTCTTTGCCGACAGAGTGAACCGCATGTTGGGGATGTCTCGCGAGCTGCTGCATCTCAACGCCAAAACCAAAGAATTCAACCAGCTCTATTCGCGTCTGGAGAAATATGAAGATATCTCCGACCGCATGGAGCGCGAAATAGCCGACTTCCTCAACCGCACCGGTCAAGGCCGCTTGAGCAACGACGGCAAACGCCGCGTGGCCGCCCTCTTCAACATCAACAGCGAAATCGAGTCGATTGGCGACAGCTGCTGCAACTTCGGCCGACTGCTCTCGCGCAAACAAGACGTGGGCGTGCACTTCAACGACGTGATCAAGGAGAACCTCGACGAAATGTTTGTGCTCACCTCCGAGGCCATGCAAGGGATGCTGGTGATGTTGGCCAACATTGAGTCGGTCAAAGAAGATTCGCTGATGAACGCCTACAACAAAGAGCGCGAAATCAACAATCTGCGCAATCAGCTCCGCGCCAAAAACGTGGAGAACATCAACAACGGTCTCTACGACTATCAGGCCGGAATCTTCTACATGGATGCCGTCTCCGACCTGGAGCACTTGGGCGACTACGTGATCAACGTGGTTGACACCATCCGCGACTCTATGCTCCGCCGACCCATCTAACCGAAACGACGTAAAATCATTTCACTTCACCCCTATTATTATATAATAGATTTACAACTAAAGTTCTACATGAAACGTATCCCGGCAGCCTCTCTCCTGCTCATAGCCGCCGTGACAGCCGGCGCCGAAGTGTTGACTCCGGCGCAGGCTTTGAGACGTGTGGCGCAGTCGGCCGATGCCGGCGTGGCCGCTCACGCTCCGGCGCTCTCGGCGGCCCCGTTGCTCACCGTCAACGACGCCTCGGCCCAACCCGCCCTCTATCTTTTTGACAACATGATTCTCACGGCCGAAAGCGAAGCCGAGCCCGTGGTGGGCTACTACGACGAGCCCCTGCAGGGGGACAATCTGCCCGACGGCCTGCAATATATGCTCGACTGCTATGCCGAGGAGATTGCCGCCCTGCGCAGCGGCAGCCTTGCCGCCCCCGAGAAGGCCTATCAGCGCCCGCAGCGTGAGGCCATTGCCCAGCTCTGCTCCGCAAAATGGGGTCAGGAATCGCCCTACAATCAGCTCTGCCCCATGCTCAACGGCGAACGCACCGTCACCGGCTGCGTGGCCACGGCCATTGCGCAGGTGCTCTACACCTATCGCTATCCCGAAAAGTGCTCCGGCGGCACCTTCAGCTACACCTGGAGCAGCGGCGCCACCACCCTCAGCCAAGACTTCGACCAAGTGACCTTCAACTGGGACAAGATGCCAGCCTCGGTGTTTATCTCCGCGGCCCAGCGCACCGCAGTGGCCACCCTGATGCAAGCCATCGGCTACAGCGCCCGCATGCAATACGGCACCTCCACCGGCAACGGTTCCGGTTGCCAGAGTCAATATATGATTGAAGGCTTGCTGCGCAACTTCGGTTTCGCCAAAAACGCCATTCTGCAACGCCGCGCATGGTATGCCTATCCCGAGTGGGAGCAGATGGTCTACGATGAACTTTCGCGCGGACACGCCGTGTACTACGAAGGCGTCACCGCGGCCAACGGCGGCCACGCATTCGTGGTCGACGGATATAACACCGACGGCTACTTCCACCTCAATTGGGGCTGGGACGGCAACGCCAACGGCTACTTCCTGCTCTCGGCTCTGGCTCCGCTCACCCAAGGCGTGGGCGGCTCCACCGGCGGCTACGACTTCGGTCAGGGTGTGCTCATAGGACTGACCCCCGCCGACCAAATCGAAGTGACCGAAACGCCCATCAACATGATGTGTAACAGTCTCTCTGTGAGCGGCAAAACCTCGGTGAAACTCGGTGCCACAGTCACCATCTCCGGCGGATTCTACAACTACGGCTCCGAAGCGATTGAGCAACTGCGCCCCGGCATTCGCCTGATCAACGTCGAAGACACCACTCAGAGCGTCACCCTGATGAGCCCGTCGGTGGCCTCCTCCATAGCCATCTATGCCGGATTCACCACCTTCAGCGTTGACCTGCCCACCGAGCTCGCCGCCGGCACCTATCGCGTGCTCCCGGTGATGCAAAATCCCACCACCTCCACCATCTATCCCGCGCGATTGGACTCCTCGCTGGGCATCTTCCGCGCAGTGGTTTCCGGCAGCACCGTCACCTTCCGCACCACGGTGCCCGTGGTGTCGTTCACCGACTGGCAGATACCCTCGGCAGGACTCACCGCCGGCCGCAACTTCACCATCAGCTGCACCGCCACCAACACCAACTCCCTGCACTATCAGGGGGGAATTCGCGGTTTCCTGGCCAAACGCAAATCCAACGGCGACTATGAGGCCGTGGAGCAATATACCCGCGTGATGCTTGACCTCGACGTCGACGAAAGCGCCACGTTCACCTACACCGACGCTGTGTCGGCCACCGTGACCCCCGGCACCGCCTACTACTTCGGCTTTGCCAACGACCGCGGCGCCACCGTGGGCGAGATGCAGCCCGTGGCCGTGGTGGAATATCAATCCTCACTTCAGCAAATCACCGCAGCGGCCGACGCCGACGCTGACGCCCCCTGCTTCGACCTGATGGGCCGCCGACTCACCTCGCTCCCCGCAGGCGCAATCTATATTCAAAACGGAAAAATCTACAAAAAATAACCAATGAAAAAATATCTTGCCATAGCCCTGTCGCTGCTGGCAGCAGCGAGCGCTTCGGCCGAAGTGCTCACCCCTGAGCAGGCCTTGGCTCGTGTGAGTCAAGCCAAGCAACCCACCACAGTGCGCCGCGCCGCAGCCAACCTCAATGCCACCCCGGCGCTGACGCTCAACGCCGCCGGCCAACCCGCCATCTACGTGATGGGCTCGCTGGTGGTCTCCGCCGAAAGTCAAACCCCGGCCCTGCTGGGATATGCCGACGCCGACATCGACCCCAACAACCTGCCCGACGGTCTGCAATATATGCTCGACTGCTATAGCCGCGAAATTGCCTCGCTGCGCCGCACAGACGGAGCCAACTCCGGCGACGGCGACACCCCCTCGACCAACACCGTGCCCGACCGCGCAGCCATTGCTCCCCTGTGCAAAACCCTCTGGAACCAAGATGCGCCGTATAACTATCAGTGCCCCGTGCTCAACGGCGAACGCACCGTCACCGGCTGCGTGGCCACGGCCATGGCCCAAGTGATGTATGCTCTGCCCGAACATCCCACCGGCGGCACCGGCTCCATCACCTACGCCTGGACTGCCGGCGACAAAAACCTGACCCTCGACTTCTCGAAAATCACATTCGACTGGGACAACATGCTCACGTCGTATGACACCTACACCAACGCTCAGCGCACCGCCGTTGCCACTCTGATGAAGGCCGTGGGCTATGCCGCCAAGATGGAATATAACGTGAACGCATCCGGCGGCTCCGGCACGCAGTCGACCTACATGGCCCAAGGCCTCGTGGACTACCTTGGCTACGACAAAGCCACCACGCGCTATCTGGAGCGCAGCTGGTTCACCATGCCCGACTGGAAACAGCTCATCTACGACGAACTTGCTGCCGGACGCCCCGTCTACTATTCCGGTGTGACCCCCGACTGGTCGGCCGGCCACGCCTTTGTGGTCGACGGCTATTCCACCGACGACTACTATCACCTCAACTGGGGCTGGGGCGGCCTGAGCAACGGCTACTACCTGCTCACGGCCCTCGACCCCACGCAGCAAGGCATTGGCGGCTCCAGCAGCGGCTACGACTACGATCAGAGCATCATCGTGGGGATGCGCACCGCTCGCGCAGACTCCGAGCTGACCACTACCATCTATGCCGGCGCACCTCTGGTGCCCGCCTCCGACACCGCCAAGCCCGGCGCCACAGTGACCTTCGACGTGGGCATCTGGAGCGCCTCGCTCGGCACCCTGCCTTATGAGCGTATGCTCCTGCGCTTCACCAACGCCACCACCGGCGCCGTCACCTATGCCACCACCTCCGTTGAGGCCTCCGACTGGGCCTTCCAAACCGGCTTTGAGAGCTTCACCGTCACCATGCCCACGACGCTCACCGCCGGAGCAACCTACAAAGTTGACGCCGTGGTGCGCAACTCCGCCACCGGCGGCACCGACACCGAAGTGATCGTGCCGGCCGGCCATGGCGACCTCTATGCCGCCGTTTCCGCCACCAAGGAGATTACGTTTATCTACAACCTCGCCGCCATGGAATTTGACGACCTCAAGGTGACCACGCCCCTCTACGTGGGCCACAGCTTCGGCATCGAAGCCACCCTCGCCAACCCCACCGGCGACTATCTCTGCGGCACCGCCTACTATGGCATCGGCACCATCGACTCCGAGGGCTACATGTCTGTTGACGCCTATGGCCGCACATTCTTCGAGGTTGACGCCGACTCCGAAGTGGCCTTCAGCATGACCGGCTCTATCCCCTCGACCCTTGCCGCCGGCGACTACTATCTCTATATGCTCGACGACCAATTCAACATTGTGAGCGACCTGGTGAATATCACCGTGGAAGCCGACCCCGGCACCGCCACCCTCTCGGCCCTGAGCCTGAAAGTGACCAACGCCCACCGCGACAACCTGAGCTTCACCGCCCAGATTGAGTGCTCCGCCGGATACTACGACAACAACTTCGTGATTGGTCTCTTCGAAGGCTCGACCAACGTGGCCATGCTCTACGGCAAAGACTGCCGATTCCAAGCCGGCAAGAAATATCAGATCACCATCAGCGGCACCTATGCCAACGGCACCGTCGGCCAGCAGCTGATTGCCGCAATCTATCGCACCGACAGCGGTTTCACTCAGCTTAGCGATAACTCCTACGTCTACTTCAACCTCGAAGACGACGACCCGGACCTCACCTCCGCCATCTCCGAAGTGGAACTCTCGGTCCCCGCAGCCTCCGAGCAGCTCTTCGACCTGCAAGGTCGCCGCATCAGCTCCGTTCCCGCTTCGGGCCTCTACATCCAAGGCGGCACACTCCGCACGGCCCGCTAACCCTTACGGCAGACAATCCTCATGAACAAACGACTATTAATTGTGGGAGCCGGTGGCTTTATCGGCTCCCACATTGCATCTCAAGCGCTGGAGCGCGGCTTCGACGTCACCGTGGCCGTGCGCCAATCCACCTCGCGCCGCTATCTCACCGACCCGCGCCTGAAGTTTCTGGTGCTCGACTACGACAACCCCGACCTGAGCTCCATCACCGAGCCCTGGCACTACATCATCTACAACCTCGGGGCCACAAAATGCGCCAACTTCCAAGACTTCAACCGCATTAACTTTGAATACTTGCGCCGCTTTGGCCAAGCGCTGAAAGAGGCCGCGCTCATCCCCGAGAAGTTTCTCTACATGAGCTCCCTGTCGGCCCTCGGCCCCGGCGACGAGGTCAACTACACGCCGCTGACCAACGACATGCTTCCCAACCCCAACACTCGCTATGGCCTGTCGAAAATCAAAGCGGAGCAGTGGCTCGAGCTCTCAAGCGGGTTGCCCTGGATCATCTTCCGTCCCACCGGAGTGTATGGCCCCCACGAACAAGACTATCTGCTGATGATCAAGTCGATAGATCGCCACATAGACGTGGGCATGGGCTACCGCCGCCAGATGCTCACGTTCATCTACGTCGACGACCTCGTCAGAGCCATGTTTATGGCCCTGGAGAACGCTCCGCTGCGCCGCCGCTACATCATCTCCGAGCCGCGCTCTTACTCGCAGAGCGAATTTCGCCGCATAGTGGCCGACGCTCTTGGCGGCCGCTTTGTGTTGCCGCTGCGCCTGCCCATGTGGCTGGTCTACGGTGTCTCCGTGGTGTGCGAAAAAGTGGCCGCTCTGCAGGGCAAAGCCTCCACGCTCAATCGCGACAAATTTCGCATCATGAAGCAGCGCAACTGGACCTGCGACACCTCCGCAGCCACCATCGACTTCGGCTTCACCGCCCAAGTCTCCCTTGCCGACGGCATAGCCCGCACCGTGGCCGCCTACCGCTCCGATTCTTCAATTGAAAATTGATAATTGATAATTGAAAGTCTTTTAGTTTTCAGTCCGGAGTTCGGAGTTTTCAGTGCAATTGCAACAAAATGATGCACGACCAAGCGGCTTAAAATCAAGCGGCTGCGATGCCTCGGAGAGGCTGGTTATCCTAAAACCCCATCTTGGCCGCATGGCGGCCTAGGTGGGGTGCATAGCGCTGATACACAGTGACTTGGTCGGAGACCATGTCACCAGTGTCGCTCTGGTGACAACCTCTTCGAGGTAGCTCGTGAGGGCTCAGCGCGGCCCCCGGCTAGCCTGCGGCAAGCCGGGGTTACAAATAACCAGCCTCTCCGAGGCATCGCATCCGCTTGATTTACAAGGCGTGTGTAACAGCGGCGGCTCGGGGAGCCGCAGTGTCTTGGGCGTCACTTGCAGGTACTGCGAGTCTCCGACCAGCAAAGAGAGCTACTATAATGTCTACCTTCGGCAGACATGCCGGGGGATGAGACCACCCCCGACATGCGCTTCGCTTTGTCGGGGGGTTAACACTGAATATGCGCCTCTCGGCGCATCAGTCGCTACGCCATACGTGTCTTAATATCAGAGAAATACGCTTAGGTTTTCTCTCTGAGGCATCGTAGGCCTACCGCATAATGTCTACGTTGGAGTGACTCCGCTTCGGCTTTCGTAACAATTTGTGGCAAAAATGCCACAAATTGTTAGCGGCTGTTTTGGGGAAAACGGATAAATCGCTGAAAATTAGGTGGTAGAGTAGCTTGATTATTCGGGGAATTTCGCTGACAATTTCCGGCATTTTTGCCACAAAATGATAAAGCGGTCAAAAACGTCGGTGGGGTGGGGGTTTGGAATTTTCGGGGGAATTGCGTAACTTTGTGACTGAATAAACCCATACCACCATTTTATGGCAGAAAATAGTCTATTGTCGAGGCTCGACGGCATCGAAAGCCGCTTTCAAGAGGTGAGCACTCTGATCACCGACCCGGCAGTTATAGCCGACATGAGTCGCTATGTGCGTCTCACCAAGGAATATAAGGACCTGGAACGTCTCACCGGGGCCACGCGTCGCTATCGTTCGCTGCTCGACAACATTGCCGCCGCTCGCGAGATTCTGGACACGGAGTCGGACGACGATTTGCGGC
>CAZJWM010000071.1:6446-11694 GCA_964549975.1 uncultured Bacteroides sp. | reverse complement strand
CTATATTTGGTTGTGTCTCCGCTCTTGCCACCAGTCCCTCAGTGACTCTCACGTTCGCGCACTCCGCAGCCTCATCTGTGTCTGACTTCACGGTCACCGCAACTCCCTCCGACTTCACCGACACCCCTACCCTCTCAGCTGCTGTCAACGAAATCTCCCCCTCAATACGCGCCCTCAGCGGCTCTTTCACATCCGACATTCTCGCTGCCAATAATAATTCAAACGCCTCCGGCGGCTCCTACTACACACTGACCATTACCGGTCTGCCCACCGATTTCTCATTCAACACCGTCGGCCTCGACATCCACGCTCTCAACGGCGGCAATGGCTATCAAGCCAATAACGATAACAAAACTCGTCACGCCAACTACACCATCTCCGTTGGCACAACCACCGACGACCTGACTGAATTCGCCACCTACACCGACCTCGATCCCGCCGCAGGTATCGAATACGTTAACAGCAAACTCCACCGCAACTGGAACATCATCGCTGCCAATGAGGCTTCACACACCACCTCAACCGGCACTCTGGTGATTAAAATTGCCATAAGCAAAGGCACCACCAACGAAGGTTGCTTCGTGGGCTTCTCTGCCATCACCCTCAAAACCCGCAACTACCAGACCACATCGGACAACCTCGACACCTACAAAAAGGAGTTGACCGCGCTGAATCAGTGGAGCGCCGATGAAGTCTCCGCCCTCACCATCCCCACCCTCTCCACCGAAGAACAGGCAAAAGCCGACATTGACGACTATTACGACGAATATATCGCAAAGCCGTTTTACGCCAAACTCGACGGAAAATATTTCACGTTCAACAAGAACAAGCAAAACACCTCGCAGCCCTTTGGCGTGATCACCGCCGACACCGAAACCAACACGCTCTATTTCCGCAAGGCTTTCGACAAGACCGCCATTTGGCAACTGGAACACGTCAGCGGCAACACCTATCGCCTCTACAATCCCGCCACCAAAACTTACGCCGGCCAGATTGCCAACTATAACGCAGCTGCAAATGGGACAACGTGGAGCGACACCTATCAGAATACAGCTGTCAACCTCGCCTCTTCAAAGGACGCAGCTATCGTCTACGAAATTGTGAGCACCCCCTGCAGCACCACTGCCGAAGAGACCTCACAAATCAGCTACGTGGGTATTGGCAACACCACAATCACCGCCGCAGACTCCAACCAAGCTCCTCGCTATCTGCACCACAACGACAGCAACGAAAAGTCGATATTCTCATGGCGCAATCTGCGCAACGTAGCGCCCAACAAACCCTCGTGGAACTACTCATCATGGCATATGCAGCAGATGGCCGACGAAGTGGCCGAAGCAATGCTTGCCGACAACAACTACTCTGACTATACCTTCGGCGACGGCCTTGGCGAATATAGCGGCGTAACTGCCGACCAAGCAGGCATCCTCACCACCGGCATCACAATGCCCACATCTGAAACCGCCATCGACGCTCTCGCCCTGCCCGAAGGCTACACCGAAGCCGTGACGGCATTTGAGGGCAAGACGCTGAATATGCCCAACGCACAGTTTGTCAGCGCCGGCAGCGACACTTATTATGCCGCCGACAGCAAACTCTACGCCTTCCCCGCCGGCACTGAAGCAGCCATCGCCGAAGGCTCCGCAATCGGCAAATATCGCATCGGCGAAACCGACAACTGCGACCTCGCCGCCACCGCCGAAGTCACCGTCTCCCCCATCAAAAATGGCTACGGCTCATTCATCGCCCCCGTGGCCGTGACCTTCACCGGCGGCAGCGCCTGGGTGGCTCAGCCCCTGAGCGGCGGCATATCGTCAGCTGAAGTGAACGTGATGACCATCGCCGACGCAACGGCCAACACCACCTACGCCGCCGGCACCGGCTTCTACACCAAAGGCGACGCCACATTCGCCATCGCCGCCGCTGACGCCACAGCCGACGAGACCTACGCCTCGACCTTCTGCGGCCAGCACACCGGCTACACCATCCCCGAAGGCAAAATCGGCTTCGCCTACACCGCCGCTGCAGCCTCCGCCGAAGCTCCCGCAATCCGCCGCGTGGCTGAAGGAGAAACAGAAAACGAAATCTCACTGACCCGCTACAACGCCGGCGAGACCGTGCCCGCCTTCACCCCCGTGGTGCTGGTTGACGCCTCCAACGAGATCATCGACGACGTTCTGCCCGTCTCGCTCGAAGCGCAATCGCAAGTGGTGACCTCGCTGAGCGAAATCACCGCTGAAGGCCCCCGCGCCACCAACTGCTACGACCTGCTGGGCCGCCGCGTCAGCGCACCCCGCGCCGGTCAACTCATCATCGAAAACGGCAAATTGCGCCGCAATTAAACATTTATCATACCTTGAACGGCCGCGGACGCCCCAGTCCGCGGCCGTTTTTTTTGCGTCCTGCCCACGGCAGAGGGAGCGAGGCCCGCGGCAGAGGGGCGCGTGGCAGAGGCAGAGGCAGTGGCAGTGGCAGCGGCGATGCCTCGGAGAGGCCGGTTATCCTAAAACCCCATCTTGGCCGCATTGCGGCCAAGATGGGGAGGTAATGACATGACTATGAGACACTTGGTCGGAGACCATGTCATCAGTGCCGCTCTGGTGACAACCTCTCCGAGGTAGTCCGCGAGGACCAAAAAATGGCCCCCAACTAGCCTACGGCAAGTTGGGGCTTTAGGAGAACCGGCCTCTCCGAGGCGTCGCCACACTCAGCTGATTATGTGACAGTTATGCGGTTAATGCGCCTCTCGACACATCAGCCGCTCCAAATTAGTGAATACCCGTGTTCAGACCGAACAGGTCTCCGACCTGACACACGGCGCCGCCGGCGCGCTCTCGCCTCTTACCTCTTACCTCTTACCTATCACCTCTTAACTAAAAACTAAAAGACTGAAAACTAAAAGACTTTCCACTTTCAATTTTCAATTTTCAATTTTCAATTAATCCCTGATTGCGGAATTGGTAGGCGGCGGAAGCGCGCAGGAGTTGCAGGGAGTCGATGGCAGCGCGCGGCGTCGACGTGTGGGTGCCGTCGGGCGCGGTGGTGACGTCGAATTGCTCGACGCGGCGCACCGGCGAGAGCACCGTCAGGATGCCGTCGGAGTAGTAGCCGAGATTTTGGTAGGTGGCCATCAGTGCGCGCGGATGATAGCGCGAGTCGTAGATGTCCACGCCGTCGCCGTGGGGCGCGGGCAGCCCAAGGCGGGCAAACACCGTGGGGAGTACGTCGATTTGCGAGCAGAGCGTGCTACACACCTCCGCGGGGATGCGGCCCGGCGCGTAGACTATGCAGGGGATGTGATAGCGGTCGACCGGCAGGTCGGTCTTGCCGGCACTCGAGGCGCAATGGTCGGCAATGATGATAAACACCGTGGAGGCGAACCAGGGGCGAGTGGCGGCTTGCGCCATAAACCGGCCGATGGCCCAATCGGTGTAGGCCACGGCGCCGCGGCGCGTTTTCGGCGAACCGGGTATGCGTCCCTGCGGATAGGTGTAGGGGCGGTGATTGCTCGTGGTCATCAGATGCGCGAAAAACGGTCGGCCCGACGCAGCGTTGACCTCCAAAGTGGAGAGCAGTTTGCCGTAGATATCCTCGTCGGCCACGCCCCAGATGTTGGCATAGGTGATTGAGTCGGCGGGAATCTGCTTGCGGTCAATCACCTCGTAGCCATTGTGAGAGAAGTAGCTGCGCATATTGTCGAAATAGCTGTCGCCGCCGTAGAAATATTGCACGCGATAGCCTATGGAGTCGAGCATGTGGCCCACGGAGAGGTGGCCCATGGCGTTCTGTTTGCGTTTGACGATGCTCTCGCCCGGGGCAGGCGGCAGGCAGAGCGACAGCGCCTCCAGACCGCGCACCGTGCGGTTGCCCACGGCATAGAGCGAATCGAACGTCCAGCCGCGTTGCGCCAGCGAATCGAGCGACGGGGTGATGCCGTCGGTGCAGCCAAAGCGGCCGAGGAAGTCGGCGCTGAGGCTCTCCACCGTGATGAGCACGATGTTGGGCCGCTCACCTGCGTCGGCGGCCACGGAGTCGGGCTTGAAGCAGAGCTCGCGGTGCAGGGCCTCACACTGCTCACGGGGAATCAGCCGATAGAATTGCGAATAGTCCAGTGTGCTGTGGGTGAAGGCATAGCAGAAGTCGTAGGCGCCGTTTTGCTGCATCTGCTCCACGCGCAAGTCGCTGCAGCGGATGGAGTGGATGCCGTAGGCCATGCCAAAACCGGCCACGGCGCAGATGGCCAGGAGCACGGCCTGCACCACCCACACGCGCAACGTGCGGAAAATCCCCGCGATGCGAATCACTCGGCCGCGACTCTGCCACCACACATAGGCGGCCGTCAGCACCACCACGGCGCCCATCAGCGGCCAAATGGAGTAAGATTCCATGATGTTGCCCACCACCTCGTGGGTGTAGACCAGATAGTCTACGGCGATGAAATTATAGCGCACGCCAAATTCCTCCCAGAAGAAATATTCGCCCACGCCCACCATCAGAATCAGCGCCACGTAGACGCTCCACAGCAGATAGAGGCTGGCGCGGCGCCACGGCGCACGCACCTGCGGCAGCGCCATGCGCAGAGTCAGACTCAGCGCCTTCCACCAGAGGAACACGCGCGCAATGGCCGGAGCGCCGCCGCCGTAGTCGTTAAGCGGCGTGTGGCATAGCGTGACGTAGAGCGCCGCGGCCGTCCAGAGGGCCGCCAAGCCCCAGCCGAGGCGTTTGCGGCGATATTTCCAGTCGACGAGTCCGAGATAAATCACCACCAGCGGCAGGCCCAGCAGCGTGGCCATGCCAAGGTCGGAGATGGCGCCCAAAGCGAGCGCCTGAATGGCCTGAGGCGCCGTGATGGTGTCGCCGGCGCAGGCCTCCATGACAATGAATACGATACGCACCAGGGCGCCCACCACCAGGTAGAGACGCAGCAACGATGCACCAATCAAGCTCAGCGGATTTCGCTGTCGGTTTTTCATTTCGTGTAGTTTGTTTTTGGGAAGTTATACGGTTATAGGGTTATGCGGTTATAGGAGAGATGGCGAAGCCGCCGCAGAGCCGCGGCCAATGCGCCGAGAGGCGCATTCGCCATTCGAGCTGTGATTCCTTGTGTTTACCATGACCATGAACTAAAAAACTAAAAACTAAAAAACTTTCTCATCGACGAAGTCGCTTGACGCAGTCAAGAATTATCAATTTTCAATTTTCAATTATTTCAGCGCTTGCAGCGCTGAAATGCGCCCGATGTCATGCC
>CAZJWM010000071.1:0-6346 GCA_964549975.1 uncultured Bacteroides sp. | reverse complement strand
TCAATTTTCAATTATTTCAGCGCTTGCAGCGCTGAAATGCGCCCGATGTCATGCCAGTCGTAGCCGTCGAGCTCCAGGCCGTGGAGCCGCGTCTGCGAGCACGCCCACAGATAGAAGGGCACGATGGGAAACACTTCGCTGCGGGCCACCTCGCGACTGTAGCGCTCAAGCAGCGGAAAGAGCCGCGGACTCACGCAGTGAATCCCCTGAAATGAGCGTTGACACTCGGTGAGAGTTCCGCGCACCTCGCCGGAGGTGTGGTTCACCCATCCGCAGAGCTGCATCTCGGGAGTGAAGCAGAGCTGACGCGACGACGCGCGGCTGCTGACCAACAGGGTGGCGTCGGCGTCGGCCGCCTGGCTGACGCGGCGCAAGTCGAGGTCGGTGAAGATGTCGGCATTATGCAGCAGAATATCCTCATCGCCCTCGAGCAGGCGACGTGCGCGCAGCAGGCCGCCGCCCGTGTCGAGCAGCAGCGAGGATTCGTCGCTGATGTGTAGGTTCAGGCCGAAATTGGCGTTGGCAGCGAGAAACTGCTTAATCATCTCGGCAAAGTGGTGGACGTTGACCACCACGTCGGTGATGCCCGCCGCCTTCACGGCTAAGAGCACGCGTTGGAGCATCGGCTCACCCTTAACCTCCACCAGCGCCTTGGGGCGGTGGTCGGTCAGGGGGCGCAAGCGTGTGCCCAGTCCGGCGGCAAAAATCAGTGCTTTCATCAGCGTTGAGGATGTTCGCGGTGAATAAGGTTTACGGCCACTTGGTCGGTGGGGAAGAGCTCGCGAATATGCGCGGCGAGATGCTCGGCGCAGTAGACCGAACGATGTTGGCCGCCGGTGCAGCCAAAGGCCACTTGCAGATGCTCGAAGCCGCGGCGGCTGTAGACCGTCACCGACTCGTCGACCATGGCGTAGACATGGCTCAAAAACGCTTCGATGGTGCTCTGCTCACGGAGAAACTTCTGCACGGCCTCGTCGCGGCCGGTGAGCTGCTTATACGGCTCATAGCGACCGGGATTGTGCAGGGCGCGGCAGTCGAACACGTAGCCGCCGCCATTGCCAGAAGGATCTTCAGGCACACCCCGACGATAGGAAAATGAATATACGTCGACTGTTAGCATTGGAAAATCTTGGTTAGATAGGGATAACGGCTCAGCGGCAGCAGCTCGCGAATGTTGTCGATGGCCTGCGGTATGCAATTGAGAAACGCCTCTTTGCGCTCAAACAGGCCGCGGAAGCCGTAGGCGCCGAGCACCTGCAGCATCCTGAACAGCACCATCGCGGGCAACTGCGCCCGCAGCCGGGCCTCGTCGAGGGCCGCAGCTTCGGCATAGACGCCGAGCATCTCGCGGCGCATGGGCTGCAGAGTGGCATTGGCGCGTGCCTGCCACAGAAACGACACCACATCGTAGAGCATCGGGCCGCGGCGGCCGCCCTGAAAGTCAATGAAATATGTTTCGTCACCGGAGATCATCACGTTGCGACTCTGGAAGTCGCGATACATGAATCCCCACGGCCCGGAGCTCAACACGTCGGCGGCCAAGCTCTCGAAGTCATCCTCCAAGGCGGGCTCGTCAATCTCCACGCCCACGGGCTTGAGATAGCAATATTTGAAATAGTTGAGGTCCCACATCACGCTGCGGCGATCCATCTCCGCCACGGGATAGCAGCGACGGAAGTCCACGCCGGTGGCGCGCTGAAAGCGCGGCAACCAAGTCAGCGCTCGCGCCACAAGGTCGCGGCGGTGGAGACACCCGTAGAGCGACGTTGAGCCAAGGTCTTGCTGAAGGTAGGCCATGCGGTCGGCGCTCACGGCCGAGACGTGAGGCACGGGCAACCCCGCGCGTTCAAAGGTGTCGGCCAAGTGGAGAAACGCCTCGTTTTCGGCGAGGTTGGTCCCCACAGTGGCAATGGCGCTACCTCCGTAGGGGTAGACCACGCGGAAGTAGCGCCTATTGGAGCCGGAGCCGGTGATCGGCTCCAGACTCACGTTGGGGGCTAAAATAGATTGTAGACTGCTACTTTGCATAGAGTTTCTCGCGAGCGGCTGCCACGCGCTCGTCGGTGATATAATCGTCGTATTCGGTCATCTTGTCGATGATGCCGTTGGGGCCGAGCTCAATCACGCGGTTGCACACGGTTTGGATAAACTCGTGGTCGTGGCTCGACATCAGAATGTTGCCCTTGAAGCCTTGCAGCGTGTTGTTGAACGCCTGAATCGACTCCAAGTCGAGATGGTTGGTGGGCGAATCCAGCACCATGGTGTTGGCGTTGCGAAGCATCATGCGCGCAATCATGCAACGCATCTTCTCGCCGCCGGAGAGCACCGACGCCTTCTTCAGCACCTCCTCGCCCGAAAAGAGCATCTTGCCCAAGAAACCCTTGAGATAGATTTCGCTCGAATCGTCGGAGAATTGTGCCAACCAATCCACCAGATTATAGTCGGTGTTGAAAAACTCCGAGTTGTCAAGCGGCAGATAGGCCGTGGTGATGGTCTGGCCCCATTCATAGCTGCCGCTGTCGGGCTTACGCTTGCCGTTGATAATCTCAAACAGTGCGGTCATGGCGCGCGGATCGTGGCTCAAGAACACCACCTTGTCGCCCTTCTCCACCTGAAAATTCACTTCGGAGAAAAGCACCTCGCCGTCAACGCTGGCGCTCAGCCCCTTCACCTCCAGAATCTTGTTGCCCGGCTCACGCTCGGGAGTGAAGATGATGCCGGGATAGCGACGGCTCGACGGCTGAATCTCCTCGACGTTGAGCTTCTCAAGCATCTTCTTGCGCGAAGTGGTCTGCTTGGACTTGGCCACGTTGGCCGAAAAACGCTGAATGAATTCCAACAACTCCTTGCGCTTCTCCTCAGCCTTCTTGTTCTGCTGTTGCTGCTGACGCAGAGCCAGCTGCGACGACTCATACCAGAAGGAATAGTTGCCCGCAAAAAGTTGCATCTTATTATAGTCAATGTCAAGGGTGTGGGTGCACACGCTGTCGAGGAAGTGACGGTCGTGGCTCACTACCAGCACGGTGTTTTCAAACTTCGAAAGATAGTCTTCGAGCCAGGACACGGTGTCCAAGTCCAAGTCGTTGGTAGGCTCGTCGAGAAGCAGATTGTCGGGGTTGCCGAAAAGGGCCTTTGCCAAGAGCACACGCACCTTCTCATTACCGCTCATATCCTTCATGAGCATATAGTGCTTCTCCTCCTTGATGCCCAAACCGGAGAGCAGCGACGCAGCGTCGCTCTCGGCGTTCCAGCCCTCAAGCTCCGCAAATTTCTCCTCAAGCTCCGAAGCGCGGATGCCGTCGGCATCGCTGAAATCGGCCTTCGCATAGAGAGCGTCTTTCTCCTTCATAATGTCCCAGAGCACGGTGTGACCCTGAAGCACGGTGTCCATCACCGTGCAATCGTCAAACTTGAAGTGATCCTGCTCGAGCACACTCATGCGCTCGCCGGGCCCCTGCGTCACATTGCCGTGGGTGGGCGACAGCTCGCCCGAAAGTATGCGCATCAGCGTTGACTTGCCGGCACCGTTGGCACCAATGATGCCATAGCAGTTGCCGGGAGTGAATTTCATATTCACATCCTGAAAGAGCACACGTTTGCCAAATTGCTGGCCAAGGTTGTTGATTGATATCATATACGTCTATAAGCTGTTTGTCACTGCAAAGTTACGGCTTTTAATCGAGAATAGCAATTGCCACCCCAAGGCAATCGAATGAAAATGGCCTGAATAGTCGACAACTGATGCGCCGGAGGTAGACATTGTGGTGCCGCACATCGAGTCAGATGCGGCCCTGCGAACTCAAAGGCGAATTTGGGCAAGACCACTATCTCGCCATACATCAGCCGATTACGAAAAACAGCGAAATTTTTTCGAAAAAAAGTTGTGAAAAAATTTGCACAATTCACGAAAAGGGCGTAACTTTGCATCGCTTTTAAGGCCTAGCGGGGTGTAGCTCAGCCCGGTTAGAGTACGCGTCTGGGGGGCGTGTGGTCGCAAGTTCGAATCTTGTCACCCCGACCAAAGCAAAGCCTTAAGCAAGCCGCTTGACTCACTCGAGTCAAGCGGCTTTTCTTTTTCTCCCCTCAAAAGCGACCGCAAAAAAGTCTCACCCTTCAGGGGGAGATTTAGAGGGGGCTCCCAGGAGGAGATTTAGAGGGGGCTATTTTGTGACAATTTCTTTCACAAACGGCCATTTTTGGCCTCAAACGTTAAAAACATGTTGCGCAACATATAAAAATGTTTGGCCACCCCAACAAAAATGGCCAACTTTGCAGCATCTAATTGAAATCAATCTTTTTTACCTTAGAACTCCAAATCCATTGAGAAATCCGGCGGGTTGCTTCACGACCAAGCAACCCGCCGATATTTTATCCCCACCCCACCCTCTCACAGCAGAATCTCCGCGGGAGCCTCGGAGGAGACGAACATCACATAGTAGATGGGCATATACACGATGCGCCCGGCGGTCTCCACGTCTCGACTGTTGGAGAAGACGATTGCGCGCTCAATGTGGTAGTCGTCGGTCGACACCATGCGCGACACGGCGCTATGCCGCTTATAGTCCTTGCCGGACTTCACTTCGATGGGCAGCACGCTCAGCCGCTGATAGTCGTCAACGAGAAAGTCCACCTCGCCGCGCTGCCGATTGTCGTAATAGAACATGCGATGGTCGTGGGCCGCCAATTCCATGGCCACGACGCATTCGTAGACCGAGCCAAGATTGACGCTCGGCTGATCGGTGAGCACGGCGTCGACATTTTCGCGATAGAGCACGCGCGTGAGCAGTCCGACGTCGTTGAGATAAAACTTCACAAGATTTTTCTGTTCAGACTCAATCAGCGGAAACTTGGGGTTGGAGATGGCCTTCACCTCAATGGCCGTCCCGGAGCCCACGAGATAGTCCATCTCGTCGAGATATTGAGCGGCGCGCGCCGACGCCAACTCCGGTTGAATATCCTTGAAGACCAAGCGTTTTTTCTTGTTCTCCATGTTCGAAGGAATCATGCCATAGATTCGCTCAATGCGCAGGCGATGTTCCTCGTCATATTTCGAAGCGTCGGCAACGTAGAGCTGATGAATGTCGCGCTGAATTGTACGCACAGCCACAATGTTGCGCGAAGCCAGAAATTCATTAACCGCCGCCGGCAATCCGCCCACAAGCAGATAGAGCCTGAAGAGGCGCGTCACCTCGCGATGAACGGCCTCGTCGAGCGAGCGACATTGGCCAAAGGCCTGACGCATATGGTCGACGACCTCGGCTGCGAAGCCATTGGCCAAAAGGAATTCTTCGAAATCGAGCGGATACATCTGCTCAATGCGGATGCTGCCAATGGGAATTGAGGTGGTGCGTCGCAGGGTGACACCGAGCAACGAACCGCTGGCCACGTAGCGAAACCGCCCTTCGGCATTGAGGAATTTCAGCAGAGTGAGCAGATGGGGATACTGCTGAATCTCGTCGATGAAAACCAACGTATCCTTGGACGTGCCGAGCTGCCGGCCGGCGGCAATGCCCAAGGCAATATAGAACTCCTCAGTGGTGCGCGCCTCGGCAAAGAGGCGACGAGAGGCACTGTCGTCAACCATGTTCAGTTCGACGACGTGGCGAAAATGCTGACGTGCACAGTGGCGCACGATGTAGGACTTACCCACCTGTCGTGCTCCGGTCACTATCAGCACACGTTCCTCACGCGAGCTAAAATACTGATTTATCGTTCGTTCAATTTTGCGATACAACATATCATTACACTTTTCAATCCGTTTTGACACCGCAAAATTACACTTTTCAACCCAAAAATGCAAGCAAAAATTACACTTTTCAACCCAAAATCGGGGTCAAAAATTACACTTTTCAATCCCGGCAAGCAAAAAAGGTGCATAGAGCATGTGGGTTGGCTATGCTGTGCGCACTTCGGCATCGACTCGCTTATCGACCATCAGGAGGGTGGTTGCCCACATCCGCTCCCTCGCCTGCGCCATTGCGAAGTTACCACTTTTTCTTCATTCCGCAAAATCCGGGCGGAGACGGAGAAAGGCGGGGAGAAGCCGCTGGGGGCTTCTCTCCGCCTTTCGTGGAGTTGTCGGTTGGGGATTACTCGGCTGCAGGGGCTTCAGCTGCGGGAGCTTCAGCTGCAGGGGCTTCAGCTGCAGGGGCTTCAGCTGCGGGAGCGGCTTCGGCAGCGGGGGCTGCGCTCTTGCGGCTGCGACGAGTGCGGGTCTTCTTGGTGGCGCCTTCTTTTTTGGCTTCGAGAAGAGCTTCGTTGTAGTCAACGAGTTCAATGAAGCACATTTCGGCGTTGTCGCCAAGACGGTTGCCGGTCTTGAGGATACGAGTGTAGCCACCGGGAC
>CAZJWM010000070.1:0-11880 GCA_964549975.1 uncultured Bacteroides sp. | reverse complement strand
GGTCCCGCGCTTTGTGGCGCGGGGCTTTTTTGATTTGGCCGGGCGAGATATTTTTTGTTAAATCGGGCGCCGGAACTAACGAAAAATGTGAAATTAACAATTTTTTGTGGCAAAAAGTTAGGAATTGTCACAATAAAAAGTTACTTTTGTGCGCTTAAATAAATGAACCTCGGAAAACTAATGAACAAAATGGAAACAACTCTCGTGATTCTGAAGCCCTCGGCCGTGCTCCATGGCTACGTGGGTCAAGTGGTGCAACGATTTCAGCAGAAAGGCTTGCAAATCGTCGGTATGAAGATGATGCAACTCTCTGAAGAATTGCTGCGAGAGCACTATGCGCACTTAGTTGACCGTCCGTTTTTCCCCTGGATTCTTGACTCAATGATGGCTTCGCCCGTGATTGTGATGGCTCTGAGAGGCTCCCACGCCGTTGAGGTGGTGAGGATGTTGACCGGCGCCACCAACGGCTGCAAGGCTCAGCCGGGCACCATTCGCGGCGATTTCAGCGTCAGTGGCCAGGAAAACATTGTGCATGCCTCCGACTCCTTGGAGAGCGCTCAGGTGGAGCTGAAGCGCTTTTTCCGCGACGAAGAGCTGTTTGACTACACCCCGGCGTGGCTGCCCTACACCTACGCCCCCGACGAGATGTAACCCCTCATTCAGAGTGCACACCCCTCTCTTTTTCTAACCCATTTCTCTCACCCAAACCCTTAACTCCACAAACAAAATCGAACTGAAGACTGATGACATTTAATATCAACCTCCACTCCACACTGCTGGCGACGCTCTTGGCCGTGGCCGGGTGCTCCGCGGCTTTCGCTGCCGAGCCCACCGCCCACAAGAGTCTCACCCCTCCGGCCGTCCACAAGGCCGAACACCACGACCTCATCGCCGGACAGCTCAATGTGGAAAACCAAATTCGCGTGAACGGCACCGACGCCTTCATCGACGAACTCTTCCCCGATGAGGAAGAACCCGAAGCAGATATCTACACCGAAGGATGGAACAGCGGTTTCGTCAATTGCTACAGCGGCGCCACAGTGCCCGACCGCGTGGTCATCACCCTCGGCAACTATCATATGCCCACAGCCCCCACGCGCATCAATTCGCCCTACGGCTATCGCCGCCGCTTCAAACGCATGCACAAAGGCATCGACCTGCACATCGTCACCGGCGACACCATCTACGCCGCCTTCGACGGACGTGTGCGCATCACCAAATATGAGCGCAAAGGCTATGGCTACTACGTGGTGATTCGCCACAGCAACGACCTGGAGACCGTCTACGGCCACCTCTCACGCTTCCTCGTGCAGCCCGACCAATACGTCAAAGCCGGCGACCCCATCGCCCTGGGCGGCAGCACCGGCCACAGCACCGGCCCGCACCTCCACTTCGAGACCCGCTACATGGGCTACGCCATCAACCCCGCCGGCATTTTCGACTTCGTGAACAACACCGTCCACACCGACACCTACACCTTCACGAAGCACACCTATATGAATGCGCGCGACTACACCCCCTCGGCCGCCGACTACGCCCAGATGGCTTCGCGCTCCACCACCCGCAGCTCTGCCAAAAAGGGTAGCGGCGCCTCCTACTACACCGTGCGCCGCGGCGACACCCTCAGCCGCATTGCCTCACGCCACGGCACCACCGTGCGCAAGCTCTGCCAGCTCAACAGCATCACCACTACCTCCAAGCTCAGCGTAGGCAAAAAAATTCGACTCAACTAAAATAATCGGGCATCCGCTTGCGTTAATCTTATGTATTAACATTAACCCAAGCTGCCTATGATTCGAATCTCTACCTCTGCTTACTCGGCACCATCGGCCCAAACAACCCACTCCGAGAGCGGCCCCAAAGCCTCAACGCTCTCATTCCTGCGGCAATTTGCCCGCTGCTACTCTCCCGCCCTCGGCGGCATGGTGCTCAACTAATTCGCAACCCTCATCAAAACGTCGCATACAAATTCCGCTGTAAATCAAGCGGATGCGATGCCTCGGAGAGGCCGGTTATCCTAAAACCCCATCTTGGCCGCATGCGGCCTAGGTGGGGTTAACTACGCTGATACACAGCGGCTTGGTCGGAGACCATGCCACCAGTGTCGCCACTCTTCCGCCCGTGGGCCGTATAGCACAAGAATTGGAAAATTCTGCGGCGCGCAACGCTCGGTTGATGAGCGTGTTAGGCGGCGATTTTGGCCGCGATGGTGTCAAACAAAATCACGTCAGAGCGAGCGGCGGCCGCGCACCACGGCCGGGCGCAGTCGGTGCTTGGAATAGAAGTAGCCGGGCTTCACCTCAAACGTGCAGCCGTGTGCGCTCAGAAACTCCGAAATCAGCCGTCTGTCATTGCGCCGATGATATATGCAGATGGCAAATTCCAAGTCTGTAGGTTCGCTGAATAGGCCCGCGGCGCCCTCCAAGGCGCTACACTCCGCGCCCTCAATGTCCATCTTCAAAAACAGATTGCTGTGCGACTTGTCGGCCAGAAATGCGTCGATGGTGGTGAACTCCTCGGAGACGCTGTTGCCCACGAATTTGTGAACAATAGACACCTTCTGCCGCCACGGCGCAAACGTGGCTTCCAAGGCCTCGATCCAATCCTCGTCACACTCGAACAGATACACCTCCTTGACCTCCTCAATTGCTTCGAGCGACAGAATCCCCTCGGCTGCGCCTACGTCGAGCAGCGTCCGGCCACGGAATTCGCTGAGGCTCTCCACATAATGATGGGCGTGGCGCGCGTCTTGCTCTATCAAGAGCGACTTGTAGAGCGTCGTCACTGCCGCTGCCGACATTTTGCGCGGAAAATATAGGCGCTTCTCTCCGCGATGCATCACGTAGGGCAGACCGCGCTCGGCATCAGTCTGCACCTCAACATCCGCGTTTAGATATTCCTCGGCGAAGTCATAAGGATAGTGAGTGTAGCCCTTCAGCATCTGATATTTCAGATAGGGCAACTTTGGCGAGTGGGGGCTGAGCAGGCGTGTTGCGATGTATGGCATGCCGCCATACAAACACTTCTTCACGGCGTTCTTAAAGTCTCTGAGCATTGTGTTTTAATTACGTTACGGAATGTGCCCAAAGTCTTTGGGCTGCCAAAGTTAAGGAAAATTTTACCCCCCCCAATTATTTAACTAATATTAAGATATATTCACAGCTCTGCTGCTCCGCTTGCCCGCAGCCGTATAGCACAATAATCGGAAAATTCCGCAGCGCGCAATGCGCATCCGATGAGCGTGTTAGCCGGCAATTTTGGCCGCGGCAGTGTCAAAGAAAATCACGTCGAACTTCCACCGCCTTCGCCGCGCCCTGCTCAAAAAGGTAGAATTGAGTGAACTATACCAAACCATATAAATCAGTTTTGTCACCGCCGTGACAATTACTGTCAGTGCATTGCGCGTGGGTGCTATACACGCAGAAACAGTCGGACGTATATATCTGATAATCTGATGCGTGAGATGGCAGCGACTGATGCGCCGAGAGGCGCATATTCAGTGTTAACCCCCGACAAAGCGAAGCGCATGTCGGGGGTGGTCTCATCCCATGGCATGTCTGCCGTGAGGTAGACATTATAGGCGCACTCCGGCAGCGGCACCGGTGCATCGTGAGTATATGCTTGGCTGGCACCACAATGTGTACCTTCGGCACACATACGTTCTCTCGTTGCTACGCGGCACACGGTCGCCTTCGGCTCCCTCTGTGCCGCGTTAACACTGAATATGCACCTTCGGCGCATCAGTCGTCCGCGATTTTGCCTACTTTGCTCGCCTCGCTGAGGTTGTCACCGGGGCGGCGCTGGTGACATGGTCTCCGACCAAGTTGCTGTGTATCAGCGTTGCCTCCCCACCCAGGCCGCTACGCGGCCAAGATGGGGTTTTAGGATAACCGGTCTCTCCGAGGCATCGTATCCGCTTGATTTACAGCGGTATTAGTATACGGCGTTTTGATGCGGTTGGCCTGCGACTCCCTCTGTGCCGCGTTAACACTAAATATGCACCTTCGGCGCATCTGCGGGCGGCTTAGTAGCCCCTTCCCTCCAGGGGAGGGGTTGGGGAGAGGCCCTTAGGGGTTGGGGAGAGGCCGTTGTTTTTTTGCGTGGGGCAATAAATGGGGGAGGTGGTGCGTTATTATAGTTGAATGAAATCGCTCAAAATCATAGCAGCAGTGGCGGCCCTCGCCGGCGGCTCGGCTCTCCGGGCTCAAGTTGGGGGCAGCACTGCCTACAACTTTCTGGATGTGAGCACCTCGGCCCGTGTCTACGGTCTGGGGGGCGTGAACGTGTCGCTTGTCGACGACGATCTGATGCTCACGGATCAAAATCCGGCTCTGCTCGGCCCGGAGATGAGCAAGATGCTCAGTTTCGGATATATGCGCTATGTGGGCGGCACGAATTTTGCCGCTGCAAAATATGCACATTCTGCGGGCGAAAATGCCGCGTGGGCAGCTGCTATCAATTATTATGGCTACGGCTCGATTGCGGCTACGGATGCCGCGGGCAACGTCACCGGCAAGTTTTCGCCGCAAGACGTGGCCTTTTCGGGTGTGTATAGTCGCAATCTCGGCGAGAAGTGGCGCGGCGCTTTTGCCATCAAGGCCATCTATAGCGGATATGATGCCTACACGGCGTGGGCTCTCTGCACCGACCTCGGCGTGAACTATTACGACGAGGAACGCGATGCGTCGCTGTCGCTTGTGGTGGCCAATCTGGGTGGCCAAGTGAAGCGTTTTGCCGAGACCTACGACCGTCTGCCCGTGGATATCCGCTTGGGCTGGAGCAAGGGCCTGGGCTCCACGCCGGTGACGCTCAACGTCACGGCCTACGACCTGACGCGCTGGAAGTTGCCCTACTACGACGTTGGCGACGGCACCTCCGACCCGGTGCTCAAGGATGGCTTTGCCTCGAACCTGTTTCGCCACTTGGTGTTTGGCGTGGAATGGCGTCCGCGCGACTCCTTCTACGTGGACTTGGCCTACAACTATCGCACCCGCACCGACATGTCCACCTATCAGCGCTCGCTGCTGAGCGGCTTCTCCGCCGGCTTGGGCTTGAAGACGCGCCTGTTTAGTTTCGGTGTGGCCTTGGCGCAGCCCCACACCGGCGCCACCACCTTTATGCTCAACGTCACTACCAATTTGTTTGAATTATGAAAAAAATCATCATAGCCATCGACGGATTCTCATCGTCGGGCAAAAGCAGTATGGCCAAAGCCTTGGCTCGCACCATAGGCTATCGCTACATCGACTCCGGCGCAATGTATCGCGCCGTGACGCTTCGCGCTCTGCAGCAGGGATTTATCTCTGCCGAGGGTGAGGTCAACGAGCAGGCCATCGTGGCCGACCTCGGCAACCTGAAAATCGACTTTGCCGTCACCGAGCAGGGCCAGCACACCATGCTCAACGGCGTGGACATCGAAGCCGACATTCGCACCATGCGCGTGAGCAACTTCGTGAGCCCTGTGGCCGCCATCGTGGGCGTGCGCCGCGACCTTGTGGAGCGCCAGCAGCAGTTTGGCCGCGAAAAGGGGATTGTGATGGACGGCCGCGACGTGGGCACCACAGTGTTCCCCCACGCCGAGCTGAAAATCTACGTCAACGCCTCGGCCGAAACCCGTGCCCGCCGCCGCTTCCTGGAGCTCACGCAGGCCGGCTCGCCGGCCAACTACGAGGAGGTGTTGGCCAACGTGGTGAAGCGCGACCACATCGACCAAACTCGCGCCGAAAGCCCCCTGCGCCGCGCCGACGACGCCATCGACCTCGACAATTCGAATATGACCATAGAGGAGCAAAACCAGTGGCTCCTCGACCGCTACAATGAAGCAGCCGCCGATTGAGATTGACTCCGACAGCGGCTTCTGTTTCGGTGTCACCGCCGCCATCAGCAAGGCTGAAGAGGAGCTCGACCGCTCGGGTCGCCTCTACTGCCTGGGCGACATTGTGCACAATGCCGACGAAGTGAACCGTCTGCGCAGCCGCGGACTCATCACCATCAGCCACGAGCAGCTTGCGCAGCTCCACGACGTGAAGGTGCTGCTGCGAGCCCACGGCGAGCCGCCGGCCACCTACGAATTGGCGCGCCGCAACAACATTGAGATCATCGACGCCACGTGTCCCGTGGTGTTGAAACTCCAGCAGCGCATCAAGCAGAGCTATTGCTCCCCCTCGCATCCGCAGATTCTCATCTACGGCAAGCCCGGCCACGCCGAAGTGCTCGGTCTGATTGGCCAAACCGGCGGTCAGGCGAGAGTGGTGGAGAGCCTGAGCGATCTCGACGGCGTGGAGCTCAATCGCCCCACCTGCCTCTATTCGCAGACCACCAAGTCGACCGACGGCCTGCGCAGCATCACCCAAGCCATTGAGCAACGCATGGCCCCCGGCGTGGAGTTTCAAGCCTTCGACACGATATGCCGCTCCGTGGCCCATCGCGTCGACAAGTTGCGTGAATTTGCCCGCCGCCACAGCGTGATTCTCTTCGTGAGCGGCAAGAAGAGCTCCAACGGAAGATTCCTCTTTGCCGAATGTGCCAAGGCCAACGAGCGCACCCACATGGTGGCCAACGAGACGGAGCTCTGCGCCTCATGGCTCGCCGAGGCCGAGAGCATCGGCATCTGCGGCGCCACCAGCACTCCCCGCTGGCTCATGGAGCGCGTGGCCGCCGAAGCCCAACGAATCATCTCTCACTCCCCAAAACAGATATGAAACATCACCTCTTTTCTCTGATTGCGGCCCTGGCCGTGGCCACCGCCACCGCGTCGTGTTCCTGCGACCTGAAGCCCGCCGATGCCGACTGTGCCCGCGCCGTGGAGCAAGGGCGCAGCGACGCCGTGGCCTTCTGCCGCGACACCCTGCTGGCCGACCGCGACGTCATTGGCATGGTGTTGAGCGTGCGAGCCCGCGAGGGCGAAATGCGCCGCCAAGGCCTCGATGCCGCCGCCGATGCCTATATCAACGCCTTTCAAGACTACGTCACCGTCAATAATCCCACCCTCGCCTCACAAATTTTCGACGCTCAATGATATATCCCGCCGACACGTTTGAAGCAAAAATCGGATTCACCACAGTGCGCCGCCGCGTGGCGGAGCATTGCGCCTCGGCCCCCGGGGCGGAGTGGTGTGAGTCGATCAGATTCTCCACCGACTTCGCTGAGGTGGAGCACTCGCTGCTGTGTGTGGCGGAGATGAAATCCATAGCCCAAGGCGACGCCGAGGCCGAGCTGCCGCTGGCGTCGCTGCGCCCGGTGGAGCCGATGCTCGAAGCCATGAGAGTGGAGGGCACGTTTCCCACCGTGGAAGAGCTGCTGGCGCTGCGCACCTCGCTGGAGGCCGTGGGCGCCATCGTGGCCCTTTTTGCTCGCGCGCGCCAAGAGAATCTATATCCGCATCTCGATAGAGTGGTGGAGCCGATGCAAGAGTTTCCGCTGCAGCTGCGCGCCATCGACCGCGTGCTCGACCGCTTCGGTCAGGTGCGCGACTCCGCCTCGCCCGAGTTGGCGCAGATTCGTCGCGACATGGCCTCGGCTCAAGGGAGCATGGCCGCCGCCATGCGCCGCGTCCTATCGTCGGCCGTGGCCCAAGGCATCGTGGCCACCGACGCCACCGCCTCCGTGCGCGACGGCCGTCTGGTCATCCCGGTCAACCCCATGCACAAGCGCAAAATCCAGGGCATTGTCCACGACGAAAGTGCCTCGGGCAAAACTGTCTACATCGAACCGGCCGAAGTGGTGGCCGCCAACAATCGCATGCGCGAACTGCAGATGGACGAGCGCCGCGAGGTGAACCGCATCCTCACGTCCCTCTCCAACGAACTGCGCCCCTATGCTCCGGCCATGCTCGAAACCTGTGGCGTGGCCGCCCAACTTGACTTCATCCACGCCAAAGCGCTCTATGCCATCAGCATCGACGGCCAACTGCCCCACCTCTCGGCCGAGCCGCTGGTGGAATGGTATCATGCCTGTCATCCCGGCCTGCTCGAATCGCTTCGCGCCCAGGGCAAGGCCATAGTGCCCCTCGACATCACCCTCACGGCCCAAAATCGCTTGCTCATCATCTCCGGCCCCAATGCCGGCGGCAAGTCGGTGACGCTCAAGACCGTGGGCATCGTGCAATATATGCTCCAATGCGGCCTGCTGCCGCCCCTCTACGAGAACAGTCACGCCGGCCTCTTCGACGACATCTTCATCGACATAGGCGACGACCAAAGTCTCGAAAACGACCTCAGCACCTACTCAAGCCACCTCACCCACATGAAGCAATTCATGGCGCGCGGCCGCGGCTCCTCGCTGGTGCTCATCGACGAATTCGGCGGCGGCACCGAGCCCACCATCGGCGGCGCCATCGCCCAAGCCATTTTGGCCCGATTTGCCTCGCTGCAAATGTGGGGCGTCATCACCACCCACTATCAAAACCTCAAACTCTTTGCCGAACAGACCCCCGGCCTGATCAACGGCTCGATGCTCTACGACCGCCAACGCATGGAGCCGATGTTTCGCCTGGCCATAGGCACGGCCGGCAGCTCCTTTGCCGTGGAGATTGCCCGCAAAATAGGTCTGCCCGACGACATCATCGCCACGGCCCAGGAGATTGTGGGCAGCGACTACGTGAACATGGACAAATATCTCCTCGACATTGCGCGCGACCGCCGCTACTGGGAGAACAAGCGCCACGACATTCGCCAAAAAGAGAAGAAACTCGACCAAACTCTGGCCAACTATGAGGCCGATGCCGAGACCTTGCGCTCGCGTCGCCGCGAAATCATAGCCGATGCCAAGGCCCAAGCGCAGCAGATTCTCGACGGCAGCAACGCCGCCATTCAGCGCACCATCAACGACATTCGCCGCATCCAAGCCGAAAAGGAGGAGACAAAGTCGCTGCGCGAGCGTCTGCGCCAAGAGTCGCAACAGCTCACCGCCGCCGACACTGCCGCCGAACATCCTCTGCTGAAAAAGGCGCCCAAAGCGCGCAAACCCAAGCCCTCGGCGCAGCCCAAAGCCGCCGACCCCATCACCGTGGGCTCCTACGTGAAACTCGACGGCTCGGACATCCCCGGACAAGTGCTCGCCATCGAAGGAAAAAATGCCACGGTGAGCTTCGGCATGCTCAAAACCACGGTGAAGCTCGACCGCCTGCGCCTCACCATGGCCCGCCCAAAAACGGAGATGACCGCCGGAGCCCGTCTGGTGAGCCAACAAGAGCGCTCGCGCCAACTCGACTTCAAGCAAGAAATAGACGTGCGCGGCATGCGAGCCGACGAGGCCATCCAAGCCGTCACCTACTTCGTTGACGACGCCATCCGCTTCAACTGCCCGCGCATACGCATACTCCACGGCACCGGCACCGGCGCCCTGCGCCAAAGCATCCGCCAATACCTCTCCACCGTCGGCGGCGTGGCCTCCTTTGCCGACGAAGACGTGCGCTTCGGCGGCGCCGGCATCACCGTCGTCACCTTCTAAACCATATAGAGCGGCACGTTGGTCAGCGACTCCTGCCGGCGATAGGGGAGCATCGAATAGCGCTCGGCGTGCATCTCGGGATGTTCGCGTAGAAGCCGCGTCAGCGAATTTGCGCGAATATTCTCCTCGGCCTTCACCTCAATGGGGAGCAATTGCGCTCCGCGTTGCACCAGAAAGTCAATCTCCAGACGCGAGTCATCGGCCGAATGATAATAAATCGGCTCAATGTGTTTGCTCACCATCTGTTGCAACACATATTGCTCCGTGAGTCCGCCCTTGAACTCCTTGAAAGCATCCGTCTTCAGCAACACCTGCGCCGGGTCGGTGTTGGCCATCGCCCCGAGCAGACCCAAGTCGGTGAGATACAGCTTAAAGGCCGAGAGATCTTCGTAGACACACAGCGGCAGGGCCGGCTTCGTGCAACGCGCCACCTTGTAGACCAATCCCGCATCAATGAGCCATTGTATGGCCAACTCAAAATCGTTGGCACGGGCGCCGTGGCGCAACGCCCCGTAGATAAACTTTTTGTTCTCCTTGAACAGCTGCGAGGGGATGCTGCGCCACACCTGGCGTATGCGTGCCACCTGCTCCGTCGGAGCGTGTTTCGAGAAGTCTTGCTCATAACCGTTGAGGATTTCGCGCTGGATGGCTCTCACCTGCTGCAGCGCGCCGCTCTCGGAGTAGGCCAACACAGCCTCCGGCATTCCGCCAACGTAGTAGTATTGGCGCAGCAACTCCACAAACTTTTCATGCAGCAGGCCGATGGTGGCGTGGTCGCCGCTGCGCAGCAGTTTGGCGGCCTCATCTTCGCCCATAGCCATCAGAAATTCCTCGAAATTCATGGGGTAGATCTGCAGAGTGTCTACCTTTCCCACTGGATATGACACGCCGTTGTGGAGCGAAATGCCCAATAGCGAGCCGGCCACAGCCACGTGATATTGCGGCGCCTCTTCGCAGAAATATTTCAGTGCCTCAAGAATCTCCGGCACCTCCTGCACCTCGTCTAAGATGATGAGCGTGTCGGTGGGGGTGATGTCTACGTGGGTGATGGCGCGCAGCGCTCGCAGAATGCGCTCCACGTCGAAGTCTTGTTCAAACACCTGCTTGACCAATTGGTTCTTCCGACACATCACGTAAGCCTCCTTGGCATAGTGGCGGCGTGCAAATTCGCGCAAAAGCCACGTCTTTCCCACCTGACGTGCGCCATTGAGAATAAGAGGTTTTCGCGACGGTTTTTCGCTCCATTCTATAAGTTCCTGAAAAGCAATTCGTTGCATGGCTAAATTACATTTTTCTGCATATAGTTACGCTGCAAAGATACACTTTTTCGCACATATTTTCGCGCTCGGACCACATTTTTCTGCACTTTGGCGGCGGCGCAGCGGTCGGTTTTGGCATGGTTTTTGATAAGTTGAAAAAAAGTGGTAAATTTGCACACTAACAAACAAACGAATAAATTGACTATGCAACTCGACCGTATTATAGCCGGCGCCGTGAGCCGCGCCGTCAGCGAGCTCTACCAAATAGACGCTCCCGCCGACAAGATTGTGCCTCAAGCCACTCGTCGTGAGTTTGAGGGCAACCTCACCGTGATGACCTTCCCTTACGTCAAGGCTGCGCGACGTTCGCCCGAACAGGTGGGCGACGAAGTGGGCCAATGGCTCGTGGAGAATGAGCCCGCCGTGTGTCGCTACAATGTGGTCAAGGGCTTCTTAAACCTGGTGGTGGAGCCCACCTATTGGAACGCCGTGCTTGCCTCGGTGTTGGCCACTGAAGACTACGGCCTGACCAAGGCCACGGACCGGTCGCCGCTGGTGATGGTGGAATATTCTTCGCCTAACACCAACAAGCCGCTCCACCTGGGCCACGTGCGCAACAATCTGCTGGGCTTCTCGCTGTCGCAGATTCTCGCCGCTTGCGGCAACCGCGTGGTGAAGACCAACATCGTCAACGACCGCGGCATCCACATCTGCAAGTCGATGTTGGCCTGGCAGAAGTGGGGCAACGGTGCCACCCCAGAGAGCACCGGCAAGAAGGGCGACCACCTGATTGGCGACTTCTACGTGGCCTTCGACAAGCACTTCAAGGCCGAAGTGGCCGACCTCATGGCCAAGGGCATGACCGAGGATGAGGCCAAGGCCGCATCGCCCCTGATGGCCGAAGCCCGCGAGATGCTCCGCCGCTGGGAAGCCGGCGACGAGGAGGTGCGCTCGCTCTGGCAGCGCATGAACCAGTGGGTTTATGCCGGTTTCGACGAAACCTATCGCCGCATGGGCGTTGGCTTCGACAAGATCTACTACGAATCGCAGACCTATCTCGAGGGCAAAGAGAAAGTGCTCGAAGGCCTCGAAAAGGGCATCATGTATCGCAAGGAAGATGGCTCGGTGTGGGCCGACCTCACCGCCGACGGCCTCGACCACAAGCTGCTGC